>JBDSZP010000018.1:0-45558 GCA_039925065.1 Luteolibacter sp.
CCGAGGCAATGGATCGCGCCCATCACCGAAGTCTTGGTAGTCTTGATCGGATTATGTTGGTAGTGCGGCGGCGAGGCCGGACAGGCGAGGTTATAAATGTGGTCCACCTCGTATTTATATGGCTCGGTCACATCGTGGCGGACGAGTTCGAAATAGGGATTATCCAGCAGATGGGCGATATTACGTTTCCGGCCGGTGTAGAAATTATCCAAACAGATGACTTCATTGCCTTCCCGAAGAAGCCTTTCACAAAGATGTGAACCCAGAAATCCCGCTCCGCCTGTGATCAAGATGCGCATAGTGGGAAATCCAGCATCATCCGGCGATCAAATCAAGGTTTGATCGCTGGGCATCGACGATTCCACCATTGAGGTTCTCACGCAGGATCTCCGCGATTCATCCATCCGCAGTCCTTGCTGATATGATATTTGTGGAGACAATCCGTTATTAACCAGCTAGTAAGCGTTCTGGATTCCATCAGACGCGCAATGAAACCACGGATTGGTACTAAAATCATCGGTGCATTTGTCCTGGCGCTGCTGTTGCTAGGCGGAGTCGGCGCGATCTCATTCCACAGCACTGTGCGCATGGCCGACGACGCGGCCCGGGTCAGACACTCGCAGGAAGTCGTCGCCACCGTTGAGAAATTGACCAAAATCATTGGCTACGACGCAGCAAGCCACCGTGGATATCTGATCACTGGAGACGAAGCGTTTCTGGAGAAACACGAACAGTCGATAAGGGACGAGAATACCGCTATTGAGCAGTTGAAGGCATTGGAGAGCGACCACCTCCATCAGCAGGAGAACTTTGCAGCACTTGTCCGGCTTCTCGAAGAACGCCGCGAACTGGCGAAAAACCATGTCGAGATGAGAAACAGCGAGGGTTTTGAGGCAATCCAGAAGGAGGTGACGACGGGCAAAGGTGAAAAAATGCTGAACGACATTTACGAACTCGCCCAGCAGATATCGGATGAAGAAAGAGCCGAGTTGAAAACCCGGGAGAAGGGAAGCCTGGTCAGTGCGGCCGCCACCCAAAAAGGAATTATTTTCGGAAGCGCGCTGGCATTCATCCTCGTCGGAGCAGCGTTGTGGCAGCTTTCCGGGGAACTCCTCGCACACCGGAAGAGCGAACTGGCGTTGCAGGCCAATGACGAACTCCTGCGCTTCGCGATGGATGCGGAGCAGACGGGAATTTGGCAGTTCAATCTGGGCGACCAATCCGCGATATGTTCGCCCCGGCACCATCAGATTTTCGGCTACGAAACTCCGCCTGCCAGGTGGACTTACGAGAATTTCCTGGAGCATGTGCTGCCGGAGGATCGGGATTCGGTGAACCAGCAGTTACAGATAGCGATCACCGAGAAGCGGAATTGGAATCTTGAATGCCGTATCAAGCGCCGTGACGGAATCGTGCGCTGGATCAGGGTCTGTGGGCGTGAATTCAGCACCCAGGCCGATATGCCAACGCGGATGGCCGGAGTGACTCGCGACATCACCGAGCATAAATTGACCGAAGAATTGACGCATCGGAATAAACAATTCAAGGCGTTGATCCTCGATGCCATTCCTGCGGAAATCGCGGTGTTGGACAGGAATGGAGAAATTATTGCCGTGAATGAGCCATGGCTGCGTTTTGGAGAGAAAAACGGCAGCCCCGCTGGCACGATCGGCGTCGGAACCAATTATCTGGATGCATCCCGGAAGGCGATGCGGGAGGGCGACGCACATGCCCGTGAAGCAGTCTCAGGAATCGAGGCCGTCCTGAACCGGAGCCTGAAGGAGTTTCACTTGGAATATCCGTGTGAAAGCCCTGGCGGAAAAAGCTGGTTTCTCATGCATGCGGTCGCGGCACCCGAGGAAATCGGTGGAGCGATCGTGGCCCACACCGACATCACCGCTCGCAAGCGGACCGAGTTCGCACTGGTGGAGAGCGAGGAGCGGCTCAGCATGGCGCTCGCCGGCGCGGACTTTGGAACATGGGACCGGAATTTTCTGAAAAACGAGGCGTCTTGGTCGGCACGCTGCAAAACGATGCACGGGCTCCCAACCGAGGCGGAGCCCCCCACGCAGGAGACGTTGGGCACCATCATCCATCCCGAGGATTGGGTGCGGGTGATGCGAGCGGTGGTCTTCGGCACCACCCCGGAGCGGCCTGACTTTCAGGTGGATTACCGCACCATCTGGCCGGATGGGACCGAGCACTGGCTGTGCAAACGGGGTCGCAGTTATTTCAACGCCGAGGGCATACGGATCCGCTCGGTGGGCACGGTGCAGGACATTACGGCACAAAAACAAACGGAAGAAACACTGCGCGATTTCAATATCACCCTCGAAGAATGTGTCCAGGACCGCACCCACCATCTTGAAATCACGATGGACCGGCTGCGCGCCGAAATCGCCGAACGCAGGCGGCTTGAAGGGGAAATCCTTCGAATCAGCGAGCGCGAACAGAATCGGCTCGGACAGGACCTGCACGATGATCTGGGACAACAACTGACCGGCATCGGAATACTCGCCCAAGTGCTATCGATGGATCTCAGCGCCGAGTCACATCCGAAAGCAGCGGACGCCACCCAGCTGCATGTTTTCCTCACGGAAAGCATCAACGTCACCCGCAATCTCGCAAAATCGTTCTACCCCGTGGAGCTCGAGCGCGGTGGCCTGATCCTCGCCCTCCAAGACCTCGCATACAGGACGGAAATGCTCGCGAAAATCTCGTGCTTCGTGGCTGCCGAGGATGACATCTCGTTTGAAAAGTCCACGGAGATCCATCTCTATCGAATTGTGCAGGAGTCGATCAACAACGCCATCAAACATGGCAACGCCAGCCGGATCCGGATCGATTGCATGAGGGATCGCCAGTCACGGACACTCACCATCACGGATAATGGCAGCGGCTACCATCCACTCGCCGAAGGCAGGGGGACCGGCATGGGACTGCACATTTTCCAATATCGCGCCCGGTTGATCGATGCGGACATCAACGTTCAACGGGGGGATGACGGCGGTTGCATCGTCACCTGCGTCCTGCCCAACTCCAAACCGGGCCGCCTCGCCCGTTAAGCCCGGCACAATCTCGGCGACTACGCGAAAATGGACCCCACGCGGGTAATCACGGTAGAATGAATGGGATATTGTCCATTTGATCGGTGGCAAATGCGGCTGTATCTGGAGTGAAGCGACATTGACCAAGACGCCACTTTCAGCTTAACTCTCAAAGCATTCATCAAAAATGGAACGCATCCCCCGCTTGAAATCCTGCTGGCCAAAGGCAATTCCGAAAATCGTGAACTGCCGCTGGCTGTTTTGAAAAAAAGAAGCAGCCCAACCCGTTCAAAGGCGGTGGCAGCGCGGCGATACAGGGTGTGTAGTTCCTTCCCAAGCCACTGCCGAACAGCAAGGAACCCCATGCCCGAACCGTTAAAACTCCTGCTCGTTGAGGATAATCCGGATGATGTCCGGCTCGTCATGCATGCCCTTCGAGGCACGGGATTTGATTTGAATTGGACCCGTGTGGATTCGGAGGAAGCCTACATCGCAAGCCTCAGTGACGGTTACGGATTCATTCTTTCCGACTGGAACATGCCAAAATTCGGAGGCCAGCGCGCACTTGAACTGCTCAGAACAAGCGGGCTTGAGATTCCATTCATCATCGTCTCAGGGGCCATCGGCGAGGAAACCGCAGTGCAGGCGATGAAGCTGGGTGCCGCCGATTACCTGTTGAAGGATCGGCTGGGCCGATTGCCAGCGGCGATTTCCCAAGCATTGGAACAGAGTGAGTTGCGCCTGAAAATCAAGCAGGCGGAGGAGCAGTTGCAGGCACGCAGTTGTGAACTGGAAACAGTGATGAGTAAGGCACCCGTGGCTATTCTTGTCAGTTACGATGCCGCGTGCGAAACGATCACCGGTAATCCCGCTGCCAATGCAATGTTTCGTACCAAGTCTGCGGAAAACTTCTCCGCTGCGGTTGAGGGAATTGGCTACGAATTCCAACGCGACGGCCGACGGCTCCTGCCTGAAGAACTGCCGATGCAGCAATCCGCAGCCACAGGAACCGCAGTGGTGGATACCGAGTTGGAAATCGTGTTTCCGGACGGTGAAAAACGCTACATTTTCGGCAGTGCCACTCCACTTTTCGACGAAAAAGGGGCGATTCGCGGCAGCATCGGCACGTTCATCGACATCACGGAGCGTAAGGAATCCGAAGAAGCGTTGCGGAATTTCAACGCGGAACTCGAAGCCCGCGTCAAGGACCGGACGCTCGTTTTGGAACAGGAAACCGCCAGACGCCAACAGTTAGAGGAAAAGATTTTGCAAATCAACGAGCGCGAGCAAAACCGCCTCGGACAGGACCTTCATGACGATCTCGGGCAACAGCTCGCCGGCATCGGGATGCTTTCAGAAGTTCTCGCCAGCCAACTCCACAGCGAGCTCCACCCGAGCGCGGCGGATGCCGCCCGGATCCAGACTTTGCTTTCCGAAAGCATCTCTACCACCCGCGATCTCGCCAAATCCTTCTACCCCGTTGAGCTGGAACGTGGCGGCCTGATCCTCGCCCTCCAGGACCTCGCCGTGCGGACGGAAAGACTGGCAAAAATCTGTTGCTCCGTGACGGGCGAAAATCACCTCCACTTCCAAAAATCCTCCGAGATCCACCTTTTCCGGATCGTCCAGGAAGCGATCAGCAATGCCCTCAAACACGGCGATGCATCCAAAATCGAGATCAATTGCCAAACGAAGGATGGCGTGTGGACACTCACGGTCACGGATGACGGCAGCGGTTTCGTCCCATCGGCGCATGTGGATGGCATCGGGATGGGCTTGAAAATATTCCAATACCGCGCCCGCTTGATCGGAGCGGAAATCGACGTCCGAAGGGGAATTCAGGGCGGATGCATCGTCACTTGCACGATGCCAGCCAGTGCCAGCAAGGGCGAGTAAGCGGCCGGCCCTTTGTTCCAAGGCTTACTCCGTTTGGTTTTTCAACCGCCGATTGCGCCCAAAGGACTGGCATGGAGTCAAACTCCCGGTGAATCAGTCGTCCCGACACTACGGAAAGTCCGTGGTAAAAACCCGAAGATGTCTTTGAGATCTTTGGCCCAACGGGCCTACATCCCTCAGCCTAGGGCAACATCCTGGGTCAGATCACGCAAACCGATATCACTCCCCCTTGGGGCGCATGAGTCTTGGCGGATATTACCCAGCCCGATGGGCTGGGCTGAGGGATGTTGACCCTTTGGGCCTATTCCACCGTCAATAGCAACATTCGCGTCTCTTCGCGTTCATTCGCGGTTGATTTTCTCGAAGTGAGGCCGCCACCCTTTGTTCAAAAAAGTTTGAACAATCGCTGCGTTTCCTTATGATGAGTTGCATGACCCATTTGCTCGACGGAGATCAACACGAACTGGACCCGTTGGAGCGCCAGATAGTGGCTGTTTTCATCGACGGAGTCAGGGTTTTGGGGCTGCCGCGTTCGATTGGAGAAATTTACGGACTGCTGTTCATTTCCGAGGTCCCGCTGTCCCTGGACGATCTCGTGCTGCGGCTTCACATCAGCAAAGGTTCCGCCAGCCAGGGACTGCGCATGCTCAAAAGCCTCGGCGCGGTCCGCGAGGCGGACGGTGGGGCCGAGCGCCGCACCTATTATGAACCGGCCATCGAACTGAAACGGCTGGTCGGTGGATTCATCCGCGAACAGGTCCGGCCCCATTTGGAGAGCGGGAAAGCAAAAATCAACCGCTTGGCCGAAACCGCCCAGGAAATCGACGATACGGATCGGCGGAAATTTCTCGGTGAACGCATCGGACGCCTTGAAACATGGATGAGCAGCAGCGGAAAAGTGCTCCCCATCCTTCAGAAAATCCTCGGTCAATAATGAGCAAAGATCCCAGCATCGCAGAATGGTTTTGTGTCCGCTGCCAGACGAAGCGCGAGCACATCGCCGCAGAACACTTGCGCGTCATCGAAGGCGTTGACGTTTTCTGCCCACGCCTCCGCTATCGGAAAGCCACACGCCGCGGGAAAATCTGGTGGGTGGAACCGCTTTTTCCCGGATATGTGCTGGCCAAATTCAGCATCGCCGAGATGGAGCGCGCCGTCACGTTTTGCCAAGGCGTGCGGGGCTTGGTGCGCTTCGGTTCAGGCATTCCGGCCGTTCCTGACTCATTTGTGGAATCGCTGAAGCACGAAATCCGCTCCCGCGAAGGTGCGACGACTGAGGAAATGTTCACCATCAGCCCCACCATCGAGCTGGGCGACGAAGTGGAAATCGCCCACGGTCCCCTCCAAGGCATGCGGGGCACCGTCATCGCCGTTCCATCCGCCACAGAGCGCGTGAAAATCCTCCTCGAATTTCTCGGCCAACCGCAGGCAGTGGATATGGACCTTTTCTCGATCCTTCTTCCGAGACGTCCAACTCCCTGAATATCATCCATTTGCCACGCGATCACGTAATGCTTTCGAATTGAAAAATGACAGGCATTAATCGTCGATAGCTCGATCAATCCCCCAACTCATGACGGCCCTTCCGCACTCCACGATTTCTCCACTCAGGTTTCTGTCCATTTCGGACCGATCGACCAAGAGCGGCAGCGTGTCAGCCCTCCCTTTCCCCCTTTTCTGATTGGAACCCGACGCCTCCACCGATTTCCTGATCATCGGTGCCGGATTTTCCGGCCTGGTCATTGCCCAGCGTCTGTCAGCCGCCGGTTGGAAATGCGTAGTCGTGGATCGCCGCAGCCATCTCGGGGGAAATGCCCATGACAAAACCGATGCGGCAGGCGTGCTCGTTCATCAATACGGGCCTCACTATTTCCGCACGAACTCGCCACGGATCGTCGATTACTTATCTGCTTTCACCGGCTGGCATGAGGTCAGTTACACGATCAAAAGCCGTGCACGCGGACGCTATTGGAGCTTTCCGATCAATCTGAACACATTCGAGGAACTCATCGGGCGGGAAGCCACCACCGAGGAATTCGCGAGCTGGCTGGAGCAAAACCGGATCCCGATCGACGAGCCGCAGAACTCGGAGGAAGTCATCATCTCCCAAGTCGGCCGCGAGCTCTACGAATTGTTTTTCGAAGGCTACACGCTCAAGCAATGGAAGGCCCATCCGCGTGAACTCGACGCCTCCGTCTGCGGTCGCATCCCCATT
Source organism: Luteolibacter sp. (assembly GCA_039925065.1). Classification (GTDB taxonomy): domain Bacteria; phylum Verrucomicrobiota; class Verrucomicrobiia; order Verrucomicrobiales; family Akkermansiaceae; genus Luteolibacter. Next base: position 7,159 of record JBDSZP010000018.1, read on the forward strand.
CGGACGAATCGCGACAACCGCTACTTGTCCGAAAATTTCCAAGCACTGCCGGAACAGGGCTACACGGCGATGTTTGAAACCATGCTCAATGCCTCGCCAGGCGTGGAACTGCATCTCGGCGTGGATTTTCACGAAGCCCGCTCACGCTGGAAACACAAACATCTCATCTTCACCGGCGCGGTCGATGAATTCTATGACCGCCGTTTCGGTCCCCTGCCCTACCGCTCGCTGCGATTCGAGGAAGAGTCATTTTCCGCAGAGCAACTCCGCGGTCGTGAGGCGATTTCCGAAAAACCCGGCTTCTGGCAGCCAGCGATGCAGGTGAACTATCCGGGAGCCGAAGTGCCCTTCACGCGGATCGTGGAAATCAAACACGCGACCGGCCAGAACATCGACGCCTCGACGATCGTCCGTGAGTTTCCGAAGGATTGGACGCCGGACGAGGAACCTTTTTATCCGGTCCCCGCTCCGCACGCCCGCGCCGCCTATCAGCGCTATGCGGAACTCGCCGCTGCTGAGAAAAACACCAGTTTCATCGGCCGCCTCGCGACCTACCGCTATTATAATATGGATCAGGTCACCGGTATGGCCCTTGCTGAAGCGGACAAACTCATCAACCAATACGGATCGAATTCATGAAAAAACTATTCATCGCAGGCCACCGTGGAATGGTCGGCTCAGCGCTTGTCCGCGAGGCGGAAAAACTCGGCGGCTATCAGATCATCACCGCCACCCGTGATCAGCTCGATCTGTGCAGCCAGAGCGCGGTCTTCGATTTCCTCGCTACGGAAAAACCGGACGTCGTGATCATCGCCGCCGCAAAAGTCGGTGGCATCCATGCGAACTCGACCTACCCGGCGGACTTCATTTACGAAAACCTGACCATCGCAGCGAACCTCATCGAAGGCAGCCGCCAGGCCGATGTGCCGCGTGTACTTTTCCTCGGATCGTCGTGCATCTACCCAAAAATGGCACCACAGCCGATGCCGGAATCCTGCCTGTTGACGAGCCCTTTGGAAGTCACCAACGAGGCCTACGCCATCGCGAAAATCGCCGGACTGAAACTCTGCCAGCACTACCGGGCACAACATGGCCTCACCTATCACAGCGCGATGCCGACGAATCTCTACGGTTCGGGCGACAACTATCATCCCGAAAACTCGCACGTCATTCCCGCGCTGATCCGCCGTTTCCACGAAGCGAAGGAAAGCGGTGCCGCCACCGTCACCATCTGGGGAACCGGCACGCCATGTCGTGAGTTCCTACACGTCGATGACCTGGCCGCGGCCTGTTTCCACCTGCTCTCGCTCGACTCACCGCCGGATTGGGTGAACGTCGGAGTCGGCGAAGATGTGACCATTCTCCAACTCGCCTCGCTGGTCGCGGAAACCGTCGGCTTCAAGGGTAACATCCTCACCGATCCTTCCAAACCGGACGGCACGCCGCGAAAGCTGCTGGATATTTCACTCATCAAATCCACCGGCTGGTCGCCAGTCGTCCCCTTCCGCGCCGGACTCGCCGCTGCTTATCAGGATTTCCTCGCGACGCTCTCGTCCGGTGCCGCCAGACTCTGAACGATTCAACTTCTTACAACCTCCCTACAAAAATGAAACGCGCCCTCATCACCGGCATCACCGGACAAGACGGTTCCTACCTTGCCGAGTTCCTTCTCGAAAAAGGTTACGAAGTCCACGGCATCAAACGCCGCGCCTCGTTGTTCAACACCCAGCGTGTCGATCACATTTACGAAGACCCGCACGTGGCGAACTCGCGTTTCCGCCTGCATTACGGCGATTTGACGGATTCCTCGAATCTCACCCGCATCCTCAGTGAAGTGAAGCCGGACGAAGTTTACAACCTCGGCGCCCAGTCACACGTGGCCGTTTCCTTCGAAGCTCCCGAATACACCGCGGACGTCGATGCCATCGGCACGCTGCGTTTGTTGGAGGCCATCCGTTTCCTCGGCATGGAAAAAACCTGTCGTTTCTATCAAGCCTCCACTTCCGAGCTCTACGGACTGGTGCAGGAAATCCCGCAGAAGGAAACCACTCCATTTCACCCGCGCTCGCCTTACGCCGTCGCGAAAATGTATGCCTACTGGATCACGGTGAATTACCGCGAGGCTTACGGCATGTATGCGTGCAACGGCATCCTCTTCAACCATGAGTCCCCGCGCCGTGGCGAAACCTTCGTCACCCGCAAGATCACCCGCGCCATCGCAAACATCGCACAAGGCCTGGAATCCTGCCTGTTCCTTGGAAACATCGACTCACTCCGCGACTGGGGCCACGCCAAGGACTACGTCCGCATGCAGTGGATGATGCTCCAACAGGAAACCCCGGATGATTTCGTCATCGCCACCGGGAAGCAGATTTCCGTGCGTGAGTTTGTCAGGCTCTCCGCCAAAGAAGCCGGCATCGACCTCGACTTCACCGGAGAAGGTGTGAATGAGATCGCCACCGTCACAGCCGTCGATAAGGCCATCGCCCCCGCCGTTTCCATCGGCGATGTGATCGTGAAAGTGGACCCGCGCTATTTCCGTCCGGCGGAAGTGGAAACCTTGTTAGGCGATCCATCGAAGGCCAAGGAAAAACTCGGCTGGGTTCCGGAAATCACCGTGGAGCAGATGTGCGCCGAGATGGTCGCCTCTGATCTCGATGTCGCCCGCCGCCATGCGATTCTCGAATCCCACGGCCATCACGTCTCGGTTTCCAAGGAATGATTTTAGTTGGACAGAAAACCTGTTCAGATTATGATTCCATCATGACCACGATTTCCTACACCGAAGCACGCGACCGCCTCGCCAGCGTTTGGGATCAGACCGTTTCCAGCCGCGAGCCGGTGATGATCGATCGTCGTGGCCATGAGTCAGTCGTGCTTGTGCCAGCCAGGGAATGGGAAGGGCTTCAGGAAACAGCACACCTCCTCCGTTCGCCCGCCAACGCACGACGTTTGCTCGCTGCATTGATTCGTTTGGATGAAGGCGAAGGCGAGGAACTCACCGTGGCTGCCTTGACCGAAAAAGTGGGAGCAGCATGACGCCGGGAGAACGCAACTTGGTCTTCGATCGGGATTTTCTGGAAGACCTGACTCATTGGGTGTCCACAGATCGCAAAACCGCGTTGCGAATTCTTGAACTGGTCGAAGCCATACGTCGGGATCCTTTCGACGGCATCGGGAAGCCGGAACCGCTCCGCCATCTCGGCACCGGCGTCTGGTCGCGACGCATTACCCAGGAACATCGTTTGGTCTATCGAGTGAAAGAGGATCGCATTCTTTTCGCCCAAGCACGCTACCATTACTAGCCCCCCCTTTTTGAGTCCCCTATGAAAAAAGTCTTCGTTTCCGGATGCTACGACATCCTCCATGCCGGTCACCTTCAGTTCTTTGAAGAGGCGCGTTCGCTGGGGGATTATCTGATTGTATCCTTCGCCTCAGCGGAGGTGCTTTGGCATCACAAGCGCCGGAAACCTTCGATCCCGGATGATCACAAGCGCGCCTTGCTGCAAGGGCTGCGCATGATCGATGAAGTGATCGTCACGCAAGGTCACAAGGAGGGACTCGATTTCGAAGAGGATTTCCTGCGCATCCGTCCGGATTTTTTGATCGTCACGGAAGACGACAAATACGGAGAGATCAAACGCGATCTCTGCAAAGAGGTCGGGGCGCAATATACGATTTTACCGAAGACGCCTCCTCGTTTCGAACCGGTTTCCACCAGTTCGATCGTCCGTTGGGTACAGGCTCCGACCGAAGCCCCGCTGCGGGTTGATTTCGCGGGTGGCTGGCTGGACGTCCCGCGTTTTTCACGGGCGGGCGAATTCATCGTGAACTGCGCGATTTCACCGCTCGTTTCATTGCGCGAGTGGCCCTACGAAAAACAGGCGGGTCTCGGCGGCAGCGGTGCTTGGGCGTTGCTCAACGGCCGCGATGGAGTGGACTCGGAAGTGGATCTGGGCGTGGGCTGGCAAGATCCCGCCGTCATTCGGGAAACCGGACTCTGCGTCTGGCGCTCGGGAGAAAAACCGGTGCTCGATTTCAAACAAAACGGCGATTTCCTCAACGGGCGGATGGCGATTCTTTGGACAGGCCAGTCGCATGACACTCCGGGTGTGGCGAACAATCCGCGCGATTTCGAAAAGATCGCCACCAGCGCCAGGATCGCCCGCGAGGGTGTGATCCATGCCAGCGTCGCCAAGCTGGCGGAGGGCATTGCCGTTTATCACGAATCCCAACTGGCGGAGGGAATGGACCCGCTCCCGGAAATCCCCGGTGCCCTCGCTCGGAAATATTGCGGCGGCGGTTACGGCGGTTACGTACTCTATCTGTTCGGCGAGCCGGCGGATCGCGATGCGGCCGTTGCCGGAACTCCCGATTTGCGCGCAGTGGAGCCATTCTGCAAGATCTGACATTTCATGAGAATCCTCAGCGTCATCGGCCTTCCCGTCGCCGCCACCACCTACGCCGGCGCGGTGGAGTGGATCCTCGAACATGCGGCCCATCGCGACCGGGTTTACGCGGTGGAAGCCGCGAACACCCACGTTGCGGCACTTGCCAGAGCCGACGGATCGTTCGGCGATGCGATGCGGCGCTTCGATCTGATTTGCCCCGACGGCATGCCGCTCGTGTGGACGATCAATTCCCAACTCGACGAGGGCGAAAAACTGACGGACCGGGTCTATGGCCCCACCCTGATGTTAGAAACACTGAAGGCGACCGATGGCAGAGCTTCCGAATTCAAACATTTCCTGCTGGGTGGAAAACAAAGCACCTTGGACAAACTCACGGCGGAGTTTTCCGAACAATTTCCCAACGCCTGCATCGCCGCCGTCCATTCCCCGCCGTTTGGCGAGTGGCCTGAGGATGAATTCGAACGCATCTGTGAGAAAATCCGAAGCTCGGGGGCCAATCTGATCTGGGTGGGCCTCGGTTGCCCGAAACAGGAACGGTGGATCGCAAGTCACAAGGACCGACTCCCACCCGGTGTTTATTTCGGCATCGGAGCAGCCTTCGCCTTCCACGCGGGAGAAGTCCGCCAGGCTCCCCCGCTGTTCCAACGCTTCGGCTGTGAATGGGCCTATCGCCTCGCGATGGAGCCGCGCAGGCTTTTCAAACGCTACTTCACCTATAACTCGATCTTCATCTACCATCTCCTTCGTGATCGGGTTCAACACTGATCCGCCCTCTCCAAATCCATCCCTTAACGAAATGCCATATACCATCAAGAACATCTGCTGCCTTGGCGCCGGCTACGTCGGCGGCCCCACCATGGCCATGATCGCCGCCAAGTGCCCTCACATCCAGGTCACAGTGGCCGATATGAACGAGCAGCGCATCGCCGCGTGGAACTCGGACACGCTCCCGGTTTATGAACCGGGATTGGACGAAGTGGTGGCTTCCGCAATTGGGAAAAACCTTCATTTCACCACTGACATCCGCGCTGCGATCATTGCCGCGGATCTGATTTTCGTATCGGTCGGCACGCCCACGAAATCCTATGGCATCGGTGCCGGACGCGCGGCGGACCTGCGCTACATCGAGTCCGCAGCCCGCCTCATCGCGGAAGTCTCCGAAGGGAATAAAATCATCGTCGAGAAAAGCACCATCCCGGTGAAAACCGCAACGGCGATCAAATCCATCCTCGCTGCAAACTCTCCCAAGGGCGCGACCTTCCAAGTCCTTTCAAACCCGGAATTCCTCGCGGAAGGCACCGCAGTTGAAGACCTCCAATCACCCGACCGGATTCTGATCGGAGGAGAAAACACCCCCGAGGGAACGGCCGCGCTCCAAGCACTCGTTTCCGTATATGCCAACTGGATCCCTCGCGAAAGGATCCTAACCACCAACCTTTGGTCATCGGAACTTTCCAAACTCGTCGCCAACGCCTTCCTCGCCCAACGGATTTCCTCGATCAACTCGATTTCCGCTCTCTGCGAAGCCACCGGCGCGGATGTCGATGAAGTCGCCCGCGCGATCGGCATGGATTCCCGGATCGGTCCGAAGTTTCTCAAGGCCTCCGTCGGTTTCGGCGGTTCCTGTTTCCAAAAAGACCTGCTGAATCTCGTCTATCTTTGCGAGGCATTCAATCTGCCGCACGTCTCCGAATACTGGCGTCAGGTCGTGCACCTCAACGATTGGCAGAAGTCCCGATTCGTCGAGAAAATGGTCCGCACGCTTTATAACACCGTCAACGGCAAGCGCATCGGCATCCTGGGTTTCGCCTTCAAAAAGGACACCAACGACACCCGCGAATCCGCAGCCATTCAAATCTGCCGCGATCTGCTCAACGAACGCGCCCATCTCGCCATTTACGATCCACGCGTCTCTGCGGAAGCGATTCATCAAGATTTGATCTACGCCGGGGTTCCTCCCGAGTTGGTCGCCTCAAACCTCGAAATCTGCGAGGATCCCTACGCCGCCGCCGAGGGTGCGCACGCCCTCGCCACGCTCACCGAGTGGGATGAATTCCGCACCCTCGATCTTCCACGGATTTACGATCTCATGCTGAAACCGGCGTTCGTCTTCGATGGCCGCGCCGTGCTGCCGGCGGATGCGTTGAAAGCTCATGGATTCGAGGCATTTGTCATCGGCAAGGGAGATTGATGGGGAAATGCCGGAAAACTTGAATTTTTCGGCTTTTCCTTCCACTCCGCATCTATCTTCATTGGGTCCGCTTCTTCCAGCACCCACCCAATGAACATTCATCCGGAATTCCATCGTTTCCTCCATCGCCAGGACAAAGAAAACCTACTCGGCCAACGGGGCATTGTCGTCTGGATGTGCGGGCTTTCCGGATCGGGGAAATCGACCATCGCCAATGCGGCGGAACGCGTCCTCCATCAGCAAGGGCGCTTCACCACCATTCTCGATGGGGACAACCTTCGCACGGGCTTGAATTCCAATCTTGGATTCACGGATCAGGATCGGCTTGAAAACATCCGCCGCATCTCAGAAGTGGCGAAAGTCTTCGTCTCGCAAGGGGTGATCACTTTCGTTTCCGCGATCACTCCGCGTGGTGAATTGCGTGATCTGGCCCGTGGCATTCTCGGAGGCGATCTCTTCGAGGTTTATATCAAGGCGAGTTATGAGGCCTGCGAAAAGCGCGATGTGAAAGGCCTCTATGCCAAAGCCGCACGCGGCGAAATCGCCCATTTCACCGGCAAGGACGGCTCGTTTGAGGCACCGCAAAATGCGGATCTCGTTCTCGATACCGAGGCCACCTCCATCGAGGATGCGACCTTCGAGCTGCTGGAAGCCATCCGCGAAAAAATCGCGACCCAGCGCGCGCTGTGACATCAAAAACCCCGCATTCCTTCCTCCGCGCCTCGAATCATTACCATCTCACCCAAGATAATAATTAAATCTTGACCCATCCGGTGCAGGCCTCTATCCCCCTGCCCCGCCGCGTGCGTTTTCTCATCTGAATTCCAGTTTTCAGCATTTCAAAGTCTCAGCTTTACCCAACAATGCCTAATTACCACCTCAGCCATCTCGATCAACTCGAAGCCGAAGCGATTTTCATCCTTCGCGAAACTGCCGCCCAGTTTGAAAACCCCGCGCTTCTTTTCTCCGGCGGCAAGGATTCCATCGTGATGGCTTGGCTCGCCCGCAAGGCATTCTGGCCTGCGCGCATGCCCTTCCCTTTGGTCCACATCGATACCGGCCACAATTTTGTCGAAACGATGACCTACCGCGACGAATTCGTGGAACTCATCCGCGCCACCCTCGTCGTCGGCTCCGTTCAGGAATCCATCGATACGGGCCGCGTCGTTGAAGAAAAAGGTCCGAACGCTTCCCGCAACAAGCTGCAAACCGTGACCCTGCTCGATACCATCGAGAAATTCCAATACGATGCCTGCCTTGGTGGTGGCCGCCGCGACGAGGAAAAAGCCCGCGCCAAGGAGCGCTTCTTCTCCCACCGCGATGACTTCGGTCAATGGGATCCGAAAAACCAGCGCCCGGAACTTTGGAACCTTTTCAACGGCCGCAAGAATCCGGGTGAGCACTTCCGGGTTTTCCCACTCTCGAACTTCACCGAGATGGACATCTGGATGTATATCCAACGCGAAAACATCCCGCTGCCATCGATTTATTTCGCCCATGAACGCGATGTTTTCGAGCGCAATGGTTCGCTCCTCGGCGTCACCGAATTCCTGAAACCTCAGGATCATGAGCCAGTGAAACGCCAGGTCATTCGGTTCCGCACCATTGGTGATGCCACTTGCACCGGAGCCGTGGAATCCACCGCCTCCAATCTGGACGAAGTCATCGCGGAAGTCTCCGCCGCCCGCCAAACCGAGCGCGGCACCCGCTCCGACGACAAACGCTCCGAAACCGCCATGGAAGACCGCAAGAAGGAAGGATACTTCTAAAGAGTGCCGGGTGTGTCAGTGAGCAGTGATCCGAATAGATCGTGCCCGCTGACAAAACCTCTTCCTGAAAACTGAAAACTTCCAACTAGCAACCTTCTTCCCACCTTTTCAAATGGACCTTCTTCGCTTCACTACCGCCGGCTCCGTCGATGACGGCAAATCCACTCTTATCGGCCGCCTTCTTTATGATTCAAAATCCATCTTCGAGGACCAACTCGAAGCCATGGAGGAATCCTCCCGCCGCCGCGGAGATGAAAACGTCAACCTCGCCCTCCTGACCGACGGGCTCAAGGCCGAGCGCGAACAAGGCATCACCATCGATGTCGCCTACCGCTATTTCGCCACGCCGAAGCGCAAATTCATCATCGCCGATACGCCCGGCCACACGCAGTATACCCGAAACATGGTGACCGGTGCGTCCACCGCGAACCTGGCCATCATTCTCATCGATGCCCGCAAGGGCGTGATCGAGCAGACGAAACGCCACAGTTTCATCGCGAACCTGCTGCGCATCCAGCACCTCGTCGTCGCCGTGAACAAGATGGACCTCGTTGATTATTCCGAGGAGGTTTATAACAAGATCGTCCAGGATTTCCGCGATTTCGCCTCGCGTCTTGATAACATTGTTGAAATCACCGACATCCCGATTTCCGCGCTCAATGGCGACAACGTCGTCGATAAATCCGAGAACATGCCTTGGTATCAGGGCCCGACGTTCCTCTATCACCTTGAGAACGTTTATGTCGGCGGTGAAGAGAACCACGTCGACGCGCGTTTCCCCGTGCAATGGGTCATCCGCCCGATGAGCGACGAGTGGCATGATTTCCGCGGCTATGCCGGCCGCGTTGCCGGCGGTGTTTTCAAACCCGGCGATGAGGTCACCGTACTTCCGTCTGGTTTCACCACCCGCGTCAAAGCGATTCACAGTCCGGACGGCGAATTGGAAGAAGCCTTCGCCCCACAATCCGTCTGCATCACCCTCACCGAGGAAATCGACATTTCCCGTGGCGACACACTGGTCAAAACCAACAACCCACCACGGGTCGAGCAGGACATTGAGGCAATGATCTGCTGGTTCTCCAACAAGCCAATGCCTCCGAAGGCCAAGCTGGTGATCCGCCACACCACGCAGGAAACCAAAGCGATCATCCAGGAGGTCAAGTATCACGTCGATATCAACACCCTCCACAAGATCGAAGGCGTTGACAGTTTCACCATGAACGACATCGGCCGCATTTCCCTGCGCACCGCAGTGCCGCTCATCCATGATTCCTACCGCCGCAACCGCATCACCGGATCATTCATCCTCATCGACCCCGGCACTAACGAGACCGTGGCCGCAGGAATGATCATCTGAGAGCTGGAAAAATAAGGAGTCGGGATGCCTTCGTCCTACGGTCCGGCAGAGAGAACGCTCACATTTGGGTGAACGCAAACTGCCGGACAGGCTCCGCCTTCAATGACGCGCTTTGGAAGTTTCCAAGAGAACGATTGAAGCCGCCGCTGCCCGGAGGAGCGGACGAGGGCGTCCATCCATCCTTAAAACAAAGGATGGCGAGGTCAGGCTGAAATATCCGGGCCGCATTCTTTCGCCTGCTTCCTCTTTGACATCCAGCCACGGACCAGATGGGTCAGCACGACTCCTAGAACGATCAACGAAATACCGGTCAGCGCGGGCATCAGCCTGCCATCGGAAAGTCCCGCGCCGCTGAGGACAATTCCGATACCAATGATCCCGTTGCAGAGAATCGAGATCGGAAGATAAAGATGGAATGGGGCATGCAGGAATCCGAGCAGGTAGTTTTGGAGAAATAATGGAATTCCTGGCGTCAGTTTCATCACCAGGATCAATTTCAAATGATCGCCACGCGGCAGAACCGGGATCTCGATTTCAGTAGCCGCCAACATTTTTTCCACGAGACGCCGTGCCGGCCCCGCAGCCAGCCAGTAAGTCCAGGTCAGATTCAAAACCAAGGCCAAAAGGCACAGTAGACAAGCCATCACCGGCTGCTGCCGCCAAACCACTCCTGCGGTCAGCAGCAACGCACTTGTCGGAATCGGCAGCCCGGGAAATATCACCAGAGCCAGAAACAAGGCCCATGGGTTCTTTTTCAGATAGCCCTCGGCTGTGATCCACACCGCCTTCAGGCTCGCCAGATCCACCCCCATCTTCCAAGCCACCAACATGGCAGCGATCCCCACAAACGTCAGGCCAACCAGCGCGAGCCGCACGCGCCGGTCCGACAACAGTTTTTGAAGCATTTGCATCCGCCCGCAAACTCTCTGCCGCACCTCACTTTGGCAAGCCAACAACAGGACAGACCCGGGGCAGGGTCCCGACACTAGGGAGAGAATCGATGCCTAGCAGCCTGTCGGACTTAGAAAAACAAACTCCAAAAATCGTTTGAAACCATGCAAGTAATTGGCTATCAATACGCATGGCAGCCCGTTTCGTTCTTGTTGATCATGATACCCCGATGTTGCTGCCGCCCGACCTGCGGGACTGGGTGCCCGCCGACCACATCGTGCATTTCGTGATGGATGCCGTGAAGTTGATCGATCTCGGCACCGCCAAGACCAACACCCGCAGCACCGGCAGCGCCCAGTATCCGCCTGCGATGATGCTCGGCCTGCTCATTTACAGCTACGCCACCGGCACATTTGCGAGCCGCCGCATCGAAAAACTCACCTACGAGAATGTCGCCGTGCGCTTCCTCACTGGCGATACCCACCCCGACCACGACTCGATCTGCACCTTCCGCCGCGAGAACAAGGAACTGATGGAGAGCGCCTTCCATCAAGTTCTCCACTGCGCCGCACTCACCCAAGTCCTCAAAGTCGGCGACATCACCATCGCCGTCGATGGCACCAAAATCCTCGCCAGCGCCAGCAAGCACGGCGCGGTCAGCCACGGCCACGCCCTCGAGCAGATGAAACTCCTCGAACAGCAAATAGCCCAACTCCTCGCCAAAGCCGAGGAAGCCGACAGCATCCCGCTGCAGGACGGCCTGAGCATTCCCGCCGAGATCGCCCGTCGCGAAGAGCGCCTTGAAAAACTCAAACAAGCCACCACCGTCATCGAAGCCCGCGCCGCCGAGCGTTGCCGCGAGGAAACCCAGGCGCACCAGAAAAAGCTCGCCGCCCGCGAGGCCAGACAACGCGAAACGGGCCGCAAGCCCGGCGGCAAACCACCCGCCCCGCCCAGGCAAGGCCCGGAATCCAAGGACCAGTATAACTTCACCGACCCGGAAAGCCGCATCATGAACACCACCAACGGCTTCCAACAATGCTACAACGCCCAGGCCGCCGTGGACGTGGCCAGCCGCCTGATCGTCGGCGGCCACGTCACCGACGCCCCTAACGACAAGCAGCAGCTCGGCCCCGTCCTCGGCCCCGTCCTCGGCCACATCAGCCCCGAAGCCGGCCCCGAAGCCGGCCCCGTCGGCACCGCGCTCATCGACAGCGGCTACTACAGTGCCGCCGCCGTCACCGCCGCCGAAGCCGACGGCGGCCCGCGCATCCTCGCCTCCATCGGGCGCAAAAAGCATGGCCGCAGCGTCGCCGAGCTTGAAAAGCACCCCGATCCGCCCGCTCCGCCCGAAGGCTCGGACATCGCCGCCATCATGCCTGGCGCACGTCCACCCCCGAGGGCAAGGAACTCTACAGCCTGCGCAAGGAAACCGTCGAACCGGTCTTCGGCATCATCAAGGAAGCGCTCGGCTTCCACCTGCGCGGACTCTGCCTGGTCGACCTGGAATGGACGCTCGTGCGCCTCGCCTACAACGTGAAACGCCTCTATCACATCGCCACCCTGCGGAGGAATACCGCCGCATGCTAAAGGGGAGGTGGCGGGCGGCATTTTGATCACTTTTCCGGCCCCGGAGAGCCAAATGGGAGGTCGGGAATGCCCGGAGAGCGCTCACAAACCATTTCCACCCGACTCACACCTCCGCCCAATCCGGGAAAGATCGGGGAATCCTCCGGCTTCCGGGTTAAGTCCGACAGGCTGCTAGGGCAGACCCGTTTAATTTGACAGAAAGACCTCAGTTACGAAAAAAGAATCCCGCTGCTGAACATCCTATCCCATCGGCCACTGCCACGACTCCATTTTCAGGTCCGTCTTTGCGATATTTTTTCGACCAGATTCCGTGGGATGGCCGTGGAAGCCCACACAATTGGGCCGCCGATTAAACACGAAAGCCAGCCCACACGCCGTATCCTAGCAAATTCGATTTCTGTTCATTTTTTCTTGAACAAACCCAAGCCCTTCACGAATCTCTTTTGGCATCTGATCCAAGGTGCTCAATCATCCGGAATCCTGAAGCACATTTGTCTCCAAACAAATCATTGCGACCAAGGGCGGTAGCGTGCTTTCAAACACACCTCGCTATTCAGAGCGTAGCGGTTTCCAAGCCGAACACTGGCCCCTCCTCGCCAGTGGCGCAGCCATTTTCTGCAACGCCGACGTCGACTTCCTTTTGCGACTGAAGAGTTTTGACGCAGATCAACTGGATTATTTTTGAAAACGCGAGGATTCCCACTCCAGCAAGTTGATAACTAACTGAATGAATTTCGCCTCCTACGACTTTTGGAACCTGTTGTTCTTCTGCTTCATTGTGTCGCAGTTGCTGATTGCCTTGGCTAAGGCCGTTTCTTCCGAGATGGAAACGGTCGTCAGCAAGTCATGCCTCGCGGCAACCGGTTTAATCCTGCTCGGCTCAGAAAGCTGGCTCACCCTCGGCGTCTTCCTATGGGTCGTCAGCCTCAGCTGGGTCGGCGTTCTTGTCGCCTCTCGGCCTGGTTTTGATAAGAACTCCCTGACTAACAGGCTAATCTTCGTCATCCTGCTCATCGGCCAATTCGCACCATTGTTCTACTACAAATACTGGACCTTTGTTATGAACGACTGGCTGGGCCTCGAGCTCAAGCATCCGTCGGTGCTTATCCCAATGGGCCTGTCGTTTTACACTTTTCAGAAAATTGGGTTCTGGATCGACACCATCCGCAATCCCCGAACACGTCCAAAATTCCTCGACTATCTGAACTTCTGTTCTTTTTTCCCCCAAATCGTCGCCGGTCCTATCGAAAAAAAAGCATCACTCCTTCCTCAAATTGAGACCGTCAGTTTCAAGATCCACAGCGCCAATGTTGAGTCGGCGCTTCGTTGGATTGTGCTTGGCTTGGCCTACAAGCTGGTCGTCGCCGATAACATCGGCAGTTTATCGCAAAAACTCCAGATCGACCCCACCAACGCCTGGCAGATCTGGTTCGAGTGTTTTGCCTTCGCCATTCGAATCTATTTCGATTTTGCGGGTTACAGTTTCATCGCCGTTGGCCTGGGGTTGCTAGTGGGAGTCCAACTGACGCTAAATTTCCGCTGTCCCTATTGGTCTACCGACCTGCGCGAATTTTGGAGAAACTGGCACATCACGCTCGGAGCTTGGCTGCGTGACTATGTTTATCTTCCCCTCGGTGGGCGACGTTCCTCTCGTTGGATCCTGAACATCGTGATTGTCTTTCTGGTTTCCGGACTTTGGCATGGTGCCGGATGGGGATTTCTAATCTGGGGCCTACTGCACGGGATCGGCGTCGCCGTCTGCGGGATCGGCAAACGCTGGATCAAGTTCGACCTCCTGCGTTGGGCAGCTACCTTTGCCTACACCACCGCTGCTTGGCTGTTCTTTTTTGAGAATGACCCGGTCGCCTTGAAGACCAAAGCGATTTCGCTAGTCAATCCCCTCGCTTACGGAATTCAACCTTTGAAAAGCATGCCTCAAGTCATCGCCAATCCTTCGCACGGGCTCACATTAGGGATGATCCTCCTTTTCGCGCTCGGTCTCTTGATTCTGGAGGGCCTCGGCACCAAGCGGAATTTAGAACCCTATCATTATTTGCGTAAATCCGCGATCTGCATGATCCTCATCTTCGTCACTATCTTCCTCGCTCCTATGGAGGAGTCCCAATTCATTTACTTCAATTTCTGAATCCATGCGGTTGTTTTTCAAACTCCTCATCTGTGTGATACTTGCCTATGCGCTGGCAGCCTACATCGCCATCTCGGCGAATCCTGAGATCAAATTCTGGCGCAGCGTCGATCAACTCCGGAATCGGGAAATCGCTGCCGTCCGCCTCACCCAGCCTCGGACACCGATTATTTTCTTCACCGGCGGCTCAAGCTGCGCGTTCTCGATTGATCCGATAATCATCGAAAGCACTTGCGGCATGCCGGCCTTCAACCTGGGCTTACCAGTGTCCGCCGGACCAAAATATTTACTCCATCAAGCACTCGAAAAAACCCGTAAGGGCGATATCCTTGTAGTCACACTCGAACCCGACCTCCTCACCTATCCCGACGATTTCCAACCCAGTCAATTTGGATTTGCGATGGCAGCGTCCGCGAACCAGCCATCCGCCGCTGTCGGGGGAGACTCGTTCGGCAAGTCTCTTGCAATTCGCGAGTATCTTAATCTTGCAAGGCCAGGGCCGAGTTACATCGCAACTTGGATCGGCAAGACTATGACGGGAAAAAGCTACCGCTATCAGAAAATAGACATCAGATACCATGGCCGGATTGAGACGCAAGTGTCGGATCCGTCATTGCCCCGGCTCGCTGCCAAAAAGGTTACAGCACTGCTGCCAGCTGCACGCGAACTTCTTGAAATGTTTCAGACCGCGGCATCTGCCAGGGGGGTCAAAGTATTCTATTCGATGCCGTGGATGCTGACCGCCGAAGCGGCAGCTCTTGAAAATAAGGCGGCCAACTCCAAAATCCTCGAATCCATCAACACCATTCTCCCTACCATTGACGATGGCTACCAAGGGGTAGCCACGGATCCAGCATTCTTCTCGGATACTCCGCAACACCTCACTGCAACTGGCTCCACTCTCCGCAGCTTGGCACTCGCCAAGCCTCTTCATAAATTTCTGAGAATTCCCTGAGACGCCTCGCCCACTTCCTCTACCATTCAAGGTCCACAGAATTCAACACTTAGGATCCCCCTTCTCTTCCATGCTCAACGCACGCTCCATCCAAGGTATCCTGATTATTTTCTTCGCGCTGTTTATCGCCATTTGGCTGGGCCTGTCGGTCGTCACCAATCAAACTGAAACGCTCATCCAGATCGCTGGGGCGGCGCTCCTCATCACTGCCATCTTCTTGGGCCGCAGAATCTGGCTCCTCCTCATCTTTTTCTCGGCGTTAAACGTCTTGTTAATCCGTGGATCCGGCACGACAGAGATCGGTCAAGTGCTGTTCCTTGTGTTTTCGCTGATCCTATTCCTGATGCGGAAACTCCGGATGCGGTTCCAGTTCGGAGAAAAGGAATTCTGGGCACTGCTCGTCATCGCCTGCATCGTTCAGGCTTACTTACGAAATCCCGTCGGCTTGAATGTATTCGGCGGAGGCTCCGTCGGAGGCAGACCTTATGTTGCCATGATCCTATCCATCAGTACCGCTGCAGGGCTTTCAATCCTGTTGGTGGATGCCAAAGAGCTGAAGTGGGCGATGTATCTCACACTGCTCGGTGGGTTCTTGGGAATTCCGGGGACTATGCTCAGGTACGGCGACGCCACAAGCGGGCAAGAGGGATATGATCGAATTCCTGTGCTCGGCACTGCAGCCACTCTTTTGGCACGCTGGCTCACCAGCCGAATCTCTCCACTCAGAGCCTGCGTGCATCCGTTATGGGGTCTGGTGCTACTTGCCAGTATTGCAGCTGCCGCAGGCAGCGGCTACCGAAATTCCGTGGCGGCTGTGGGATTTGTCTACATATTGGGTATCGCATATCGCGGCGGCGTGGCAGCTTCCCTATGCTCCGCCGTAGGCGGTTCGTTTTTTTTGCTTCTTCTTGCGCTCGTGAATCTCAATTTCCCCCTTCCGGGCAATATTCAACGGGCACTCTCGCCCCTACCCGGTACCTGGGAGGAGCGCTACAGAAAAGCTGCGGACGACTCCACCGATTGGCGGGTGGAAATGTGGAAAGAAGCTCTCACCAGTGATCGTTGGATACACGACAAGGTCTTGGGTGATGGGATAGGAATGACCATGGCTGAGTATGAAGGAAACCAACTTACCGATTCACGGTCAGGAGGCGGCAGGGCTGCGAGTGGCCTTCTAGTGCAGCAGGAGACGATGATGATCACCGGTTCTTACCACAGCGGTCCGGTTCATACGATTCGGGCAGTGGGCTACGTTGGGCTTGCCATCCTTTTACTAGCGATGATCCGGGTGGCCGTTCACGCCCACCGCCAAATCCTTCGTTGTCGCGGCACCGAGTGGTATGGAGTTGCGCTATTCTTTTGCATTCCTCTTATTTCCCAGCCGTTTTACTTCACCCTCATCTTCGGAGAATACCAGACGGGCGTCGCGGGAGTCATGATGGGCATAGCCATGATCCGCCTCCTCGAAAACAACCTGCCGCTTCCGGCTTGGAAAAAGACCGCTTACCAACCCTTTATTCTGAAGTCGCAACGTGTGCTGGACTCAAACCGGGCCTGAGGCTGTTTGCAAGGTTGACCACGCCCCCCGATGCTTCTCCCGCCCGGCTTGCGCGACCGGGTATCACCGGATCACCTGGTCCTCTTGGAGCCGTTGTCCCGCTAGACTTGAGCCGAACACATCCAACGAGCGCGGCATCGGCGGTGCCCAGTAACCGCCACAGTAACCGCCATCAGTCTCGCCATCTGCAAGTGGCCAATATCTTCGTCGACAGCGGATACTTCAGTGAAGCCGCCGCCCCTACTGTCGAATTCGGTACCCAAGTCACCACCGTTTATCCATTCAGAAAAGCCAGAGCCACACGGCCGATCCGTCCGCACCTCAAGCAGAGGCATCGGTGGCACGGCTTCCGGGGCTTCATGCTTCGCTGCATCGGGAAAGCCAGCTTACAATAGACGTTGGTGACTATCAGTTACAACCTCAAACCTCGGCCAGCGGCTGACAATTACCTGAGAATGAACCGTAGAGCCCGACTGCTCCACCTCAAGACTTCAGCGAAGAATCAATCAATGAGCATTTCGGCATTCGCGCCAACTCCCCCACAAATCGTCGTGGAGATCACTCTCAAGCGTCCGCATATTGACGGGAAATCAACCCTTTTTTATGTTCGATAGGCTGCCAGCGCTCCAGATCTACCTTTAAAATGGCCACCCGTTCCAATCGTTTTTTAGCAGGAGTTCTCACAGGTTACGGCTCCATCGGCGTGAACATCGTATTCACGCTGACCAGCATACCACTTGCCCTGAGCTACCTCACCAAGGAGGAATTCGGTCTATGGGCACTCGCTTTACAGTTCAACGGATACCTCGGCCTAATCGATTTCGGAATGAGTGGCTCGGTGGGTCGTTTTCTCGCCGATCACAAGGATGATGTGAATGGCGCTTCCTATCGAGAGTATTTCTCGACCGGGACTCTAGTTTTTCTCACACAAGGAATTCTGGTGGTTGTAGTCGGGATAGGCATGTCTTGGACCGCGCCGGGCCTACTTTCCATTCCTAAGAACTTAGAGCATGATTTTTCCGTAATCCTTCGAATTCTCTGCACCATCTCGGGGGTTTCCATCGTGAGTCGCTCGCTTGGCGCTCCGCTTTGGGCATTCCAGCGAATGGATGTGGTCAACTTGGCGGGATCCATCGGTCTCGTCCTTCAGTTCTTTGCCATGTGGATTGGTTTCCATCTGGGCTGGGGGGTTCTTAGTTTTGCGTATGCGGCAGCAACCCCCACACTCGTTACCCTATTCATTTATTCTTATGTTTCTATCAAGCACGGTTACTTCCCGAATCGAGCGGGTTGGATGGCCCCACGATGGACTGTATTCAAAAGAATTTTCGGTTTCGGTCGTGACACCATGCTTGTCGCACTGGGAAGCCAGCTGGTGAATGCCACGCAAATTACTATCATCAGCCGCATTCTCGGCCTGGACGCTGCTGCAGCGTTCTCCATCTACACGAAGCTCTATAGTATGAGCCTACAACTCTTCCACAAAGTGGTCGAAAGCGCAGCTCCCGGATTGGCTGAAATGCATGTCCGAGGAGAACTCAAGAGCTTTGTGATGCGCTACTGGGACATCATCGCCATTACCATTGCTTCTGCCACCGCAGGAGCCATCGCATTGACTTCCTGCAACAGTGCATTCGTCTCTCTGTGGACGAGGGGCAAGTTCTCCTCATCGCTCACCCTAGATCTACTTCTTGGCCTATTGGTCTTAGTTACAAGCTTGAGCCGTTGCTTCGTAGCCATATTCGGCATCACCAAGAATCTCCGAACAGTTCGGATCATCTACTTCATCGAAGGCGTTGTATTTGTTCCAAGCGCTGTTTTTGCCGCACGCTGGTATGGAATCGAAGGTGTCCTCGCTGCGTCCTTGGTCGTTCACATTGCAGTGACTCTTTTCACCTCGGGGCGTGCCGCCAGCAAAATCCTAGGTTCATGCAGGCCCATGCTCGGTGGCATCGTTCTCTCTATTTCGATGATGATTGTAGCGCTCGGTGTGGCATGGGTAGCCTCTTTCCTGCTTTTATCTCCCGAATTGCGACTCATAATTGGCAGTCTACTCGTCTTCGCAAGTGCTTTGATTGTTTGGCCAACGATCATTCCAAAGGAGATCCGTCTGCGAGTCCTGTCAACACTGATCGCAAGCGCGAGACGCATACGGAACAGCTAACTTTTCGAATATTCCCACTTTTTGATGAATCAAGCTCTGCCCGAAACCCAAATACCAAACCTGAAGTGATATTCCATGATAGAAAAACTGATTCAACTAGGTAACCGTCTTATCCATATTGGATTTAGAAATCCACGCGATCTACAACACATCCTTGGAATCGCCAACTGGGCTGCCGGGGAAATCTCCGATCCGTTGGCGGATGTACGCTCGATACCGGCTGTCAACGTCCTCGACATTTGTCCGGGCAGCCAGCGTTGGGTCCTACAGTCGTTCCCCAGCGTAGGAGCCTCGGTCTCACCGATGGAATGTGCTGCCCTCGCAGCATTGACGCACCTTGTCCGAGCCCAAAAAATCTTCGAGTTCGGCACATATAAAGGCGTTTCCACTACGCAACTTGCGCTTAATGTTGGAGAAAACGGAATGGTATTCACCCTCGATCTTCCAGAGGACCACCCCGCCTACAGTCTGCCTATTCCAAGAAAAGAGGAACGGGAGATCGCTGCCGAGGGACAAAAAGGAATCCTCATCCCACAAGACCTGCGTAGCCGTGTGACATTCCTCCAAGCGGACTCCGCTATTTTTGACGAAAGCCCCTACTTTGGAATAATGGATCTCGTCTTCGTCGATGGCGCTCACAGCTACGAATACGTCAAAAGCGACTCTGAAAAGGGATGGCGGATGCTCCGCCCCGGGGGGGTTCTCGCTTGGCATGACTGTGTCGCAAGCCATCGCGACGTGGTCAAATACGTGCGGGAATGCGGACATGCTGCAAAATTGGTTGGGGGCACAGCTCTGGCATTTGCCGTTAAGCCGAGGTAAGCAGTGAGAATTCCGCGGAACTCTTCAACGCAACATCGCGGCGCTTTTCACAACACGTCAACGTTCGGATTTGAGGCTTTCTTGCCAAACTCGAATCATCGATTGCCCGGCGTCCGTCTTGCCAATTTTTCCTTTTTAACCCTCCGAACCTTGGTTTCCACTCTCAAGCGCCTTATTCTGAGCGGTCCCATCAAACGATGGTGGATCTCCCGCAAGGCACATCAAATCGACGCAGCTTACCTCCAGGCCATATCTGGCGGCCTCGCGAGCAAAGGGGACTCTGTAACGCTTCATGCGCCTTCCTTTCCCCGCCATCAAGGTGCCTTGGAACGCATTCTCTTCATCGGAGATTGCATGTGGGAACAAGATCAACTCTTCCCAGAGATTCGCAAAGTCTGTGAATTAGACGTGCTCGATCTTCGGCCCGCCTTACAAACCTGCGCCGATTCACGGGCGGCGGTGGCCCAGGCAATCAGTGACTATGTGGCATCCGCCCTAACCAGCGAGCCTGATTTGATCTTCTTCTACGCCCGTCCGGCGATTCTATCTGAGGAAGCCTTCTCTATCATCAGATCCCGTTGGTCGTGTCCTCTCATCGGCATGAATCTCGATGACCGGGTAGAGTTTTTCCCCTATGGCATTTTGAAAAGCGGCAATGATGGCTATGCCCGCTGGATTCGCTCGTTCGACCTGAATCTTACCAGCTCCGTTACCGCGATGGACTGGTATCGCGAGCGCGGAGCCAATGTCCGGTACTTTCCTCAAGGCTTTAGACCCGACCCAAAATACCTACTGCCGCCGGACCGCGCCGAGTTCGGAATCCCCTTCAGTTTCGTGGGCTCCTGGAAGCCTGAACGTGGCCAAGTAATGGACGAACTGGCTTCTCACGGGATCCGCCCAGCCCTCTTCGGCAAAGGCTGGCGGGAGAGCCGCTGGATCGATGATCCCGGGACCGTTTTCCGCGGCAGTCAAATCAACCTCGGCATCGGTTACGCGCTGGCATCCGCGCGGATCGCCAACGCCAAGGGACGGGATATTGAGTGTCCCGGCACTGGAGCCTGTTATCTGACAACCTACCACTGGGAGCTAGCCGAAATGTTTGAAATTGGCAAGGAGGTACTCTGTTACCGCAACATGGAAGAGCTCGTGGAATTGGTTTCATTTTATTCGAAGCGTCCCGACGCTTGTCTCAAAATCGCACAGGCAGCCCATCGACGTGCCCACGCGGAACACACTTGGGAAAAGCGTCTCCGCATTTTATTTCAAGACCTCGGATTTCAACCGAAAAAAACCTGATATTGAAATCCTCAATCCTACTTCGCATTGGGACAATTTCGACTGTCTCCAGGTGTTTCAGCAGAGCGTCACTCTTCAGAATAAAAAACTATCTGCCGCCTTCCCCAAGGGCCTGCCCATCAATCTCGCATTCGCCCTTTTCGAGCGAGTGCTTGCTTAACGATGCGGACGTAAATTCGTGAAATCATGAAGATTGTCATCGCTACGTTTACCTATGCACCGAACATTGACGGTGTAGCCGAGGCCGCGCGCATGATGGTCGAGAATTTCCGCAATGCTGGCCATGAAGTACGGGTAGCAACGGGTCTGGTAGAATCGATGACTGACCGACCGACATGTGAAGAATCTTACATTCGGAGATTTGCGATCACAGGGTCTCCCGCAGTCGGGTTTGGTTTTCACGGCGAGATAGAAGCCTATCGAGAGTTCCTTTACGGCTTCAACCCAGACGTGATTGTTTTTCACGGATGGGATACATGGCCGACTGAAGTTACACTTCCAATACTGCCTGAACTCCCCTGCAAGTCCGTGATCTTAAGTCACGGCTACTCGGCACGCATCATACCAAACCTAAAAAGATTTCCATGGGGTATTCTGAGGTATCTGAGATGGCTGCCTTATGTCTTCGATTTGCCTCATCAACTTAGAACTTTCGACCGAGTGGTTTTCCTAAGCTATAAGACCGACTTCGGGCGGTTTTATGACGGATGGGTCGCCGAATTCATCGATTGTAAAAATATCCGCGTTATCCCCAACAGCGTCACAGCAGAGTTGAAAAGCAATTCCTCGAACTTCCGGGAGAAAATGGGATTGGGTGAGGGCATCCTCTTTCTTTGCGTAGCGAATTACAGCCCGAGAAAAAACCAGGAAATGGCACTAAAAGCATTTTGCAGGGCAAATATCCCCGGGTCTTTATTGGTATTTATTGGTTCTTCACTCGGCGATTACGGTCGGAGGGTTCAGGAAATTTGGTACAGCCAACAAGCTAGCCACCCCGACCTTAACGTGTATTTCATGGAAGACCTCACCCGGATGGAGGTTGTTTCGGCATTTCGATCTTGCGACACCTTGGTGCTTTCGGCCACTGCGGAAACCCAACCCATCGTAATTATCGAAGCAATGGCATGCGGCAAACCCTTCATTTCTACCGACACAGGCTGCGTTTCTGAGCTTGGGGGTGGCGTAGTAGTCAAGACTGTCTCTGAGATGGCAAAGCAGATGCGCCGTTTGGCGCAGGACCCGGCAGGCCGCGAGACACTTGGGCGGCAAGCTAGAAAATTCTTTGAACATCATCATTCGCCAGAAGTCATCAATCAAGCTTGGCTGGATCTTCTGGAAGACGTAACAGGGCTTCCAGGCTGTCCCGACAGACAACCAGTGATTGAACGGATATGAAGTCTATCGCGTTGGCCATTTTACGGACCCTGGCGCTGCGAGCCTTGCTGTTCTACGGGGTGGAGAGCGGCAATGGCGTGATCTGCAACGGGCGCTGCCCGGTCCGCCGCAAGGGCCGCGGACGCATCATTCTTGGAGATGGTGTCAACATCAATGCCTCGCGTTGGGGAAACTGGCTTGGCACTCCAGGAGCGATGATTCTGAGTGTGGAAAATGGAGCGGTTCTCGAGTTGAAAGCCAGGGCAGGAGTCTCCTCATCCCAACTCATCGCCAACGTCGGCATCGAGATCGGCGAGGACTCCATGATCGGAGCCGGTTGCTTAATCTGTGATTCTGATATGCATGAGGTTCCCCTAGGTTCAGGGAATCCCACCGCCATGGCACCGATCAAAATCGGAAGAAAGGTCTTTATCGGAGCCCGCTGCATCATTCTAAAGGGTGTGACCATCGGCGACAGCGCAGTGGTCGGCGCTGGTTCAGTGGTGAGCAAGGACGTTCCGGCAGGGACGCTTGTCGCGGGAAATCCGGCAGTTGTTGTGAGGAAAATCTATGATTGAATGAGGTATGTTGGATTGTAAGTGGCAGAACCGCTTCGGTGTTTGGTGCCTGTAGCAACGATGTTTCCCGAACATCGCAAGTGTTTCATTGGCGCAATCGTTTCAAATCAAACTTCCATAATTCAAATTCGACATCGCCACTCTATCCTTGGCTTTTTCCACATCCCCCCTGCCGGATCACCGCGACGAATGGATCTGGTAACGCCGAGCCACGTCGGTACATAGCAGCAAGGTGGCTCCTCGATCAGTTGGATTTTAAATCTGAATTTTGGATGCAGAACGAAAGAGGAGAATCTCATTACAGAGGAAAGTTACTCATTCGGTCAGCAACAAGCATTGCGAACGTCGAGTAGGCGCGGGCAGCTCAGAGCGGGACGGATTTCCATTCGAAAACGCGATCGCTGCTGCATAGGAAGCCAGAGATTGGATTATCATTGGCTGCGACTCACCCGTGATGGCAAGGTGTTGTAGGAAGTCGATATCACCTCTTATTTGGAGAAAATTGGCAAGATCCGCAGGATTCTCACCTCAATCGTCAAAATCTCCGGAAACTGATTTTGAATGTTCAATTTTGGATCTAGATCGAAACAATCTCCGAACTGGGATATTGAAGTTGCGATCCCATTAAAAATCAAAAATCTCCACCATGGTTATTGAATTCTGGATGTTGGATTGAAAGAGCTGAGAGACACGGGACCAATCCCAATTCTTTTTCCATCCAAAATTTAAAATCAAAAATCCACGTCCCATGCTCCGCGTCGCCATCCTCGCTGAATTCCCGCTGAGCGCTCTTGAAGGCGGAGCCGTGGGCCGGGGCGGCGGGCAGGGCTGCACTTGGTTGCCGCAACTCGCGCTGGCGTTCCAGGAATGCAAGGATTTGGAGGTCCACTGGGTCGTGCTGGACCGGACGATCCATAGGCCCGTGGTCACAGAAGCTCTCGGGCAATGGTTTCATCGGGTGCCTGCGGTCAAATTTTCAGTGGATCTCGCCCTCAACTATTTCCCAGCCCGTTTTGTGCTCGGCCGCGAGATCCGGAGAATTAAGCCAGACTTGGTACATGCCTGGGGCACAGAGCTGATCTACCCGGCGGCCCTTCGGGATTTCAAAGGTCCAAGGATTCTTTCCATGCAAGGAATCCTAACGGAATACCAGAAGATTGGAGGACTCCCGGATGACTGGCGCTGGCGGAAAATGATCTCGTCCGAGCCTGCATTCATCCGCTCTGCCACCATCGTCACCTCCGAAAGCCAGTGGGGTATCGACAAGGTGCGAATCATCTACCCACAAGCGGATTGCCGGATGGTTGAATATGGTGTCCATCCGAGCTTTTACGATCTAAGATGGAAACCCGATCCGAATGCACCCTATGCGCTCTATGTTGGCGGATCCGGCTGTCGCAAGGGACTCGACATCCTAATTGAGGCGATGAAACTGCGGCCTGATCGGACATGGGAACTCCGCCTAGCAGGTGATCCGGGGATCCGACGCGAGTGCGAGGCGGCAGGACTAACTAATGTCACTTATCTCGGTATGATGTCGTGGCCGGAGATGAAAGCTCAATTGCAAGGCGCCTGGTGCGGGGTGCTTCCCACACGAGGCGACACGAGTCCGAATTCGGTGAAGGAAGCCCGGGTGATTGGCGTGCCGATGGTTACTACTCTTCATGGCGGGCAGTCCGGTTACATCCGGGACGGAGTGAACGGAAGAATTGTGGAACCACTTAGCGCGGAATCTCTGGCCTCATGCTTATCGGACGTGATGTCATCACATGAGAGGGCATCCAGCTTAGGAAGAGGGCGACATGCCGAGGACCGCGCCTATTTAGCGCCTGAGCGAACCGCCGCTGGTTTCTATGCGATCTATCATGAACTTGTGACGCGGTTTGACGAAAAACTCAATACCACTGATTCGAACTCATGAAAGTATACACCTGTACCCCGGTTCGGTTCCGTGGGGACTATACATTTTTTTCCCGTGATTCAGGACTCTTCTCGGTGGGCCTGAATCAACTCGGGATCGAGTCCCTCGCAATTATGCCGGGTCCAGCGATGGATGGCGATGACTCGCTCCTTATCCGCACTGAGTATTCCAATCTCGAGTCCGAAACCTGGTGGCGCTCATTGAATCTGGACGGACTGATTCTGTATTCTTGGGCTGCGCCGCACTATAATCCGATCGCCAAGGCAATCCGCGCCGCGGGCATCCCGTTTTTAGTGAATATGGACACCAGCGGCCTATTGTCACCTCTTACGAGTCCCAGAGACTGGCTCCGCGAGGCACATGTGCGTTTGCTTGCCGAAAACCCCGGCCTTATCGGAAAAGCCAGCGCCATTGCAAAAGCAGTGATCGAAATGATCGCACATCCAGTGGCGAAACGCCGACTGGAACATTACGAAGCTGCGACCCTTGTTGCCGCAGCAACTCCTCATGGCGCACGATGGATTCCCAACGAAGCAATCCGCTTGGGACGTGCGGAACTCGCCTCGAAATTCATTTATCTTCCCCATCCCCAGTTGCCCTTCTTCAATTATGACGGCACGCCCAAGGAAGCGCTGGTTCTCACAGTGGGACGCTGGCACCGAGCGGACTGGCCTCAGAAAAACCCTCAGATTTTGTTAGAAACATATCGCCGCTTCCTGACGGCCAAGCCCGATTGGAAAGGCATGATCGTCGGTGCAGGTGCCCCGGACCTGGCGCGCCTTCTCCACTGCGAATATCCGGAAATCGCCGATCGACTACAATTCATCGATTACGTGAAACCGGATGCCCTCCCGGATCTTTACCGTCGCGCACGAATCGGTTTCTGGACTTCCCGCTGGGAAGGACAACAAGGCACTGGAGCTCAGGCTCTCTGCTGCGGCTGTTCCGTCGTGAGCGCCTCCTCTGCACAGAACAATTGCTTTCGGCATTACGTCACTAGAGAAAGTGGAAGACTCGCTTCCCGCAACACCCCGGACGCGTTGACCGACGAGCTGGTTCTTGAGGCAAACGCTTGGGAAGCGGGAGAACGGAGTCCGGAACGGATCGGTCGGATTTGGTGCGAGGAGTTTCACGCTTCAGAGGTGGCACGACGGGCTCTCGAACTGCTCGAAAATTGCCCGGGCAGTTAAGGAAATCGGTTAAATTTAGTGATAAGATTCATTCAAGGGAAAATTCAATCATGCGATTCGTAAAACATGTTTACTACAGCCTGCGCGGCATTCCGTCCCTCGGCGTCCTGGGAGCGGTGAAACTTTTTCTCGCTCGATATATGGACAGGCAATTCCATATCAGGCCAAAAGGCTACCCTGCCGCAATTACTATCCGGGGGAGGACTTCGGATGCAGGAATCCTCTGCAATATCATCGTTTGTGCCGAGTATGAGATCACCGGGTTGGATCAAATTCGGAGTATTATCGATGCTGGCGCCAATATCGGGTTGGCGGCGATCTATTTTTCCAAACGCTTTCCCAACGCCAAGATCACTTCCATTGAACCTGAAAGGTCGAATTTCGAATTACTCGTAAAAAACACATCGCATCTTCCGAATGTTACTGCCATCCGTGCGGCCTTATGGCCTACCCGGGCTCAATTGAGCGTAGTCGATTCACAATCCGAAAAGTGGGGATTTCAATTCGTGGCGGACACCTCGGGCGAATTCGACGTCGAAGGCATAACGATTCACGACCTGCTGGGAGATGGTGTTGACCTGCTAAAAATAGACATTGAAGGCGGAGAAAAAGAGGTTTTCATGGGCGATCCCGACTGGATGAACCGGGTCCAATATATGTTGCTTGAGATTCATCCGGGGTGTTGGAAAACCGTATTCACCGCATTTGAATCCATAGAATATGAGTGCAGAATTTCGGGGGAGAATTTATTTTTCGACCTGAGAGAGAACACAAATTCCTGATACTCAGGACGCTCCGGCGTCCCTTTAGTCCAACACGATCCCTAACTCCGAGATTTTCCAAAAAGTATAATCAAAAGTCTGGCATGCAACTCGCCACCACACTCGTGCACAAAGGAGCCATGCCCATCGCGGTGCATGCCATTCATACCTTCCGCATTCACTTCGCGGCAACTCACCGACTCGAAATTCACACTGACGGTTCGCCAGACGCGAAGGATTGCGAGGAATTACTTGCCGCCGCAGGAGGCATGGACGTTCGCATTGTTATCGCTGACGACCGCGCCCCGATCGTGGCTGAAAAACTCAGGAATTATCCCAAAACCCGCGAACTGCTCGCGCGCGGCGCCTACTTCACGAAGTTGGAACTCCCCATGGTGGCGGAGGAACCTTATTTTTACTTCGACTCAGATATCGTCTGGCTCCGGCCCGCCGATAATCTCGTCCCCGAAGGTTGTCCCAATGCCTTTTCGACGGAATCGTGGTCCTGGTATTACGGCGTTTGCAACGACCGGTTGTGGATACGTGAAAAGACGCCGCGGCGGGTTAATTCGGGATTCTATCACATCGGCGAAGCGTTTCCCTACGAACGCATGGAGGATATGCTGGAACGGAAAATGTTTGATCCGACCATTCCTTACAACACGGACCAGGAGATCATGGCCTATCTATTCCGGAACATGGCCATCTATCATCCCGAGGATCTGAAACGAAGCCGTGTTGGCAGACACTACAACCTGGCTGAGGAGCAATGCGCCGCTCTTCACTTTCCGGGCCGGATGTGGCTGCCACACATGGATCAAATCGAGGCTCTTGCCGGTCTGCCAGCCACCGCCCGAATGGGCATCCGCCAGCAGGTCGCCACGCCGCTGACTCACGCCGAGTTAATCCGGATGAGATTTTATATGAAACTGGCCACGTCACGGGCAGTCCGTTTTCCCGTGGACACTTATCGCAAGATCCGCAATCGCCTCGGGTGAAATTTGCTTCTTTTGGCTGCAACAGTTGTTTGAACTGACCTCTCCCCACCTTCCCAAAAAAATGTAATCACACCTCACTAGACTGTAGGGGAAACCACCACAAGGTTTTCAGCACTCACCGGATGGACAACTTAAACGCCAAGGCGTTACGTTACCCAAATCAGCAATTTCCGAGTGAAAGCAGCCCCGATGCTTCTAGAATCCCCCACCGCGCTTTCAACGCCCGCAGCAGAACCGTCCTCACACACGAAACGGCAAATTTCGCCGTCGGCCTATCGTTCTGCCATCTCATTACTGAAACGCCTCATCCACGGGGTCGCCAAACAAGTGGTTTCCCGCGATATTTTCTGGAAGCCCCTCGCGGGTTCAATCATCCGGGGAAGCCAGTTCCTCTGCTCTGTCCGTGACAACTGCGACGTCGAAAAAATCGTCCGAAACACTCCGGCGCTCAATGCAATCCTCGCCAAGCACCATGTGGTAACCGGCCCATTCGAGGGCTTGGATTACGACGGAACCCGCTCGTTTTGCAGCACTTTTTACCCGAAATTGCTCGGAACCTATGAACATGAGCTCGAGTCGGCAATCAACTCAGCATTGCACGAACCTTTCGGCCTGGTTGTGGATGTGGGAGCGGCCGATGGATACTATGCGGTCGGATTTGCATTCAAAAACCGCCAAGCCCGCGTGATCGCTTACGAACAAGACCCTCGCGCCAGGATCGAACTCAAGAACCTCGCCACCATCAACGGCGTATCGGACCGGGTGTCCATCCGGGGACGTTGCGACACCGACGACCTGCTTCAACTACCTGCGGATCGTGGTCTGATGATTGTGGATTGTGAGGGTTTTGAAGAGTTTCTGCTCACTGCTCATGCCATTTCCCATCTGAACCAGTGGGATTTCATCATCGAAACCCACGATGGTTATGATCCCGAGATCACCAACCGGCTCTCAGATCGGTTTGCAGCAACCCATCGCGTGGAACGGATTGAGGCCATCCACGACCTGAACAAGGCGGATCATGTCCAGATTCCATTACTGAAAGGAATTCCCCGCCGCAATATTGACAAGCTGCTCGCGGAAAACCGCCAGCATGCCTGCCTCCGCTGGATCGTCTGCCATTCCCGGTCCGGCGAAAGCCGCTGATAGGAATAATCAGGAGGGGGCTGCCGGGATCGGTCGCTTCCATTTGAATTTGACCCACGTTCATGGTCTGTCTGACGCCGAATTTCGGGAACGGTTCCCCCCTCAACTGGGATTAAAATTGCAGGATGGATATGGAGATGTGTTCTACACATTCGATCCGGCAATCCTACAACATGACTGATTATGATGGAATCATTGGAAACAGAATTTCCCTATCCTTCGAATGTCGTAAACGGCCGAGGCATTCGCCCCCAGGCCGATAGTGACTCAGTATTCCTGGAGCGCATCTTTGATGGGCTGAAGGAAAAGATGCGGGAGGATTTCCACCGTTTTACTTTTGTAGTCCACCAATGGGCTTTTGGTCAAATCCGAGGAAACAAGGCCATCCCCCTCGACCCGGGAAGCGCGGACCGTATCCTCATTCTCACGGCGGATGAACGTGAGGTGTTTCCGGTGGAGGATTTCTGCTCATACAAGGCGGTGTTCCGGGCTTATGGCAATCCGGCCGGAGGAACCTCAAATGTTCATCCGTTTCCCGTAGGCTATCTGAATGCGGTCGGTGGAGCTGATCCGGTCACCTTCGACAACCGTCGTCACCCGGTTTTCTTTTCCGGCTACCTTAACCGCAACCGTGTTGACCTCTACAAACAATTCAGGAAGACCCTTTGGTTACCAAGACGAAATTTGCGCAATCGCTACACCAAAGAACTCGCCCGGCGCGCGGTGGAAAGATTCTGTCCGGAACGTTCGTTCGAACTGGAATTCCCGGATGCCCTCGTCAGTTTCACAGAGTGGTTTGGTAAAGGACTCGCACCTGACGAGTATGCAAAAATCCTCTCACAGACAAAAATTGCCCTCTGCCCGCCCGGCTTTGAAAGCAGCGAGACCATCCGTCATTGGGAGGCAATGAGGCTGGGCTGCGTGGTGATCTCCGCACCGTTGCCACCCAACCGGTTCTACAAGGGCAGTCCGATCATTGAGCTTCAGGATTGGTCCGAACTTAAGCCTCTCCTGAAAGATCTATTGTCCCACCCCGACAAGCTCCGCCAAAAACATGAGGAAACCGTGGCTTGGTGGGACCGGATGTGTTCCGAGCATGCCGTGGCCGATTACATGGCTCGCGTGCTTGAAGGTTAACGAATCAGGAGACGCTGCCAAAACTGGCACTTGGGCGGATTTGCAATCCTGTTTTCACCCGCGCCCGGCGCAACCCAACTTTTTTCAAAAATGCTGTTCAATTCCTGGGAATTTCTGATTTTCGTCGCAACGACCTTTGTACTCTACTACGCACCTTGGTCACGGGGACGCCATGGCAGGGCATGGCAGGTAACGCTGGCACTCTTGGCCAGCGTGATTTTTTATGGTTGGGAAGATCCGAAATTGATCGGACTGCTGGCGATTTCATGTGTTGGAAACAGCATCGCTACCGGCCGAATTATCCAGCACAAGGTGGCAGGTGACGACGCGAAGGTGAACCAATGGACGCGCCGTGCCGTAGTTATGAATCTTTCCCTTTTGGGGATATTCAAATATCTTCCGTTCCTGATCGGGATGGTGCCTTTCCTCCCGCCCGCTTGGGTGGCCGCAGCCAAAGCCATTCCGCTGCCCATCGGAATTTCGTTCTACACATTCCACGGCATCAGCATGATCGTTGATGTATCCCGCGGTGAGGTGACGCGCGAAGGCGGCGCTTTGGTATCGAAGGGCGGGCGCTTCGCAAAGGGAGTGAGGGACATCGGATTCTATCTACTTTTTTTCCCCCAACTCGTCGCCGGCCCGATTGTGAAGGCCAAGGAGTTCTGGCCACAGATCGCAGCCAAACGCATCGAGGATATTCCTTGGCGCCCGGTCATCAGGGCGCTGATCACCGGCTACTTCCTCAAAATCTTCGTAGCGGACAACCTCGCCGAACAAACCGCGGGCCTCACTCAGGGGGCGGCCAACCTCGCGTCCACAAGTCCGCTCAATCTCATCCCCCTGCTCTACGATTACACGCTCCAGATCTTTGCCGACTTCGCAGGCTACTCACTGATCGCAATCGGGTTGGCAGCAATGTTCGGCTACCGATTCCCAGTCAATTTCGATTTTCCCTACCTATCCACCAGCTTCACGGAATTTTGGAAGCGCTGGCACATGTCACTTTCCGGTTGGCTGAGAGACTACCTCTACATTCCGTTAGGCGGAAACCGCAAAGGTCCCGGGCGGACTTACGTGAACCTATTTCTCGTCATGTTCCTCGGCGGGCTGTGGCACGGAGCCGAGTGGAAATTCGCCCTCTGGGGCAGCTTGCACGGACTTGCACTCGCGGTGGAGCGGCTTTGCAATTCAGGATTTTGGAAGAAGAAAACATCGCGCGCCGCGGTGGCCGATTCTTCCACATCCAAAATTCAAAATTCGAAATTCAAAATCCCAAGAACCCTGCTTGCATGGTTTGTCACCTTCCACCTCGTCACACTGCTGTGGCTGACGTTCCTGATGCCGGACATGGCGAGCATCGTGGCGTTTTTCAAGGGAGCGTGCAACGGAAAGACCGGATTCTCGGGGCCGCCGATTTTCTCACTGATGTTTTATGGAACGGCAGTAATGCTTTATCATGGCTGGGGCTGGTTGAAGGAGCACCGTGGACATTTCGCCAACCATCTGGCCCGTTCTCCCCTCGAGCCGGTGCTTCACGGCCTGATGTTGTTCCTGATACTCACGAATCCCGGAGCTCCACGGGGATTCATTTATTTTCAATTCTGAACGCCGCCCATTAGGCCCGCCACAATGTTCTCCTACCTCATTCCGCTCACTCTGACCCTCGCCGCCTGTTTCGGACTGCAGAGCATTGCCTTGCGCGCCGTCGGTGGGAGGACGGAGAAAAGCGAGTCGAATTTCTTCTCATCCATCGGACGTATCCAAGCCGGAGCGCAGGGGCATGTGGACGTGATGGTGCTCGGATCGTCGATTACCGGACGTCTGCCGGACCGCGCACAGGGAGTCCCAGGTGTGGCGAACATGGGTTGCGACGGCGGCAGCGCGGTGGATGCCCTAAGGGCGATGGACGTGGGAATCCTGCCAACGGCCCCTTGTATCATCTTGGAAGCGAACACCCTGCAGCTCGCGTTGGACGAGAAACCTACCGAAATCGGCCGGGCCATGAAACGACCGTGGTTCAAGGTCGGCCTGAAAACATCGGGACTCTCGGCATATGCCCGTCCCTCCGCGTTTTTCTATAGCAAGCTGTTGGCACGGCGCACCGGTGGATTTGGTTCGATCGAACCCGGTGCCGACCTTGAAGTGAGCAGCAGACCTGAAGCAGTAACAAATAATACCTCGGTGGCGCTCACGGCAAGGCAGGATGAGTTGATCGGGGAAATCTCCGCCATACTTGGTCGACTCCGCACGAAGGGATGTCGGACGATGATTGTCTGGCTGCCACCTGCGCGGCGTGACGGATCGGCGCCGCCTCCATGGATTCTGGAAATGGCCCACCAAAGCCAAATCCCCTATTGGGACCTCGGGCAGGAAGCCGCTCCCGGAACCGTCACCCTTACCGATGGAGTTCACATGGCCGCACCCAGTGCCGCGCGAACCATGGTTTCACTGATGAAGGCAATCTCGGAACGTTAGGACGTCAAACGCCATCCTGCCTTCCCACGACGAGTGCCGCCTCCCATCCACGTCGTATAACGTATAGAGTTTTTTTTCTTTTATATCGCCTCCCGAATCCCTTCATTCTCATCGTCCTTACGCGAGTTGCGGAACCCGGCAAATCCGTTCTTCCGATTCAAAATGATCCTGAATTCCATGCCGACGCCCCATTCCAATCCCACGTTGGCTTACATCTTGTCACTACCTCGGAGCGGAAGCACGGTGCTTTCTGCGATGCTGGACAAGCGAAAGGGAATTGTGTCTCCACCCGAATCTTGCTTTCCGCAGGTCCTCGGTACCGTTACTTCTGAGGAAAGGAAAAACCGACGATGGATGGCAGCGCTTTACATTGGATCCACTTTTCCACCCACTCAACTCAACCTGGACGAGGCTGCGACCTGCATGGAGGGAACGAATGAAGAGATTCTGATTGCCTTGGGGCGGGCGGTCGCGGCGAAGCTGGATCGGGATCCCGACGAGGTGCGCACGGTGGTTTGGAAAACGCCCCGGAACGTGGGGATGCATGCAGGACCTTTTTCTACTCCCGGAAAATTCATCGTTCTGAGGCGGAACCCTCACAACGTTTTCGAGTCCCAGTTTCGGGTCGGGTTCGGTATAAAAAACCGTAATCCCTACCGGTTCTCGATCTTTCGTGAGAGCTATGAACATGCGTTCGCTCGGATTCCGAACGAACGCAAATTGGAGGTCAACTATGACGACCTGCCCGAAGTCTTGACCAAAATAGTCGGATTTCTGGGGCTAACGGATCAAGGTGACTGGGAAACCAGCAAGTCGAGTCTGGATCTCGCCGCTGAGTCCTGCTCGTGGATGAGCGATGTTACCAAAGAATTTAAGAACCAGGATCCTGACAAGCGCGCCCGCCTCGATCCGAAACAAGTCCGCACGCTCGATCTCGCGATGAAACTGGCGAGGCCCACCCGATCGATCCTCGGACCGGTCAGGGCTCATTTCGACCATCAGTCGTTGCTTTGGTGCAAGAACCGCGCCATCAAGCTCCTTGAGGATGCGGATTCGAAGCCCCCCGCTCCAATCGGTTGACAGGCCTAATATGGACTGAACCCTATCGTCGGTTGGCTTACCCCGAAAGGTGCCAAGCACCTGTCATTTGCCCGACATTCACCGTCTGCAAAAACATGAACAATTCCATTGTTTGGTCCAAACTCGGTTTGGGAACCGGCACTCTGGCCTCACTTGGCCGGGCAGCGTCATTGTCCCAAGTCGATAATCTCATCAGTATGATGCTGAAGTCCGGTGTGACGGTCATCGATACAGCGGACTGTTATGGCTCGGGCGATTGCGAGCGGCTTCTAGGCAGAGCCCTCGGCCAAAAGCGCAAGGAATTCACAGTGATCACAAAAGCCGGATACAGGCTTTCAGATCTGCCCGGCCCCCTCAGACTCTTGAATCCCTTCATCAAAAAAGGGCTTCACCGATGGGGTAGGAGGCAAATTTTCGATCCCGCCTACCTCGCCAAATGCCTGGACCACAGTCTCTCACGGCTTGGTATGGAGCAAGTTGATGCGTTTCTGCTGCATGATCCCCCGTTGGAGGTCGTGAGCGACGAGAGTGTGATCCGTGCATGCGGCGACTTCAGGAAATCCGGCAAAACGATTCTTACTGGCATATCCTCCGGCGACCCAGCGGTTCTCAAGGCCGCAATCGCATCGGGAGCGTTCGGGGTCATTCAAACGCCAGCAAACCTGAAGGTCGCGGGAACATTGAAACCACTCTGGCGCGAATGTGAAGCGAACCAGATCCACGTGATCGGCAACCATGTATTCGACCCATCTTGTGTCGAAATTCCGGGCATGACGCATGAAAAGCTGATGCGTGGCAGCGCCGCGCTACTGCCGGGGAATTCCACAGTCCTGTGCGGCACACGCAATCCATCACATCTCCGCCAGTCCAATGAATGGGTCCATGATCCACTATCTGAAACGGATGCGGAGCGCCTTTCGATGGAGTTCGGAGCCCGCCCCTGAGCCAACTCGCGCACTAACATCACCACTCCATTCTCATGATTGAAGACGCACGGTTGATCGCCCCTGACACCTGCATTGAAACGGACTTGTGCATCGTAGGCGGCGGAGCAGCGGCAATTTCACTGGCACTTGAATATATGAAGTCCGGTCGGCACGCGATTGTCTTGCCGGGAGGAGGTCCGAACCAAACAGCTTCGGCAATCGATCTGTACCGGGGAAAGGTCACCCCCTCGGGAAGCCACGAGCCACTCGAAGAGAACCGGCTGAGGATGTGGGGAGGGACAACGACCGTCTGGGGAGGCAGATGCATTCCGTTCGATCCGGTCGATTTTGAAGCACGTCCGTGGGTGCCTGATAGCGGATGGCCGATCAGTCTTCGAGACCTGGAAGATCACCTTTCCAGAGCGTGTGAGCTCTCCGAAGCTGGAAATGCCGACTTTGACGCGCGCTCGGTTTTTCCACAAACCCAGGGCGAAATTCTGAGAGACTTTGACGATGAAGACTTCGCCACCTGGCCCTTGGAGAGATGGAGCATCCCGACAGATTATAGCAAACGATACAGGGGGGAACTGGAATCCGCCTCAAATGTGAGGGTGCTGCTCCACGCTAACGCAATCCACCTCCAAATGGACCCCGGTGGCACTTCATTGCGCAACATCAAAGCTGCCTGCACCCCTAACCGAACGTTTGAGATTAAGGCACGCAATACCGTTCTTGCCTGCGGCGCCCTTGAAAACGCCCGGCTCTTGCTGGCGTCGAGGGATGTTCTGCCTGCTGGCATCGGCAATGGGCGTGATTTGGTCGGACGCTACTATCAGTCACATCGCTTCGGTGTATGCGGGTATACGGTTCTGAAGGATCCCTCCAAAGATTTTGTCTATGATTTTGAAAAAGATGATGCCGGCGTCTATTGTCGGCGACGTTTTTGGCTCACTCCAGAGGCTCAGGAAAAACATCAGGTGGGAAACGTCGTCGGTTTCTTTTTCAGAAACGTTTCAGGCTCATCGGAACATAGGAACGCATTGGTTTCCACAGTGCTTCTCGCGAAGATGATTCTCGGGGGGGCCAGGAAAGGACCTAAACGCCTATTCCATATCGTCAAGGACCAGCGTCGCGAACTCGTTTCCCACCTTTCAATCATCTTAAAAGACGGCCCGAGTATCTTCAGCCAGGTCGCAGCCATTGCATATACCCGCTGCTTCCAGAAAAGGCGGCTCCCGATGGTGCTTCCGCCGCGGAAAACGAATCGGTTTCCCCTCTTTTTCCAGACAGAACACGCACCTCATCCCGACAGCCGTGTGACTCTCGACCACTCTTCTCTGGATGATTTCGGGATGCCCAGGCTGGAAGCGAGTATCAGGTTTTCCGAGATTGATTATCGGACTGTAAAAACATTCGTTTCATTATTCAAAGAGCGCTTGGAGAAATCAGGTCTTGGGACATTCCATCTTTCGGACGATGAAAAGGAATTTCTTGCCCATCCTGAGAGCCAGGAATTCAACAGCAACTCGCACAATATTGGCACAACCCGAATGTCCGTAACGGCTGATTCCGGAGTCGTGGATGTGAATTGCAAAGTCCATGGTGTCGATAATCTCTATATCGCGGGATCATCGGTATTTCCGACCAGCGGTCACGCCAACCCTACTCTGATGATCATTGCATTGGCGCTCCGATTGGCGGATCACCTGAAGCTCAAACCCTAAGGCAAGTGTCGAGCGACGCCTGTTATCCCGGACCAGTGTTCGCTGGACAGGACAGCCTATCAGGTCGATCCGGCTATATTTCCAAAGCCAGATCAGACTGTCAGGGGAGTGTCCCGACATAAGTTTTTTTCCTACGATTTCTATCATGAAAATTCTCGTTTCCGCATATGCCTGCGACCCATTTCGAGGTTCCGAACCTGGAGTAGGTTGGACGGCCGTATGCCGGATGGCGCGAAACCATGAAGTGTTTGTCCTGACTGACATTCACAACCGGGAAGGCTGGGATCGGGGAGCCAAGGAGGGCATCATCCCGAAAAATGTTCACGTCCGCTTTCTACGCGATCACAGCGCATGCAGCAGGAATCGGTTCATCGCACATCTGCAAAGCTGGACGAATTATTCCTCGTTCAACCGGCAAGTCCTCACCGCCGCCGAATCCTGGCATCGCGAGATAGGATTCGATCTCTGCCATCAGGTGACCATCGCGGGCTGGCGAATGCCATCCCCACTGTGGCGTCTGCCAATCCCCTTCGTCTGGGGTCCGATCGGCGGCGCCGGTTATATTCCGCCCGCCTTCCGGGCGATGCTCAGCCCTTCCTCCCGCGCCTTTGAATTCGCCCGGGACGTGAATACCTTTATTTCGATGCGATCACGGGCCTTCAGGAACTGCATCCGTAACACGGCAGTGGTTTTCGCGGCAAATGAGGAAACCGAAGAACTTCTCAAACCCCACCGCGAAGGCCGCCCCCTCATCCGCCTGCCCATTGCCTCAATTTCCGGCGAAAAGGTGGAAGAGTTCCGCAGACCGACAGGCGCCTCGTTGACCGGCCCGCTCTGCCTGTTCGCCGGAGGCAATATGGAAGGACGCAAGGGAGTGAGTCTCGCCCTGCGGGCGTTGGCAAAAGTCGCGGCAACCGGCATCGACTTCCGCTACACAGTGGCAGGAGGTGGCCCCGAAATCCCTTCCCTCAAACAATTGTCCACTCAACTCGGCCTCGACGAGCATGTGGAATTCCATCCCGGTTTCAGTGGAAAAGCCTATATAGAGGCACTTCACACCGCGCACGTTTATTTCCTTCCCAGCTTTCGCGAGAGTACCCCAGTTACATTGCTGGAAGCCTATCTGGCGGGTTGCTATCCCGTGGTCGCAGATACCAGCGCCCAGGGAGAAATCGTCCGCCTCGCAGGCGGAATCGCCGTTCCGGTCAACGATATGGAAGCGCTGATCGACGGATTGGCACAAGCAGTGATTGATTGTGAGCAACACCGGGCCGAACTTCCAGCGAAGGTGGCCGAGAGCCAGCAACGACTCATTGCACATTTTGATTCAACTCGTTACGATCTCGCTCTTGTCGAAGCCTACGGCATCGCCATGGCGACCAAGCCGGTTACCCCTTGAAACCATGCCCGACGACTTCATGGCTCATGAATCCGAGCGCCTCGGCAAATCCCGTCCGAAACACGGTAATTCAGCACAACCGATGTCGACGCTGATCGGCTGCCTGCGCTGGTTGGACAGGATGCATCCCACGATAGGTGCTGCGGTTGGTACACTGCTGATTGTCGGCATTGGCGTCCTCAGCTACGTCACCGGACCACAGCTCAGCGGTTCGTTCTTGTATCTGATTCCCATCCTATTGGTCACCCGCGTGGCAGGCTTTTATCCGGGATTCATGGCCGCGTTCCTCGCCGCCATGATCTGGCTGGCCGCCGACACTAATGCAGGACTAACGTTCGGCCACCCGGTCATTCCCTACTGGAATGCCCTGATGCGCTTGGGAACCTTCGTGGTGGCGGTGAGCCTGGTCTCAGCAATGCGTTCGCTGAACGCTCAACTTGAAGAGCGGGTGATGGAAAGAACCTCCGCCCTTAAATCGCAAATTGCCGAAAAGCGTGAATTGGAAAAAAATATTTTGGAAATCAGTGACCGGGAACAAGT
>JBDSZP010000019.1:0-30037 GCA_039925065.1 Luteolibacter sp.
TCTTTGCTCGTGTGACTCATGATCCCAGATAGTGATTTCATCCGGGTGTCATTCTTTCTGGCGCAACGACTGCCTAAAGCTGATTTCTCAGCACTCCTCCGGTGTCATTCTACTTGGCGCAATGCGCATCATCTTCAACGATGGAAACGGTCGTGGACATGGGGCTTACTATGGGGTACAGGGACAGTCGGTCACGCGCGACTTGCATGGAACCCCTCGTTTGCGGGGGCAGAATAAGTGTGCGAGGCAGGTTCAACCTCAATCCCTTGGATTGCAAGGCAGGCAGGTGGAAGGAATTGAACGCAGGTCGCCCGGGATTTCATAAACGGAGACTGTCACAGGTCTGCCCCACAAAACAATAGCATGAATATGCGGTCAACCTAAAGCGGTGTTGAGGGCAGGAGAGGCGGCGCGATGGGGTGGAGGGGCGCGCTTCCACATGCCGAGGTCGGCGGACGCGTGGAAACGCTTCCCTCCACGCTGTCCTTGGGATCAAAGACCGGCACCATTCACTTTTACGAGAGTGGAAGCGTGAGGGTAACCGTGGTGCCTGCTCCCGGCTGGCTTTCAATGCGGCAGGTTCCGCCCACCGAGGCCAGACGTTGCTGGCTGTTGAGCAGACCGTTCGACGTGCTTGCGACGGTATCCGGGGCAAAGCCGCGTCCGTCATCCGCAATGACGATGGCGAGCGTTCCACCACTGAGCGTTACCCGGAAATGGATGGTCGTTGCCCCGGCGTGTTTTACCGCGTTGTTGAGGGCTTCTTTTACGGCAAGGAGAACGTGATGACGCGTGTCCGAAGGCACCGGATGAGCTGGAATCTGCAACGGCAGATCGAAATCCGCGGCGATGGAAGTCGGGGCAAGGAAAACACGGGCCGACTCCGTCAAATACCCGACCAGACGATCGAGTGTGTCGTTGCGCGGATTCACCGTCCAAACGATCTCATCCAGGGTCCTGACCACGGAGCGGGCGGCGTTCGCGATGGCACCGAGTTGCTCGCCAGCCGCCGGAGCGAGATTCGGTTCGTCTGCGGCCAGTTCGCTCATCAACGCTATGCGCGTGAGACTCGCGCCCACATCATCG
The DNA here is from genome assembly GCA_039925065.1 of Luteolibacter sp. Classification (GTDB taxonomy): domain Bacteria; phylum Verrucomicrobiota; class Verrucomicrobiia; order Verrucomicrobiales; family Akkermansiaceae; genus Luteolibacter. The sequence goes on from JBDSZP010000019.1 coordinate 1,087, forward strand.
TGCATGTCCCGGGCGATACGCGTGCGCTCTCGTTCCAGCGCATTCTCCTGTTCCAGCCTGCGCATCCGGCGCTTTACACCGAGTCTCACCAGCGCCGCCAACGCGAGCGCACCAAGCAGTCCGACACTCGCGCGAAACCAAACCGTTTCCCACCACGCGGCACGCACGGTGAAGGCAAACGATGCCGTCTTCGGCAACCACCGTCCGTCCGCCCCGCCGGCAGCGACCTCAAACCGGTAGTCGCCCGGCGGCAGGTGGGTGAACAGCGCCGTTCTCTGGCGATCGGCATCAATCCAGGAGTCGTCCCCCGAGCCCGACAAACGATAGCGAAACCGAAAGCGCTCGGGGGCGCTCAACTGAGCCAGTGTGTAGCGGATTTCCAGTGGGCCAGAACGTGGAGGGATCAATAGTCCAACGTTCCCGTTTAAACCCATCGCCGTCCCGCCCACCTTGACCTCCTCAATCAACACCGGCAGCGCCGCGACGGCGGGCGAAGGCTTTTCCTTTGGCAGGATTTCCAACGCCCCGCGGAGGGTGGCAAACCAGAGGTGACCATCGGGCGTCCGGGCAGTGGCCCCACGAAACCCCAGCGAAAACTCGGTCGAAGGCAACCCGTCGTCCCTCCCATAGGCGATGCAGTGAAGGGAAGTCTGACGTCCGTCCATCACAGGCTCGATCTCGTCCCGTGCCACGCGCCGCAAGCCACTCGCCGTGCCCACCCAAAAATCCCCCTCCGCCGTAATGATCAGCGAACGCAGGTCATCAATGGGCAGGCCTGCGCCGTCTGGCAATCGACTGATCCGGCCGTCCCGCCAGCGGTAGAGCCCGCCCCGGAACGCACCGATCCAAACCGTGTCCGGGCCATCTGGAACGATGAACCGAATACCGTCTCCGGTTTGAGCCCTTGGTAATGGCACCGGGACAAATGGCTCTCCTGATTTCTGGAAAACCAAACCCTCCTCCGTTCCCGCCCAGATCCGACCGGCCGGATCTTCGGCCAGGGAAACCACATGGGTCAACCCGCCTGTCTCAGGCATACGAACGTCCTGGCCTTCTTGGTGACGGACGAGCGGCCCCTTGACAATCGCGGCCCATAAAACCTCATTCCGGTCCACCAGCAACGCAGTGACCGGATTAACCAAGGATTCACGGCGGAACATCCCTTCACTCATGTGCAAAAGGCCGTGCCCGGTGCCCACCCACACCCCGCCGGTCGGATCGGAATGAACTGTCATGATGCCCCTCGGCCAGTCAGGCCAGCCGCTCGGAACGGTAAACGTGCGATTGGTGGCGTCGGTCGCACGCACGAGCATGTTGCCGCGCCCGGCCAGCCAGAGCCTCCCCTCATTGTCCGCGCATACGGAAGAGGTGTCGTCATCGCGCAATCCATCCTTGGTTTGCCGCAGGCTGAACCGACGCGCATGCAGACGGCTCACCCCTGTAGACGGTGTCCTCACCCAGATGTCGCCCTCGCGATCTTCAAAGACGGACGTCACCGCGCTCCCATCCACCGGCACCCTCGCCCAATTCCCCTCCCGGAAGCGGATCAATCCGGCATTGTTCGTCCCCAACCAAAGAGTCCCCGACGAGTCCTCGATCATCAAATTCACGGAAAGCGCACTCAAATCCGCCACGGTTTCCTGCGAGCCATCGGGATGGTAACGTACGAGCCGATCGCCACGTGTCGCCCACATCCCGCCATTCCCGGCTCGCGCCAAACGCCCGCCCCTCCCCCCGGCTGGATCGATCGATTGGAAACGCTTCCCGTCAAACGGACCGCAGCCGACCGTGTTGGCATACCAGATTGTTCCGTTGGCCGTTGAAGCGACTTGGTTGTCATGGGCTCCCCCGGTCCCGACGGCCAGGCCATCCTGTTTGGAGTAGGCGGTGAGCTGACCATCCACCCAGCGTGACACCTTGATCGGAGCCTCGTAGCCGAACCAGACCGCTCCGGAAGCGTCTTGGGCAAACGAAGTCGTCCACCCGAACATGAGCGGCGGCGCGAGCGGCGCGATCACGTGAAATTGATCCCCGACCCGCCGGGCGACACCTCCCCGATCCAAGCCCACCCACAGGCTGCCATCACGAGCGGTGAACAGCGCATGCACCCGATCCGACTCCAGGCGAGGAGTGTTCTCCGCGTGAAATGTCGTGAACCTCACGCCGTCGAACCGTGCCAATCCACCCAGCGTCCCCACCCAAAGATAACCATCGGGTGTCTGCGTGAGGCTCGTCACCCGGTTACTGGGTAATCCCTCGTCCACGCCCCAGGAGCGCAAGACATAGTCCTCCGACACTGGAATCGAAACATCCGGCGCAACCACGGGGGCACTTTTGGATCGTGGAACGGTGGCAACGGCCCAGGCAAAAACCAGCAGCGGGATAAACAGGCGAAAGCGCGGCTTGAACACGTCCCATCCCTACCGCCGCCAACCCGCCGTTGTCCAAACAAACCAGCCGGAGCTTGGCATCCAGCCGGGCATGCTGAAGGGAGAGAGCCGGATTCATCGTGTGTGAATCCCAAGTCATCCCCCTTTTTTGTCCTCGCGATGGACATCCACGCCCATCGTGGATTCGCGTATGACGCTGCCACGAGGACCGGCCCAAATGGACGGGGGACAATCATGTTCGCCAGCCAATGATCTGCGAAAGAAAAATGCCTTGGCACCCCCCACTTTCTCCTCTCATTGGCCCACGACAGGAGTGTCATGGCTCCTTAGCTTGGCGTCTGAAACTATCAGATGCGGAGCCGGAGATGGATTTTTCGCGCAGAGCCGCAGAGACAGATTTTTAGCCAGTATTGATCTCCGCGCCTCTTTGGCTCTGCGCGAGAATCTGGCCATTTGTTATTTTTCAGACGGCCTCCAAGAACGATGAGGATCCCGCCCATTTCTGGCAGATGTTGTTGGCCGTTATTAATTTGCATCGTGGAATCCCGGGGCCTCACCAATTGTCGCGCTTCTCGTGAATTCGCGGGCGAATCGGATATGAAAAGAAGTTTGTATGCAGGCCCAGCAGACAAGTCCGCGCTCCCATTCGTTTCGCGGCCGCTTGCACATCCTCGCGTCAGCGATTCACTATCGCGAACCGCGGGACACTCGTTGGAATCGTAGTGAATTTATTGCCACTCTCATAACCCCTAAAATCGATCGAGCAATGTGAGTCCTTGGCGTGATCCTCCACATTGATGGTCACGAGTGGCGACAGGACAAAATTACCTCAGTGCCGCCCTACGTCTCCGAGAGCGCCGCGAGGTGGGGGTAGCCAGGTAGGCGGCAGGGATATCCGCCGTCCCTCATGCTCGGCCTGCTCATTTACAGTTACGCCACCGGCACCTTCGGCAGCCGCCGCATCGAGACCCTCACCCACGAAAACGTCGCCGTGCGCTACCTCTGTGCCGACCATCCCGGGCCCATCAAACGCTCCCGCAGCCGATGACTTCTCCCGCCCCCGGCTAAACTCGCTCTGGCTCAAAGTCCGACAGACTGCTAGGAAGAGGCTTCCTTCATTCGCGCCGCCAAACGAGTTTTTAAAGTTCCTCGCGGCTCCCCCCTCATTCTTCGGACACCACCCGTTTAAATCAGCCACTTATATCGTGTCGCCCGGGCCTTCTTGCCTGTTTCTCTCTTCGACCCGGGCTGTAGCATCAGGATCATGTCAAAAGATTCGAATTGCTTAAGGATTCTTTGCGCCTGTGGAGGGTGAAGACACAACCGGTCTCCTAGCTCGTTGCAACTGAGATAAAACTCTCCTGCAGGACTTTCCGGCAAGTCGAGTCTGGCCAGTGCCGAGCAAATCCGCATTGCGCATCGATGTCGATCCGGCAACTCCGCCAGGGGCGCCCTTACTTGTCCCCCAAATCCTTGGAGCCATCTTACATCGCAAGCATTGTAATGAGCCTCCGCAGCCTTCATATGATGCTCTAAACTGTCATTATACTCGACCTGATTGATGAGGTAAAAAAATCGCACCAATTTCATACAGAGCTCCTTTGAGACCGCTTCGTGGAGGAAAGTAACCATCTGGACCATATGATCGTTACGCATTCCCTGTTGGGCCGTGAACTTCTTCGCTAGGAATTTTTTGTAGTAACGACCGGTCACTGGATCTGCCGCCAACTCCTCTTCCGCGCGGAGACTCTCGTTAATCTTTTCGTTGTTATGTAGAAGATTAAGAAGGCCCAGTGATACAGAACTCGCAGAATTTGGAGAAGAATCAGAGTCTTGAGAGAATTTAGAAGAGCCCAAGGAGCCCGGCCCATTTTTGCCCCCTGGCCATGCTATCTCGTTAGGGCGAATCCTCACCGGCGGGCTGCAGCACAAAACCTGGTAAGTTCCGCCTTTCTCATGTCGACCAGCTACGATGGTCTGGCCCCCATCCGCGCGAAATTCTCCAACCGCAACGTCACCCGCGTACAGCCTTTTGGTGGAGGGACAACGCTGCCCCGCGGTTTCCAAAATTAGCCAAATATTGGCACCGCGTCGTCCCTTCGTCCGGAACGAGTCCGCCAATCTAGGATTCAGTTCAAGAAATTCTCCGAGGTAGTCGTCACTATCGCAATCAATGGAGCAAAGTCCCTCCGATGCGTCGCCTAAGAGCACGGCAATAGCCGGCGCTCGCTGCAAAAGGGATTGATACCAATCTGATTGCGTATCCTCGAAGGTCAGTTTCTGCCAAGAACTTACCGCAGGTGCCTTAGACTTTGCCCTTATTGGTAAAAGCACCGCACGCACACCCAAAAGCTGCAATATTTTATTCGGGTCCACTGGGATTCAGTTGAAGAGGGGTTTGCACGGTCATTCCGCTTCTGAATCTGTCAGCGGACGTTCAGCGATTTTTTCGATGGAGTTCTCGTCTAACGTGGTTCCACCTGTGGCCAAGCTTTCGATATAAGCGGCTACGGAGTCGGTTGAGAAAAGGCGCTTGCCCCGCTTCTTACCACGCTCACGGAGGGACGAACTCCTGATTTTTCCCTCTTCGCAAAGTCGGTAGAGCGTGGACTTGCAGATGCCGAAACGAGTTCGCACATCCTTGGCGTCGGACCACTCGGGGCGGATATGGGCGGGCTTCATCGCTCTTTCCCTTCCATTGCGGTGATGACTTCCGCCATGCGAACCCGCACGACCTTGCCCTGCTTCACAGCGGGAAACAGACCTTGCCTGATCCACCGGTGGACGGTGGCGGTTGTAACGTCATACCTGAGGGCAACGTCCTTCGGTCTGACAAATTCAGAGGTTTCAACTTTCGTATGAGGTGTGATCGCTTTCACGATTTGCACCTTTTGCCACCAGCAACAGAATATCCAACTTTGCTGCCTTATCGGCGACGATAAGGTGATATCTGTTGACTCGGTGGAAGTGGATTCTTGCTTCGCCACCGCTGATGGGCAGTGGTGAAACAAGCAAGATCGACTTCCCTATTGCCCAGCCATTGAATCAACCTGTTGAAAAGCTTAGAGCCAAGAGGGTCCCGAAGATCACGCACCTCTCCCTCCCACAGCACTCCCCCCATAGCTTTGAACATTTCTTTGGCCCCAAGCTGATCCCCATGCCGTTTGGCTGCAAAACGGATGATCTCCACCCAATCGCTTTGTTTGCGATCATTCAGGATCTTTTCGTGATCGTCGTGACTTCTAGTGTTGAGGAACTCCCGATGAATCTCGTCAAAATCCGCCCACAGATACTCATCCTCCGAGGATGGGTTACCTGACGATTTCAAACGACGTTCTCGCTCCCAAGACACCACTGCGCTCACGAGATCGGCCAACCGAGACTCTTCAAATTTGCGTGCGACTTCGACGAAAAGAGCGTCCACCGCTGATCGAAAAAACGGAGAGTCCTGTAGGATCTGACGATAGAGCATCACCTTTTCCGAATCTCGTCGTTTCTTGTGGCTCTCCAAATTCTCGGTTTGAGAGGAGCTACCGGTGTAACGAACGAAGGGACGAAGAGGTGAACATTTCAAACTGCCGTCGCGCAGGAACAACATGCCGTCTCCCCAGGTCCAATCATTACCGTCGTACCAAATAAGCGAAAAGAAAGCTCCCTCTGGAGCTGCCTCAGGACACCCAATCGGACGACGATGCTCGGGATCGGGTTGCAGCACCTCAGGCACTACGCGCATGACGGGCATCTTCATGAAGTCTCGGATTCCGAGTTTCCAAAGATGGAGGATGGTCGATCCCCATTCGGAAATCGGATGGGCAGCCGTCGGTCGCTCCCAGTCGATGAAATCTCCGATATTCTTCTCTCGCCCGCTCATAATTTCAGATGGATGGCATTTTTTCGAGCGCCCGAGCCAAGGTCTCCCGCTCGTGGTGGGTGTAGCCGGCATGCACCTCGGCAGATTCGTGGCCTACGATTCGCCTGCGTATCTCTTCGGGCACATCGAGGTTCGCCAATACCGATGTAAGTGAATGTCGGAGGGAGTGAGCGCTCCGAGCGTGCTGAGCCCTTTGCCCGCCGGTCCCCTTTCGGATAGTGCCGCGATCCACAGCGGCGGCGTCCATGATCGCGATAAATTGAGACGATAGTCCGGCATTCCCCGAGACAGACGTCTTGCACAGCCCTGGGAAAAGCGGGGCCTCCGGGTTCCCAGAAAGTTTACGGTCTTCGAACCAAGCCGCGAGGCGAGGATGCAGGGGTACTTCAAGCTTCTTTCTCTTTCGCTCGGTTTTCGCGGGCATGAATGAAAGCTTCTTCTCCCTCAGACTTAGGTTTCCCTCTTTTAGCCGGGCTCCGTCACCAAGTCGCGGGCCAGCGTAGAAGAGAGTCAAAATGAGCCCGGGCCAGTCGATGCGACGCTGGTACCTAGCTTCGTCCCCCTTGGAACGGTCGGAAAATACGGCGTCCTGCCATGCAGGCTCTCCTGCAGCGACAACGAGTTGGCCGACCTCGGCCACGGTGAAAACCTCCCGTTCGGTCGAGTCATGCTCGGGCAACCGATCAAGTGCCGCTGCCGGGCTTGCGAGCAACAATCCTTCCCGCACTGCGGAACGAAACATTCCCGCGACATCGCTTGCGTAGTGATTTGTGGTTTTGGCTGTGCGAGGAGACGGAGCATCTTTGACAGGCTTCCTCTTCGGCTGTTGCCCATTGCTCCAACCGCTTTTCACGGCAGCACGGAAAGCGCGGATCTCCGATTTGGTGACGGCCTCAAGGGTTGAATCCGCTTTCTCTCCAAGCCACAGCAGAAACAGCTTCACGCTCGACTTGTAACGCGCCATCGTCGCGGACTTGGTGGTGGCTGCCTTCATTTCGAGCCAGTCAGCAGCCCAACTCCGAACGGTGTAAAATTTAAGGGGCGTGCCGGTCGAGGCTTCGCACATTCGAGCGATCAGTTCCCGGGCACGTCCTTCCGACAACTCCCCGCGAGCGGCCGACTGTGCGGCATCTGTCAGAATGGCGAATGCCCTGCTTGCGCCTTCGCTCGTTGAGGTGGTCATCTTCCTCTCCGCCTCCTCAATGCGGATCGCCTCTGTCATTGCCTCCGACCGCTTCTTGCGCTTGGTGGACTTCTTCAGCCGACGAACGGTTCCCTCCGGTAGCACGACGTCGAAAGCCGCGAACCAATAAGGCGAGCCTTCGCGTTTGATGAGTGAGGCCATGGAGTTAAAAAGTGGGAACGAGAGCGGGAACGTCCGCTACGTCTTTATTGGTCCCTTACGTTCCCACTTTCAAGAAAATTGCGTAACCTCGTGATTATAAGACCTCTTGAAACAAATCCTGGGTTCGAGTCCCAGTCCTCGTACTTCCTTCATCGCCCCAGAGACCTTATGGTTCTGGGGATTTTTTGTATTTAGGCCCAGAGCTGCTGGTCCGTAGTTCAGGGAATAGCCAACAGATACGGTTTTGTTGCTATCAAAAAAGGAGTTCAACGGAGACGCCGCATTCCGTCACAAGAAACCCATGGAGGGCATCCTTGAATTGTCCATTGGCAGTGGAGAACATCCCGCCCATGCCCATCCAGCAGTACCCCCTCCAGCGACACCCCCTCGATTCAGCTCTCGGTTACTTCTACCTTGGCCTTTTTAACGATGCATGGGACGAACTTGAATCGCTTCCGGTTGAGCTTCGATTGACCGATCCCGTGCTGGAAATGCGGCTCGCTGTTTATCACGCTCTCCACAAATGGAATCCCGCGCGCATCCTCGCCGAGTCGCTCGCGCAACGGTTTCCCGAAAACCCGAATTGGTGGATTCAGTGGGCGTATGCCCTGCGGCGTGAGAAATCCGTCACCGACGCCCGGGGAGTGCTCTGGCAGGCCGTTCAAATTCATCCGGCGTCGCCCACCATCATTTACAACCTGGCTTGTTACGCGTGTCTCTTGGGTGAAATGGAAGAGTCGAAGCGATTGCTCAAGCAAGCGTTCGCACTCGAGCCTGATTTCAAAATTACGGCACTTGATGATCCCGATCTGAATCCGATTTTCGGCGGCGTTGCCCGAGAAGATCAGCAAAACCAGCTTTGACGCTACCTGCCTGGCGGGGACATCGGATCAGACTTCGCAGGAGGTAAGGTCGGCGCGGGTTTCCCGGGTGGTAGTTGCGGAGAGATTTGCGCGGGAATCAGCGGTGCGCTTGGAAGTTGCCCGCACTGACTCACGATGAGCGCGACCAATCCCAGCACCACCACAATTCCAACGACCAGAGTAGGAATTCCGAGCGTTGCGGGCTTCTTCTTCGGTGGGATGAATACCACCGGCGGCGTGGTCGCTGCGACACCATCATGGGGCTGAAAAATCTCGAATTGATAAGGCGGGATAGGAAGTGCGGCGGGAGGATCGACGCGCCTCGAAAGCGCCCCGTCCAAGTCCGCGAGGTAAAGCCGGCCATCGTGAAAGCGCCCCAAAATACACGAAAAAGGAGGGATACCTCCGAGGGGAAGAGTGACCTCAGCTTCCCGTGACGCACCGATTCTCGCGTGGGTGCCGGGCGGCAGATCAAATTCAATGAGCAAGTCGGGTCTTTCCGACCGGATATGGATCGTATGAAGGGACATAAGTTGAGACAATAGCCCCTCGCGGAGGTGGGCGCAAGTCAGTCGAGAACCAACATGAGGGAGAGTCCCCGTAGTCGCCCTGCGCCTTTTCAGGGAAAAAATCGTGCAAAGCGGGATTGTTTCACGCTAGAAACGGTCGAACCCCGCCGTTCTCTAGAACCATGCCACGCGTCACGATCACCGTCCCGGAGAAAAATGCCCAGCCCTACCGCTTCCAATTGGACCGCCAGGTGGTCACTATGGGGCGCGGAAGCGAAAACGATATCGTGATCGAAAGCGGCTCGGCTTCCGTCAACCACGCGGAAATGCGGCGCATCGACGGCGGATACGAGCTGCGCGATCTGGGCTCCACCAATGGCATCAAGCTCGATGGCGTCCGCCACCAGGTGATCCCTCTGAAGAGCGGAGCCACGGTTTATCTGGGCGATGTCGCTTTTGATTTCCTGCTGACTGACGAGGAACTTTCCTCCCTCTCCCGCGAACAACGCGCGGTGGAATTGCCGGTTTCCCGCCCTCCTGAGGAAAAGGAAAAGGAAATCCCCTCGGAAAGCGCTGCTGAAAAAATCGCCAGGCAGCGTGCCGCGCTCGCCCCTGTTGGCTCGGGCGGCATGGACTTCGGCTCGGTGTTTGTGTTCCTGATTCTGGCCGCCGCCGCATTTTTCGCGGGACTGGCCATCCGCCACCAGAAGGATACCGGAAAATCCCTGATCGAGGACATGCAGTCGAAATTTGCGATCAGGAAAACGATCTATGTTCCCGCTCCCGGCCCGAAACCGGTTGAGAAGTGACCCACCTGTTATTTCTTTGAAAGTTCTTGGAGGTAATCGAGCAGGCTCGCGAACTGACGCGTAGTTAGGTCACTAACAAGGCCCGGCGGCATGAGCGAATTCGGCAGCTTCTCACGTTTCGCGATATCGGCGGTTTTCAAAACAAACTGCTGCGCGGCGATGTTGCGAATCTTCACTTCATCCGGGCTTTCCAGCGTGACGAATCCCATTTGCGACGTTCCATCCTTCATCGTGAAGACTTCCGTGGCGAATCCTTGGGCGATCGTCTTGCCCGGATCCATGATGTTTTCCGCCAGCACCCCACGGGTATAAGTCTGGGCGATGGTTCCCAAGAACGGACCTTTTTGCGGCTCGTCCATACTGACGGCATGACAAGTCACGCAGCTCTGGCGGGTGAAAAGCTGCTTGCCGAGACCCGCGTCACCCTTGATTTTCATCACTGCGGCGACCACCTCTTCGGGCTTCAGCGTGTTGACGAGCGGCGTCTTGTCTTCTCCTTTTTTCTCCAGCTTCAGGCTCTTCGCCGCCTCCGCTGCGGCCTTCGCCACTTCTGGATCGGAATCCCCAACCGCAACCTGGACCCGCTCATCAAATCCGTGAAAATCCGTATCCCGGATCGCCTTGAGGATTTGCACGCGCCGCTTTGCATCCGCCCAGCCGTGCTCAAGAGCCTTACCCGACATTTCACGCGATTCCGGACTCCCGTCCTTGCGGGCGCTGAGGGCAAGCAATGCGGCATCCGCCCAAACCGAACCCGCGCTATCAGTTTTCTCGGCGATATCCTCCAATAGCTGATGATGGTTTTCCAACTTCGGAGCTTCGAGGAAAGTTTTCCGTGCGAAATCATATTGTTTCCCGGCACCTTTCATCCGAGCGAGCTTTTCGAGAGCCACTAGAGAAAGGACGCAGCCCTCATCCGAATCCAGGCGCGAGAAAATGCTAACCGTGAAGGCAATCATCCGTGGCGGCCCATCGCTCTTCGCCGCCTGAATGAGAAACGGAAGGCCCGCCGTGGGAACCGTTTCCTTGGCACCGAGTTGCTCCACCACTTCAGGCAGCAATTCCGGTTTATCTTTCGCCAGAGCCATGATCCGTTCCAACGTTTCATTGAATTCGATCCGGTTCCGTCGCAGTTCACGGATCAGGAACGGGGCTTCCTGTGGCGTCGCCTTATCCAACTCCGCCTTCAGGACTGCAGTGATCTTGGGCGTCTCGCTCCATGCTTCGAGCTGATAGTAAGGTCCCCGCGTGTCCGGGCGGGTTCCCCATGCATCCCCTTTCCACTCTCCTTCGCGAAAATACAAACGGCATATGGCGGATAAAAGTTCCTCCCGCGCGAGGGTTTGCCGGGTGCGGGCCAGCCGGTCGATGAGCCCCTGCACCACGTCCGGCTGGTGGATCCGCATGAGCGCATGCAGCGCACCGATCCTCTGATCGTGAGGCGCTTTTTCGTTGTCCACGATGGCGAAACAGGGGGCGAAAATTTCCATCATCGAAAGACTGCGAAACGCGGTGTGCGCCACCACCGGATCGGCATCGCCAAGCAGCACCGCGATCTGCGGGCCGAGCGTTTTCATGTTCTGCCGGGTGGCTCCGACAATCGCCTCAAGCCGCGTCCGCGCATCGCTGCTTTTCAAGCCGGCGCTGTAAATGGTTTCCGGCGCGGTGGTTTTGCCTTTCGGAAATTCGTCAAGGCCGGCGTCTGACAAAGCGCGCAAAACAAAGCGTTGGAGCTTTTCATCCGCAGCCAGCGGAATCACCGCACTGATGATTGCTGCGGCGGATTCAGACCGTGTCGCACGCTGGGTGAGTGCGAACAACGCGGCCACCCGGGCAGGCATCGGCTTGTTCGCGTTTCCCGCCAGAGCCAACAGTCCCTGCTTCATCGCAGTCGTTTCATTGCGGCGCAGAAGTGCCCGCTGCGCCTCCAAGGTGCGCACCTGGCTGGGAGATTCCAAAAGGCGGATCAGTTCCGCGTCGCTTGATTTCTCGAAATCAGGCAGAGGCTCGGACGCGTAGCCTTTCGGAGAAACCCGGATGATGTAGCCGACGTCCGGACCTTCCCATTTGAAAGTCGCTCCTTTCCAACTCGCTTGATAGATATGACTCATCGCGTCCACGTCGGCATCGGTCGGGCGGGTCATCGCGATGAACTGCTCCGGCTTGGCGGTTTCCTCAAAGGTCGCGCCTTTCGCCACAACGGTGTGGTGCCAGAGCGCGCCCGTTCCCCAATCGCAGGTGAGTGGCGCGTCATTCCATTTCGCCGGGATCCCGGGTTCCGATAGATAGACCGAACCACAACCCGATCCACCACCGTAATCGCCCAGCGGCTTGATGATCTCATCCTTGAAATTCCTGAACATGCTGGGGTAACCGTGATCCTCGAGTCCCGTGAAATGATGGAATCGCACATCCCAACCACCCCCATCGTTGGTATTGTCGCGGGCGAAAAGGTCCATCAGCGGGCTGATCGGCGTCCCGAGGATATTGCGGGTTCCGGAAGCGAAAATTTCCATTCCCGAGCCATCTGGACGGAATCGGATCACACTGCCGCCACGGTGCTGCAGGTGCTTCCCGTCAGCGCCTACCGCATCCATGAATCCGAAATCACCACCGGCGATGTAAAACCAGCCATCGATTCCCAAGCTCAGCCCGTTGGTGGTGTGATCGGCCGGGCGATCCTTGAAACCAAACGCGATTCCCTTGATCAGGGTCTTTTCATCATCGGCCTGCCCATCGCCGTTGAAATCCGTATAAACGCTGACATCCGGCGGATGCACCAGATAGAGACGGTCGTGATCCCAAACCAAGCCACGGGGAGATTCCACGTTCTTGATGAATTCCGTCACCTCGTCAGCGCGCCCGTCCTTGTCCGTATCGCGCAGGCGAAGCACCCGCCCGCGCCCCGCATCGCGGTCGAGAGATCCATTTCCATCCGATGAAACATAGAGATCACCGTTAGGAGCGGCTGCCACGTAAACCGGGTAGTTTGCCGCAGCCGGATTCGCGAAAAGGCTCAGGCCGAAGCCATCCGCCACCTTCACATCCTTCAGGATTTCCGACTCCTGTTCCGGGCTGAGCTTCACGATGCGCGGGTCGGTGTTTCCGGATTTTTCAAAAGGATCCGCCGGTTTCTTCTCCTTGGCTTCGGCGAGTTTTGGAAACAGCGGACCAATGCCGTCGCCCTTCGCGATGATTTCACGAATGGATGCCCAGCCGCCCTTCGACGTCCCGTTGCAGGTGATTTTGAGAAACTTCATCTCCGTCTTGGGAAAATCCACCGCAGTCCCGCCAGCCACAGCGTTTCCACCGACGTTGGAAATCACCGCCCACTTCTTGCCATCCATCGACGCCCCGATCTTGTATTGATAGATGTTATCCTTGTTTTCCCAGGTGATTTCCAAACCCGTCAGCGGTTGTTTTTTCTCAAACTCCAACTGCAACCATTGCGGAAACTCGCCGCCACCCGCACACCAGCGGGTTTCCTCCCGACCATCGATCGCATTCTCGGGCTTGTTGTCGTCCTGCTTGCTGGAAGCCGTCGCCCTCGCCAACGTCGCCCCTTCAGGAGGCTTGCCGAGAAAGGACTCGGGGGACTTCACGGGGACCGTTTTGAATTTACCGTTAGATCCGGTGTAAGGCTGGAGGAAATCGGAGTTCAGCTTGTTACAACTCCACAGCAAGCCGTGGATGACGAGGTTGAGATAGCGCTCGTCAGAAACAGTGGCGTTGTTGTGCCCAAGCGTGGTGCTGAAAACGCGCGTGCCATGATAGTCGTTGGTCCACGCGACGACGGTTGTGTCCTTTTTCCCGTCAGCCGTCATCTGGCTACCGAGAGCGAGTGGCTTCGCGGTTTCGAAAATCTTCACGTTGTTATAAAGCTCCTCGTCGATGGTCGTCCAGTTGGCGAAGCCCTTCGTAATCGGGTGCTCCACGCTCGCGAAATCCACATCGATGGGCTTCTGCCAGCCATGCCCGCTGGACTGGAGACCGAGATACTCGAACCAGAGCGGAGTTCCCGTCCGGTAGCAATGCATGGCACAGTGGAGGTTCACGCCCGGAACGCCGTTCTTATGCGCATCCACGATGTTTTGCACATAGGGCATCTCCTTGATCTCCGCCGCGCACTCGTCATGGATGATCACATCGTAACCCTTGGCCCAGTCCTTGTTTTCATACATCGGAAACCATGGCTTCGTCCCCTTGTCCTCGCTACGGATCACATCGATCTGCACGTTCGCCCGCTTCTGGATTTCGTCGCGGAGAATGACCGCTTGGCTGGCATAATCGTGGCAGCAGCCGCCACAAACGAGGAGGGCACGAATGGGAGCTTCTTTGGCCGATGCCAGGGAAATGCCAATGAATAAGAACGCAATGGACGGACGCATGAATCGATGAAGAATTGTGGTGAATTCCGGGAAGTCCGCTGACTGTCAGGAGCCACCACATACGAAGGCCAAAGACAGGATCATACGAAAAACTCCAGTTCCCCCCCAAGCGCCGAAATTCATTTCATTCGGAACAATTCCCGGAACCGAGCCCGGCCCCAGCTTTTGAAAAGCGGCGAATCGTCCCAAAAAACATCATGATGCACGTTCCTACCCGGAAGCCACATCGCCAGCCCTCTCCAATCCCAATCGCGCAGGCAGCGGAACAAATCCCAGGGAAAACTGTGAGCGGCGACCGAGGTTCCGGACATCTGAACCCGGGGCGAAAATTCCGCAGTACCAGGCGTCATCGCCGCCACAATGGCTGCGGAAAAATCCACGCCGCAGCGGTCGGCGAAACGCAGGCCAGCGGACGCGCGTGGATGAAACTCGATCATCCAATGAATTCCTGTGTTCTCGTCGCGGATCCAATCGAAACCGCAGAAACCCTCGAAATTAGTGAAACGTGCAACCTGCTCAACGAGCGGACAGAGCTCCGGTTTCGGGAGAAACATCCGGGCCGTTGAATAACTGAACGCCCCACCCATTCTCCGCGTCGAGTGGGATGCAAGCCAAGCCAGCGGCCGCCCGGCGGAGCAAAACATTTCCACCACGCCTTCCTTCCCGAAAATGAATTTCTGGGCCAGCACCGGCAGTTCGGGCAGCGGCAGTTTCGTTTCCAACTCGATCACAGAATCGTATCTCACCACCCCCGTGCCACCGCTACCATTGGCCGGCTTCAAAATCACCGGCCAGCCCACGCTCTCACCGAAGCTCGCGATTTCCTCCGCCGTCCGGCAGACCCGGCTCGGAGGGATCTGCATGGCTGGATTTTTAGAAACCATTTCCAACCCGAACTTGCTCAGGAAAAAGCTGCCGACCTCGTAATCCAGAGCACCCGGCTGCCAGTTTTCCAACACCGCACGATCTCCGCTCGCAATCAATTTCCGGACCAGTTGTTCATCGACCACCACAACCGCCTGCCATCGCGCGTCATTCACACGCAGGATTCCAATCAGCCTCTGGAACAGATCCTCAGCAGTAGCCTCCTGGATCACATGGTCCACAAAACGACTGCTGCCCAGGATCTCCCCGTCGAGACAAAGCAAATCCACCTCGTATCCCGCTTGCCGCCACACGCGCGGCAGGCGAAGAGCCATATGCAACTGAATATCCGGAACCAGCAGAACTCGAGGACCACCGATGGGAGCAGCGGCAGGTTCGGATTTGCGGACGCAACCGTGCGCATGGTGTGGGGAGTTTGCCACTTGCAGGTGAATGTATTAGGGTGAATTCAGGGATCTGCCGCCAAACGAAAAAATCGGGTGAATTGGATGAACACCCAGCCAAGCTGAATTTCACACGATTGGAAGCGAAAAGCCGCCCTGCAAGAGCCATGCATCCCCCTGTTTTCAGCTGATCTCGCTCACGGACGAATCCGAGGAACCCAGGATAACCTGATAGTCGCGAGCCGGTTTGGGCCGCCGGGAAAGCCGACGCACACGCCTGATACCAGATTCCGCAAATCATGTGACTTTGGAATTGGAGCGGGGAATCCAGAGCCCGGTGATCACCGCCATCCCAAGGAAGGGGGAATCTATCCGCGCTCCTGTGGGGCGTTCAGGGTCTCGATGGCATGGGTGAGACGGTTGTTGGAATCGAACCTGGAGACGCCATTCCGTTAGATTGTGCCGCAGGTGACTAACACCCGGTTTCCCGCCTTGTCATACGCGTATTGGTGGGTGGCATCGGCCCGGTGAAATTAGCGATCAGGAGAAAATCCAGCATCAGAAAAATCACATCATCCCCCCACCCGCTGGGGTTCAAACGGGTCGGGAAAAATGGTTCGGGAAATGTCAAAGAACGCGCTTCGATCACAGGCCATGAGGAAACATGCCGATGAGGTGAAGCGGCAAAATTAAAGTCGCTGACAGACTGGTCAGTCTCTGAGAGAAAACAAATTGCGATTCTGGCAAATTTTTTTAAAAAATAGGGTGGGCGGATTTCCAGTCGATTGGAACTACAGCTAGCTTGAATGGCAGATTCTAATAGTCATAATCTAGCTCCCGCTCGAATTTCTCCCGATATTCATTTGAGGCACTTAACGGCAATAGACGCAGCGGCTTCCCAAAGCGCTTCTGGTGAAGGTCATTGACTTCATCGTATGGAACGAGTTCTCCTGCGCCAAGTCTTTGAATGATCGGCAAAAACCAGGAGAGCTGGAACAAATCGAATATTAACTTAGCCTTGCCTGAAGCAAGATACCAGACCTTTTCTCCCGGTGTTTCGAGCAGATCAAGATATTCTTGACACGTCCAGCGCTTTCCAGGTCCTTCGTCATAAGCGAAGTTACCGGTCATATCGCTTCGGGTCCTCAGACTGATAAGTCTTTCATTCGGCACGACATATAAAATAAAGTAGTCGTAATAACCTTCCATGCGTTGTCGTGCGGAGGACACGATCCAACATTGTGAATCGAAATGAGAATTATTCTGCATTTTCCTCACGGGTTGAAGTTGGCAATGAAGGCCGCCATGTCTGCTCCTTCGTAAAGTTGATGTGTTTCACATAGATAGATTTCAATCTCGGCCCCTTATCGATCGGACTGCCGCTTGAATTGAGCACCGGAGCGGCATGTGGGTCGGACCGAAGGAGGAATTCGGCATAGTTGCTGATCCCATCGCCATCCGCATCCGCGTTCGCATCATCGAAGGCGGGATTGAATCCATAATAGACCTCCCAGTCGTCCGGCATGCCATCGCCATCGGAATCGTCTGATGGGGTGAGAGTTTGGATGGTCTTAGTGTCCTTTTGAAGGATCATCAGTCCATTGTCGCAGAGCTTGGTTCTTTGTGGAACAGCGGAGCCTGGTGGGAGAAGTTTGGTCAGAGGTGCCACCACGGAATCGGACCAAAGTGAGAGAGCCTGCTGGGAATCGCCGATAAGGATCTGCGGATCGTTGGAAACCCCGTAAACATTGGTTCCGCTCATGGTCATTTGGTAGCCGCCGCCAAAGAAAAAGGAACCGTTGTACAACTGGTCCTCTGGCTGGGACGACAGGGTCCCGTCGTCCCAGACATCATTCCCTGTATATGTTGAATTGAATTTTCCTGCAAATTCCCCCCAGTCGTTGAGTGCGGCAGGATTGCTGCTGTATGAGAGGGTATTCCATTGGGATAGACTTCCATCCTGGGATGCGCGCCACCAGATGGTTTAGTTAGATGTGAAATCCCGCCGGAATTGGACCGTTTGGTGCGTGGTCGCATCCACAGCGGTTCCATAAGAATAGCCGTCATCCACGTAATCCTCATAAGGGTCATGAAAATTCCCCTCCGCGTCGTAGTAATCGTCAGGATATACGAACGTCGGTGGCTCTATCCATTGAATGGTTTCGCAGTCCACATCAGGGACCGCGACGATACCATTCGATTGGAAATCCTTGTTTGACAGTTCGGACAGATAGAACGGGCCATCCGGCATCGCTAGGAAAGTATTCATCTCATACGTAACCGGATTCCGGATGATTCCGACGTATTCGCCATAGTCGTTAACATCGACGTATTGCGGAGCGCCCCGATATTCGCCGAAGTCGTTGAAGTCGTTGACATCGACGGATTGCGGATTGGTCCATGAATTGGCAAGCGGAACGATGGGACGCTGATGGTAATCGGCGGCGTGAAGTGTTCCCGTGGGCGGGGTGGCATACAGGAGATAGCCCGTGTCACTGATTCGGACCGGTATCGCAGAAGTATGGGAGGTGGTAGGGTTGATGAAAAACTGATTGGATTCGCCACCCGTAGCCGGTGTAGCGGATGGGGTCCAGATGAAACCTTTGGTTCCGGAGTTGTAGTAACGACCAACAACCTGCCCCTTGGAATTGACATCGGTAGCGGTCAAAATGGTCGTGGCAGGTGCGGTCGAAGGTGGAAGAACGTAGGTCCACTGCTGGTTCGCAGGATTGTAGGTATAAATGCGGACGCTCGAAACGGATGCATCCGTGCGCACCCCTTGAACCCGGACAACACATATGCCATTCTTGGCCGTTTCCACAAGAGTCAGTGCCGATAAGAGAGTGTAGTCGGGAGGAGGACTGATATCGGAGCATTGGAATTTTCCGAGAGGATTTCCATATTGGCCGTTGGTCTGGACGGACAGATCGTATTCCTGCTTGGCGGTGAGACCGTCGAAGTCGAAATCGCTGGCGGCATCCCCGGATTTGCTGGGATCGAGACAATTTGCGGTTTCCCAGGTGTTCCGAATGCCGTCGCCATCCAGATCGTCGGCAGTAGCAGGTACGACGACAACGCCAGGAGAGGACGCCGAAGTGCTTGAACCATTGCCGCGGAAGCTGCTGCCGGCGGTCGTGGCCTGAACACTCTGCTGGAACTGGAGAACGCCCACCGAAATCAGCGTGCCGATCAGGATTCCGGAACCAGAGGCGTGGAAAATCCTGACAGGAAGGGAGATGCGGATAGGGATGGCGCTCATGCAACTCTAACTTGATGAAGACCTATCTGACCGCGACCCATAACGGCAAATCATTTTTGATGAATGGCTATTTTGTCACAAATGCTACCACGAGTTCTTTCCACCTCGCCTGGCGGAAATCCCTTGCAGCTACTGGATATTGGCCTCCTTAGAGGCTTTCTGTGAAATCATCGGATACGGGCACGAAGATGGATTCTCGCGCACAGCCGCTGAGGCCTAGAGATGGTTTTTTTGCCAGTATTCAAGATTTACCCCCTCCATCTTAAAAACTTCGCGCCTCCGCATCCCTGGGCGAGAACCCATTGATCATTTTTCGGACAGCCTCTCAGACCGTTTGCAAAAAGTCGTTCCCGAAACGCCGAGTCGCGGAGAGAATCTCGAGGAAAAAGAGGGAGGTTTTCCCAGCTCTGTGATTCTCCCTCCTACCCCTGCGTCTCCGTATTTCGCTAGCTCCGCCAACCCGTTCCCTTGCGGTTTTTCAACCCAGCGTTCCCGTCCCACCGAGTATGATTATTTACATATTCTTAATATCAGAAGGATCTTTTGGTAAGATGGATTTGGATTCCATAACTGAAAAGATATCAACCGCCATCTGTGAAATATTCATGACTACCTGATTTTTCACTTTTTATCCACAGCGATTCGAGCAGTTTGCCCGGGCCATCTTGATAGATCACAACACCCTATAAAAACATGTCAAACAACAATCGTATCTCCGCCGTACTGACGGCTGCCGACCTCGCATCCGCTGAAGCCTCGCTCGACAGCGTCCGCCCGAAGCTTCCCTTCCTGATCAGCCTAACCTCCGACGCCCGTAGCAAGCTTCTGAAGCTGGGAGACGGCCGTGTGGCACTGGATGAAGACGCCCACGCGCTGATGCAAGATCACCCGACCCTCGTGCCGAGCTACATCGATAAGGTGGAGTTGGAAAAAGACCGCACGCTACGCCAGCAACTCGATGGCCTCCGCCTTTCCGTCCAAGCCCTGCTGGACGATATCGAGAGCACGGAAATGCAACTGGGCGCGGAAATGCTCCAAGTCTATCTCGGCTTCTATTCCAACGCGAAGGAAGCGGAAAAACGTGGCATCCCAGCGGCGAAAACTGTGGTGGATGTGCTTGGCAAGTACTTTGCCCGCTCGGGCAAGGCAACACCGGCAGCCGCGACGCCGAATCCTTGATAAGTGACTGATTACAAGAAATCTATGGGACACAAAGGTCAATTTTCCGGATTCACGTTTGAATGAAAAAGGGTCTCGGGCGGATGATTTTCATTCGTCCGTGACCGATTCAGATTCCCGCTTCAATGTTTGGGATTCGCGGGAGACACTTCGGGATTCAACGGTGAATCCGAAGGATTGGGTGCCAATGAAAAAGGGTCTCCATCGGATCAAAATGATTCGCGGGTGAATGAAAAAGAGTGGCGGGCGAATGCCGTGAGATTGAATCGAATAAAAAAGGGTCTCGGATGAATGAAAATCATTGGGAGGCGAAACCCTAACATTGAACACTAACGATTCCGTGCACGGTCCGCCTGCCAATCCGCTTATCGTTCTCGCCGCTGATTTTGTGGCGCGGTGGCCGATAGCCAACCGAAATGATGAATGAATGAATGCGGTGGGCAGA
This sequence comes from Luteolibacter sp., assembly GCA_039925065.1. GTDB lineage: Bacteria > Verrucomicrobiota > Verrucomicrobiia > Verrucomicrobiales > Akkermansiaceae > Luteolibacter. Next base: position 21,413 of record JBDSZP010000019.1, read on the forward strand.
ATGCCCACCCTCCTTGGGGCGCTTCGAGTGATGGATCAGTTTTCGAGCTTGCGGGTGGCGTGGCGGAGTTCGTCGGCTTCCTTGATGGCGGCGGCGAGGACGGTTGAGAGTTCGGCAGCGCTGGGGTTGCCCATCGTGGAGAAACCAGAGACGGGAGCTAGACTCCGTTGATGCCTCGGAGGCTAACGCCGCAGGTGGCGAAGACAATCGCGAGGATCAGGATGACGATGCCGATTACGATGCCGATTGCGATCAGGCAGCCTTTGGCTACCCGGTTGGATGTGGATCCTGACGGTGGGTTTGCGGAATATAGTGCCGCGCGAGCCGGGTCGTAGCCGCATTGGCAACGTTCACTTTGGGAAGATTCCAACGGTTTCCCACAGTTGGGACAAAAAGCATTCGTGTTCATGGGGTGGCTGATGCTGTTGGGATTTACGGATAGGAAGCAGATCAGTTCCCAGCAGGGACGAGGCTGTAGCTTTCCTTTCCATCCTTCATCAGCCAACCTTGTTCTGCTAGGGCGGCGCGGAGGGTGTCGGACTCGGCCCAGTTTTTGGCGAGGCGGGCTTGCCAGCGGGTTTCCGCTAGGGCTTTGATGGACTCGGGGATTTCGATCGAATCGGAGTCGGCGACTTCCGGCAGGGTGAGGCCGAGAGCACGAAGGAGACGGTTGAGTCCGGCGAGTGCGGCGGCAGCTTCGGAGCCTGTGAGATGGGAGGCTTCGCGGAGTCCGGTGAAAATGCCACCGAGGGCACCGGGGGTGTTGAGATCGTGGGTGAGGTTGTCCCAAGCGGATTGGAAAGGCCCGAAATCGGCAGAGGTCAGCCGGGTATCGGGTTCGATTTTCGAAGCGAGCTGGCGTGCGCCTTTTGCCAATTTCGCGAGGGCTTCGCGGGCTCCGCTGAGAGAATCGAGGGTGAAATTGAGCTGTTTCCGATAATGTGCGCCGATGAGGACGTAGCGGACTTCCATGGCGGTGAAGCCCTTTTCCGCAAGATTTTCCAGTGTGTAGAGATTGCCCAGCGACTTGGACATTTTTCCGCCATCGACGAGCAAATGCGTGATGTGGAACCAATGCGCAGCAAAATGACCACCGCAGGCGCATTGGCTCTGGGCGATTTCGTTTTCGTGGTGCGGGAAAACGAGATCGACACCGCCGGAGTGAAGATCGAAGGAATCGCCAAGGTATTCCTGAATCATGGCAGAGCACTCAAGGTGCCAGCCGGGGCGACCTTCGCCCCAGGGAGATGGCCAGAAATTCTCGCCGTCTTCGGGCTTGCGGCCTTTCCAGAGGACGAAATCGGAGAGGCTGTCCTTTTCGTATTCGTCTGAATTCGAGCGCGCGTTTTGGGTTTTCCCAAGGTCGAGTTCGCGTTCGTCAAGGCGGGACAGGCGGCCGTAGCCAGGGAATGAGGAGATCTTGAAATAAACAGAGCCGTCGTCGGAAGCGTAGGCGTTGCCCTTTTCGACGAGCGCTTGAATCATCGCGATCTGCTGCGGGATGTGCTCGACGGCACCGGGCTCGATGTGCGGGGGAAGCAGGCCGAGTTTGTCGCAGTCGGCGTGGAATTTTTTGGTCCAACCAGTGGTGAACTCGGTGAGCGACTTGCCGGCTTTCTGTGAATCGCGGATCGTCTTGTCGTCCACATCGGTGATGTTGCGGACGTGAAGCGTGCGGGTGCCACCGGTTTCGAGAGTGCGACGGAGGACGTCCTGAAGCACGAAAGTCCGGAAATTCCCGATGTGCGCCGGGCCATAAACCGTGGGTCCGCAGCAATAAAAGCGAAAGGTCGAGCCGTCGATGGGTGAGAGTTCGCGCTCGGTTCGGGAAAGCGTGTCAAAAAGCCGCATGGCGGGGTTTATGCAGCGGAGGGCGTGGAGCCAAGAGCAAAGAGGAACGATCAGGAATGAAAGATGGCGAAAAATCCCCGCCCTTCACTTCCGCTGGCGGCGGACGAGGATCAGGCTCGCAAACGTCAGCAGGGCAAAAACGCCTGGTTCAGGAACCGCTCGGGTGCTGGCTTCCACGTAGACCGTTTGCGGAGCACCGCCTTTTTGGATCACCTCAATGGGGACATGAACGACCTCGCCCGATTGATGACCAGTGTGTTGCGGATAGGAAATTGCACGCATCTGACTCGGGGAAACGGCCTTTTCCGAATCGCGATAGACCAATGCCGCGACAGCAGGAGCCACGAGCAGCACTCCAAAGATCAGGGACTTGATGTTCAACACGCCGAGCAAGATATCACAACTTTCGTTAGTTTTTAAAAACAATCAAGCTTTCTGAAGTATTTTTATGGTTTCAAGAGTTGGGTTTCCGTAAAATTCGGGATAAACTGCCCAAGCATATGGATCGAACCGACGACGAACGGGTAAAACAGGTGGCCGTGGGAGCGGCAATTTTGATCGCAATTGGAGTGGTCGTGCCCGCCACACTGATCGGCTGGAGGTATTTGCCGGGCCTTTTGGGTGAGACGGTCGGAACGATCATCGGAGTGATGACGACGCCATTTTGCATGGAGGCGTCCTTTGTCATTCTCGGGATCATCATCGTGATCGCGCTCAACAACTGGCGACGGCACAAGGAAGGTGACGATTTCGTTTATTTGGAACAAATCGAAGGTCCGGACACCCCAAAGGATATGCCGGAGCAAGCGCGTTGGGCGGTTTATCGGGAAAAACCGCTGGATGCAGTCGAGCCATCCCTTCTCGCACAAGCCGAAGGTGCTTTTGCGATTGGAGATTTTGCGGCGACGACGGAGTTGATCGGAGCCATGAATCGCGATGAATTGAAGCAGCCTGAAACGCTCGCACTGAGACTGGATCTAGCGAAAGCGACAGGCCACGAGGACTTGATCAAACTCCTTGAAAATGAAATTCATAGCGCAAATGCCGAGAAAAATTGAGCATTTGAACACTACGTAAAAATTTCCTTCAGCTAAGGCATCAAATCAGTATTATTTTTAGCCAGTGGACAGTCACCTCAAGCCCATGAACCAGGCGAATTTCTCGAGGATGGCTCATGGTGATATCAGAGGGCTCAAACAACTCGCTTTTGATTATTTCAACGACACACGCCGCCAGATGAGCACTTGGCTGGCACTCATCGAAGCCCAAAATTTCGCGCAGTTGCGTGATGATTTGCATCGCTGCAAAGGCGGCGCATCGCTTTTCGGGCTTGAACGCATCGTCGCCCTGATCGGGTCTTGCGAGAGTCCTGCCACGCTGGAACAGCGCGGTTTCGATTTTGGCGATTTTGAAACGGAACTCTCCGCAGCCGAGCGCGCGGTGAGCGCGATGGCGGATTAAAATTTTAAAAATGGCAGGCAAACTTCAGTCACCCGAAAAAGAGCTGCGTTTCACCCGATCGGGCCAAGCAGCGGTTTTTTGGGTCATGGGCGCTGTGCTTGCCGCCGTTGCGATCACCCTGCTCGCCTCAGCACATTACCGCGATATCAATCCGCAACTCCCCCACCCCGCGTGGGCAATTCTGCCGCTGGTGCTCTCCGCTGCGGTTGCGAAAGTCGCGATGGGCCTGACGCGGCACGCTTATCTGATCCTCACGCCGCTGGGGATCGAGATCTTCCCCTTTTTCCGTCCGGCTGAAGGAATGCGCCTGGTCACTTGGCAGGAAGTCGCGGCGGCCGAAGTGGATGAGAAAAACACGCTCCTCACGCTCCATCACAACGCGGAAAAATCCTCCGGCATCCATCTCTCGCTCACGCCGATCCGCGCGGACCGACGGAGCTTGCTTGCCAAGGCCATCATCGGGCGGCTATCTCCGGGCAGCCACTAGCGGCTGAAATTTCCCATTCCCATCATGCGCCCTCACTCACGACAGATCCTCTCGGTGGAAGAAACCTTCGGCCAAAACGGCTGGCATTGCGAACTGGTCGAAGGCCGCGACGTGCTTCGCGCCGGCTTCGACGCCCACCACACACGCGTGGACATGATCGTCCAAGCCTACCCGCAGTTGAACGCGCTGAGCGTCGTTTCCGAATCCAAAATGCCTCTCGATGAAGAGCACCTGCCCGTCGTGTTGGAACTGCTGGCCCGCGCGAACAAACAGCTCACACTCGGTGGATTCGAGTATGATCTGGACCGCGAGTTTCTCGTTTTCCGCATCACCAATCTTTTCGAGCGCGAGAAATTCGACTCGGACATCATTTCCTCGATGATCCATTGCGCCATCGCCGAGCTTGACCGGCTCACCCCCTACGCTGCAATCGTCAGAGACACGCCGGGTGATCTGTTGGAAGACCTCGACATCCCACGCCTTCTCATGCGCGAGGACATCATCCCGCCGGTGCCGGGCGACGAAGAGGAAGAGGAATATTGACCGGCCAAAGAAGCCGCTCGACCCACCCGTCGCGAACCGGTAGGAAGCGGCATGAAATTGCTTTGTGCACTCGGTTTCCTCACGCTTCCACTTCATGCCGGTGAACCTTCGGGCCACCCGTCCGACACATGGGAAATGACTGTGGAGAGCGGCTATCTCTGGAATGTCGGCCACAACACCGACATCAACTACGAGATCATCCCCACCCAACTGACGCTCCGCTCCCCCATCGTCTGGACTTTGTGGGAGGATGAAAATGGTGCCAAAATCGCCATCAGAAACCGGTTCTCCGCGTTGTTCGAATCCATCACCCACGGCCCCGAAAGCCACTACTTCGGTCTGGCCGGCGCTCCCTCGATCGAATACTGGTTTCCCTCCCAAGAGACCTCGCTCTATTTCTCCATCGGCGGTGGATTCGGATGGACCGACAGCTCCGGCGGAACGGACGGTCTCGGACAGGATTTCACCTTCAACTGGTTCACCCAGTTCGGCATCCGCCAGAAGATCACGGAGAACATCTCACTGCTCGCCGGGCCTTATTTCATCCACCACTCGAACCTCGGCATGACCGACCCGAACCCGGGCATCGATGCCTTCGGCTTCACGCTGGGTTGCGCTTGGAAATTCTGATAGCTAACCTGAACGGGTTCGATCAGGGATGCTCGAAAAAAGACGGAATGAACGGCATCGTCCGCCGTTCATTCCGTCCTGCGATGTGATAGTGGATCTCAGCTTTTCTTCACATATTGAGCCAGGCCCGTCGCGACGCCTTGCGGATCGCGGATGATGGCGATTCGTCCGGAATCCTCCGGCAGCGACATTGGAGGCATCATGATAGATCCGCCGAGTCCTTCCACTTTCGCCAGCGTGGCATCCAGATCATCCACCGTGATGTAGGGCATCCAGCTCGGGGCGGTTTGGCCTTCCTGAAGGTTACAAATGCCGCCGAGCGCCTCATCCTCACGTCCGAAAATGTGATAGCCCGGCGCCGGCTCGCCCTTTTTTTCCCAGCCGACGAGGCCCGCGTAAAAATCGAGCGCAGCAGCCGCATCCGTAGTATTCAATTGCGACCAGCCGAGATCGCCGTGTGTGTATCCGAGTTGTCCCATGGTTTTGTTTGGTTTGATATTCGAGTTATTTTGCCCCCGCAGTCCACGCCTTCATCATGCGGGGTGATTCACAAATAACGAAGGCAGCTATCATTCAAGACCAGTTGCGGGCCATGTCAACAGGGAGGATCACCGTACAATCACTCGATATGAAGCCGCGAATTAAGAGTTCATCAAATCAGAATTCGCACTACTTGTGCGAAAGAACCGGATCCTTGTTTCGTAGATGATAACGAATTCGGGTTACGGATTATCGATTGCTGCGATGGCGGCAGTTAAACCAACATCGCTGCAATGAAACTTCTTCCACTCTGCCTACTTGTGACTTCTTCGCTCAGCATCTTCGCGAGCGAACCCTTGGCCGTTTCCCATGCGGGGAAACTGGATTTCGCCCTACGACATGACAACGCCGCGGTGCCAATCTTTTTGGAAGACAGCGCACCCGAGCCACTGAAACGCGCCGTTGAAGATTTTGCAAACGACGTGGAGCAGGTCATCGGCATGCGGCCCGCGATACTAGCAACACCACCGCAGGGAACCGCCTGTATCGTGGTTGGACAGGTTGGCACGAACAAGACGATCCAGTCCCTTGCATCAGAGAAACAACTAACCACCGATCAACTCGCCGGAGCTTGGGAAAGTTTCATGATACAAACCGTCGAGAAGCCATTTCCCCATACCGATCGAGCGCTCGTCATCGCCGGAAGCGATGTACGTGGGACCATTTACGGTCTCTATACTTTATCCGAGGCCATCGGAGTTTCGCCATGGCACTGGTGGGCGGATGTTCCGGTAGCCCGTCAGCCGGACATTGCGATCCATGCGGTCACCGCCCATCGCGAGGGCCCGCCTTCGGTGAAATACCGCGGCATTTTCATCAACGACGAGGATTGGGGGTTGCAACCTTGGGCGGCTAACACATTCGAACCGGAGAACGGCGGCATCGGCCCGAAAACCTATTCACGGATTTTCGAACTAATGCTTCGTTTGAAAGCCAACACCGTCTGGCCGGCGATGCACGCCTGCACGAAACCCTTCAATGAGAACCCCGAAAACCGCATGACCGCCAATCGCTACGGCATCGTCATGGGCTCATCACACGCGGAGCCAATGCTGCGTAACAATGTCCGCGAATGGACTGCCGATCCGGCGACTTTCAACTACGCAACGAATCGAGACGGAGTTCTGAAGTATTGGGACGAGCGGGTGAAGGAAAACGGGCGCTTCGAAAATATCTATACCATCGGCATGCGCGGCATTCACGACAGCCGTATGCAGGGCGGCGGATCACCCGACGAACAGGTGAAACTGCTGGAACAGATTTTCACCGATCAACGCAATTTGCTCACCCGATATGTGAACCCTGAAGTCAGGCAAGTCCCTCAGATTTTCTGCCCCTACAAGGAAGTGCTCGATCTCTATCGACGCGGTCTGAAATTACCGGACGACGTGACGATTGTTTTCCCCGACGACAACTTCGGCTATATCCGCACGTTTCCCTCCGACCCCGAACGCCAACGCCCGGGTGGCAGTGGCATTTACTATCACCTATCGTATCTCGGCAAGCCGCTGTCTTATCTCTGGTTGGACACCACGCCGCCCGCTCTGATCTGGCAGCAGATGAATGCTGCCTACGAACAAGGGGCAAGGCAGTTGTGGGTGGCAAACGCGGGAGATTTGAAACCCATGGAACGGGGCACCGAGTTTTTCCTCCGCATGGGCTGGGACATGAAGAAATGGAGCCAGCCGGAAAGCGCCAGGACGTTCCTGTTGGAGTGGGCCACTCGTGAGTTCGGCGCTGGTTTGGCAGCGGAGATCGCCGGGATCATGGAGGAATACTATCGACTGAATTTCCAAAGGAAGCCCGAGCATTTGCAATGGTGGGAGAGCGGAAAAACCCGGCTGCCGTGTCCATTTAACAACGCCGAAATCGACGATAGGCTCGCCGCTTTTTCGCGCATCAGAAATTCAGTCGAAGCGCTTGAAACCAAAATCCCGACCGCATCCCGCGCGGCCTTTTTCCAACTCGTCGCATATCCGGTGCGTGCCAGCGCATTGGCGAACGAACGTTTTTTCTGGGGAGAGAGATTCATCGCCGCAGCGGAACCGAAGGACGATGCCGCCCGCCAGGCCGCAGCCCGCACGAGGGATGCCGATGCAGCTTTGAAAGAAGACACCCGTTTCTATAACGAATATCTATCCGACGGAAAATGGCGTGGCATTCTCAACCAGGATCCCGCCTCTCGCGAATGGCGCTCCATGCGCATTGATCCGGCGTTCATTCCGACCGACTCCGACACCGGCGGCGTGAAAATCGCGAAGATCGAATACCCGTCCGTTTCTTCGACGTTGCCCCGCGCTTGGGCCTTCGAAGAACGTGATGGAATTGTCTCCATCGCCGCCGGGCATTACACCGCGGCGTCAGCTAACAACGGAATCCATTGGGCGCTTGTTCCCGGACTGGGCCGCACCGGCGCAGCGGTGACCTTGTTACCGTCCACGTCCGAACCAAAAGGTGCATCTGCAGCGAGACTCGATTACCGGGTGAAATTCACCACGTCCGGCGACTTCAATCTCATCGCACAAATTCTGCCCACACTTCCACTGCATGAAGGCGGAACGTTGCGTTTCTCGGTGAGCCTGGATGATGGAGCGCCTATCACATTGGTTCGCAAGCGCGAGGATGGAAACCGGGCGTGGGAGCAAGGCGTCTTGGACAACTCCGCTAACATCACGGCCACACTTCACGTTTCCCATCCCGGCGAACACACGTTGCACCTGATCGGCATCGAACCCGGTGTGGTCGTGGACAAGCTCGTCCTCAGCCGCGCTCCCCTGCCCGCCGGTTATCTCGGCCCAGCCGAAACCTGGGTGCGTTGATCGTGATCAGTTTTGTGACTCCTGGGTCAAACCGCGTGGATATCGTCATCCACCCGCCCTGCATGAGGCGTCCCTTTCAGGACGCTGGAATTCGGGGATGCCTTACCCGGGATTTCATCCCGGGCTGGTATGAATTGTCCTTTCAGGACATTGGAAACTTTCCGGCGGAGGGAATCAAATGACCACGTTCTCCCCTGGTTCCGACGCGAATCTTCGCGCTCACCGCACCACGTCCGCACCACGTCCGAACCACGTCCGAACCACGTCCGAACCACGTCCGAACCACGTCCGAAC
>JBDSZP010000020.1:0-41773 GCA_039925065.1 Luteolibacter sp.
GTTGGATCAGCCATTTTCCGCTGAAGATTCCGACGACCACCGCCGGTAGCAGCCGCGCGTTTTCCAACAGACTGGCCGTCGTGATCAGTGCCAGCTTCGCATTCAGCGGCACCTTGAGCAGGTTGATCAGCAGGAAAAACCGCGCGCCGATGCCGATCAGCTCCATCTTGGGAATCCGCCGCGCCATGAGATAGAGCTGGATCACCGGCCCCGCCGCATTGGCCAGCATCGTGGCGAACCCTCCCAATATCCCCGCTCCGAGTCCGAATCCATGTGATTCCGCCAGGCGGTCGAAAAATTCCGGCTGCCACCTGCGCAGCGCCTGCAAAGCCACCATCCCCAGCACGCAAGCCCCGATCACCCGCCGCGAACCGTCATCGGAAATCCTTCCCAGCAGCCACCATCCGATCGCCAGCCCCACCAACGTCGGACCTAACATCCTCCACACCGGCCGCCATGATCCGTGTTTCAAAAATGCCGGATACGCCATCAGATCCGCCGCGATCAACAAGGGCAGCGCCAATCCCACCGAAGCCTTGGCGCCATAAATCTCTGCTAGCAAAATCACCGACACCATCGAAATCCCGCTGAAACCCGCCTTCGACAAGCCAATGCAAAATGCCGCGATCAAGGCCACTGCGTAAACCGACGGATCAGACAACATTTCCCCGCGACCATCGGCGGATCGGATGCGCCATCAAGCATAATTCATGATTGGACCTTCTCGCATCCCCAGCCAAGATTACTCCATGTCCACTCTCGTGCGGATCCTCCGCCACACCTTTCGCTTCCCGTTGCAGAGTTCCATCTCGTTGACGATGGCGGTGATGTGTACCGCGCTGGTCCTCGTCCTGCCCGGCATTACGATGCGGTTCATCGATGTCATCATCCCACAAAAACGCCCCGATCTCATTCTGCCCACCGCTGCCATCGGCGTGGGTGCCATACTGGTCCGTCAGCTACTTTTCACGCTGCGCACCTATTTCAACAACTCTCTCGAACTGAAGCTAACACACCTGATCCGTGTGGAGCTCTACGACAAACTCCAACGCCTGCCCGTGAAATGGTTCGACTCCACCTCCTCGGGCGAAATCATGTCCCGCGTCGCGGACGACGTGCCCACTACCAACCGCATCATCATCGAGGGCGTGGACCAGGCCATCGCCGCCATCCTTCAGTTTCTCATCGTCATGGCCTACATGTTCTATCACTCATGGCAGCTCACTCTGGTGACGCTGATTCCCCTGCCCTTCATCGGCCTCATCACCAGTTGGTGGAGCCGGCGATCCGAACCATTGTGGCGCGCATCGTCCGAAGCCACCTCCGCGCTCAACGCCGTCCTTCATGACAATCTATCAGGCATCCGCCAGATCAAGGCCTACACGGTGGAACCGGAAGCTCTGGAGAATTTCGACAAAGCTTCCAAAAAAGTCGGAGAAAAACACATGACCGTCATGCGCGGCCAATCGCTCGTCTGGCCCGGCGTTTCCTTCATCGCGGAATCCGGCATCATCCTCATGGTGGCCTTCGGCGCGTTCTGGACACTCAAGGGCCATCTCACCACCGGCACCGTCATCGCTTTCATCGCCGCCTGGGGCTCGTTGTTCGATCCAATCTCACGCATCAACACCCTGTCACAAACCTTCACCCGCGGCATCGTCTCGGCCAAGCGGGTTTTCAAAATCATCGATACGCCCGATGAATCCCATATCACCGAAGGCGAGCGCCCAGCAGAACTCAGAGGCCACGTGCAATTTGAAAACGTCTCGTTTTCCTACTCCGACGAGGCCCCTACCATCAACGCCCTGACGCTCGAAGCGAGACCCGGCGAAACCGTCGCCCTCGTCGGTGCCACCGGTGCCGGGAAATCCACCGTCCTCAATCTCCTCACCCGTTTCTACGAACCCACGGGGGGTCGGATCCTCATCGATGGCAGCCCCCTCGCCGATCTCTCCAAAGAATGGCTGCGCGACCAGCTCGGCTACGTGACCCAGGAAAGCTTCCTATTCAACACCAGCCTCCGCGACAACCTCCTCCTCGCCAAAAAGGACGCCACCGACGCGGAAATCTGGGAAGCACTGGAATCCGCCAACGCCGCGTCATTCGTCCGCGCCAGCCCGGAAGGTCTCGATACGGTCGCAGGCGAGCGTGGCGTCCGGTTTTCCGGCGGTGAAAAACAACGGCTTTCCATTGCCCGCGCGCTTTTGAAGAACCCGCCGCTGCTCCTGCTCGACGAGGCAACTTCCGCCCTCGACAACACCACCGAACGACTTGTCCAGCAAGCACTTGAAAATCTTCGTTCCGATCGGACCTGCTTCGTGATTGCGCATCGGCTTTCCACGGTCCAAAAGGCTGACCGCATCTGCGTCCTGCATCACGGAAAGCTCATTGAGCAAGGCACCCACGCCGAACTCATCGCCCTCGGCGGAGCCTACGCCAAGCTTTGCGAAGCAACTTTCGCTAACGAATCTCGACCGGTTGCCTGAAATCCGCCATACTTCATCCAATCCCAAATCTCCTTTCCCACCTCTCTAATGGAAACTCTCATCAAACTCCCGGACGACGCAACCCCCAGCACCATCACCGAGGTGCTGGCCTCCCTCCGCAAGGAACATTTCGAAGCCCGCCACGAAGCAAAAGCCTGGGGCGACTGGATCTATCTGGAAAGCTACACCACCGTCATCAGCATCGAATCGAACCGCGGCCTCAGCAGCTCTGCCACCATCGAACACGGTGAAGGCGAGGAAGAGGGCGAACCTACCACCTCGATCCTGCGCGCCTTCGGCCGCCTCGGCTGGATGGGCGTGGATGACGACGGAGAATTTCCACTGGACTGAAATTTCCTTCTGCCTCCATCATCGTCGGGATCTGAACGCCCGGGCGATGTTGATCGTTTGAAATCCGGTTTCAAGACATCGCGAATCCATCTCCCGAGATCAAAATCCAGTTTCCGAGACCAAAATTCGATCTCAGAAGAACGCCTCAGGATATCAAAAGACCGAAATTTGATCAAAATAGATCAAATTTCGGTCTTTTGATGTAATGGCTCTGACCCAAGCTATTTTCGCAGTTCTCCTGTCTTAACGAGACGACTGATACCAGCCGCGCGGCCAAGCCCACCCCGCATGAAGCGTTCCTTTCAGGACGCCGAACAAATCCCACCGGTCACCCGGCACTTTGTGCCGGGCTGGTATGAGTTGTCCTTTCAGGACATTTTGAGACGGGCGCTTAACAATATGCCATCCGTTTTCCCAAAACAACGCGTCACAATGGATGGAACGACCGCCCCCAAAATGCCAGATCCTCACAACAATTACCCGACAGGTAACCGCTCAAACATGCCTGATTTTTCCTAACTTTCTGATAACTCCTCCCGCGCAGGTTCCTTACGCGCACGGTTAGCCTCCCTACCCGTGGATGGCGGATCAACGTAGGTGCGAATAGGGGGTTCCCGGATTCACAAGAATCCTGAAGCATACTAATGTTCATGCCTCCTCATTCCCCATGAGGAGAAAGCACGGAGCCATAACAATGCCGTAACGATCCGCGCAACCCGCGTTTGCAGCAGTCTCAAACCCGCTGCAAACGCTCCCACCTTTCCCCAATCCATCACCAAAAACAGCGAGAGAGCCCCCCGTCGTCATGCATGAAGCGCCTCACTGCCGCACCCCACGTATCCTTCTGGTCACACCGGAAATCAGCTATTTGCCTGAGGCGATGGGAGGCGCGGCACCCTGTGTGGCAGCCAAAGCCGGTGGTCTCGCGGACGTCTCCGCCGCTCTGATTTCCGCATTGGTTTCCCAAGGAGCGGACATCCATGTGGCCCTGCCGAATTACCGGCGCATGTTCAATGGAAGCATCTTCCACCTGCATGAGGCCGAACTGCGGAAATATCACGAAGTGCTTCCAGGTGCGCGCATCCACCTGGCCCAGGATCGCATCTTTTACTATCGGGACCAGGTTTACAGCGGTTATCACGACGAAGGGGTGCGTCTCGCCCTCGCATTCCAACGCGAGGTGATCAACCATATCATCCCCATCGTTCGGCCCGATCTGGTCCATTGCAATGATTGGATGACTGGGCTGATCCCGTCGATGGCCCGCCGACGCGGCATCAAGAGCCTTTTCACCATCCATAACATCCACACCCGCGATGTGCCGCTGAAATGGATCGAGGAAACGGGAATCGACGCTGCGGAATTCTGGACCAATTTATATCTGACAGGAATGCCATCGTATGGCTATGAACAGGCCAGGGCCGACTTCTCGGTGGATCTACTGACTTCCGGAATCTTTGGCGCGCACTTTATCAACACCGTCAGTCCGCGGTTTCTCACCGAGATTGTGGAGGGCCAACATTCGATGGTGCCGGACTCGGTGAGGGCGGAAATTCGCAACAAACATGCGGCGGGCTGCGCATCCGGCATCCTCAATGCGCCGGATGCCTCCTATGATCCACTGACGGATCCAGCCCTCGCCCAAACATACGGCCCCGGCAATTTCCCCGAAGGAAAGGCCGAAAACAAGCGGGCATTGCAGCATCGGCTGGGACTCGCAATGAACCCCGCCGCGCCGGTGTTTTTCTGGCCCTCGCGCCTGGATCCGGTCCAAAAAGGACCGCAGTTGCTCACGGATATTCTCTTCCAGACCGTCTCGGATTATTATGAAACCGGACTCCAGATCGTGGTCGTAGCGGATGGTCCCCACCAGATGTGGTTTCATCAGATCATCCGGGATTTCAATCTCAGCGATCGGGTGGCAGCGGTGAATTTCGATGAGAAACTCTCGCGCCTCGCCTACGCCGGAGCGGATTTCATGTTGATGCCATCATTGTTCGAACCCTGCGGACTTCCGCAAATGGTCGCTCCCATCTATGGCACGCTGGCCGTCGCCCGCGCGACCGGCGGCATTGCGGATACCGTGCATCCGCTCGATCCGCACGCATCAACCGGCAATGGTTTCCCTTTCGAACATTACGATCCGGCCAGCCTCCGCTGGGGGATCGATCGAGCGATGGAGTTCTTCACCCTGCCTTGGAAAATCCGCGAGCGCGAAATCCGCAGAATCATGCGGGAAAGCAAGCACCAGTTCTCTCACGAACAGGTCGCGCGCCAATACATCGAGCGCTACGAAGCCATGCTCGCCCGCCCGCTCGTCCATCATCACGAGTCCGGCGAACTCCAATTCAGCAGATAATTTCGGGTGCATTGAAGAGGGTCTGGAAGAGCCTGGACGAAAAAAACCACGCGCGGTGTAAACGCACCGCGCGTGGTCAGGCTCCAGCAACCGCTTGTTGAAGCAACAATCAGTTTCCTAACGAAGAAGGCTTGTAACCTTGTTGTTTGTGGGTGCCCGAACCGAAGTCGAACCCAAAGATGAGCCAGCACTCGGCATTCGGCGAAGAATCGTTCAGGCCGGCCATCGCGACCAAGTCCACGTGCGTATTGTCGGTTGGCAGCCATTGAACCGTCGGTCCGAAAATTCCTTCGGATTTTTCGCTTTCGGGATGGGTCCATTTGCCTTCGATGCCGACCGAAAAACAACTGTCCACAATGGTTTTGGAAATACCGCCTGCGATGCCCCATTCCGCTTCCGCGTCTCCCCAGACCCTGCGCTCGTGAATGAAGTTCACGCCCCAATGCCAACCCTTGCCGAAGTCATCGCCGACCAGCAATTTCGGTTCGATCCCGTCGGCACCTTCATGGCAAAAGGCGTATTCGAAATACAGCGTCGGATTCAATGGAATCGCGCCCCAATCGCCGAACGCATAGCGCAGTTCCGCAGCGACTTCCTCCTGCTGCCAGCCCTTGTCGTCCTCGTTGTCGTGAATCACGTTTTCATAGAGATCGAGCTGCATCCGATAAGGCAGGCCGATTTCGACTTCGCTCTGCGAACGTTGCGTGACTCGACCGCCATCGAAAGTGCGGGCGCGATACCATTGCTCGAAGCCGATTTCACCGGGATCCTTCTGGATGTAGATGCGGGTGGTGCTGAAACGGCGGTTGCGCACCCATAACGGTTCTCCGTTCGCGCCGTCGGGCTTGTCCTCGTTGAGGGAGTAACCTTGGACGAGCATTTCACTCATCGTCGCGGGTTTGCTGGCACTGGTTGAGGACTCGGCGAGAGAAGGAACAATGGAGGCGACCGTTGCGGCTCCGAGGAAAACGAGGGATTTCGGGTGGATCATGTGAGAGGTTAAAACGGCCGGGGGTGAGGGATCTTAGGGAAATTTCGCGAAAATTTCACGGCAGCTTGTTTTGTAAATTCTCCGTCAACGGGAGCAATGTTTCTTGAGCGGCACACGGATCGTGCGCATTCCTACGGATGTCATGAAAACATCCTTTTTCCTCCTGCTATTCTGCGCAGCCATCGCCGGAGCAACCCCGGCCTATCAACTCCACGAATGGGGCACCTTCACCACCGTCTCCGGCTCGGATGGGATTCTGCTAAGCGGATTGGAACGCGAGGAGGAACAGCTCCCGCCATTTGCCCATGTCCACCTCGGTCTGGAAAACGGACAAGTCCCCGACAACGCGGAAATGAACAGGATCTTCCAACAGCACGGAACCCTCGGCATCAATCCGCCATTTTCCAAAGGCCTCGGAAAACGCCCGCTCGTCGGCGTCACAGTGAAGATGGAAACACCGGTGATCTATTTCCACTCGGATGAAACCTCCCCCATCCATGCCAAGGTAACAGTCGGCTTCAACGGCGGCACTATCAGTCAATGGTATCCTCAACGCTCCGGCGGCGAAACCCTGCCCGAGCCCCCACGCCCGGCCGATCCCGCGAAAAATCCCACTCCCCTCAGCGCCTGGACGCTCGATTTCAACCAACCCTATCATGGATCCATCGAATGGGACATCGACATCCTGTCGCCCGCCGAAACCCGCGATCAGGTCCTGTTCCATCCCGGCGATACCATGGGCTGGCTCCGCGCCCGCCAGCCGATGACCAACGCCGTCCGCACTGCGGGAGGAGAAACCGAAGGCTACCTTTTCTATCGCGGCGTCGGTCATTTCACTCCCGGCTTGAAAACCACCGTCAGCGACGATGAAACGCTCCACCTCGAAAACCAGACCGGTGGCAGCATTCCCTATCTGGTCGCCTTCGAGCTAACTGGCGGAAAACTCCGTTGGACCGAATCAAGCGGTGGGCTCGATGCAAAGGGCACTCTCGCCATCCCGGAATCCGCGATGAAAAACGAGCCAACGGGATTTCCGGAAACACTCTATCGCTCCGTGAAAAACGGCCTCGCCAAATGTGGCCTCACCGACGCCGAAGCGCGCGCCATGGTGGAAACCTGGTGGCACAGCTATTTCGAAGCCCCCGGCCTGCGCGTCTTCTGGGTGTTGCCACGGGAAACCACCGACCACCTGCTGCCGCTCGAAGCCAGTCCTCCACCCGCTGAAACCGTCCGCGTGTTGGTCGGCCGATCCGAGATCCTCCGGCCGCGCAAGGAAACCGAATGGCTCGCCGCTTCCCGCAAGTCCGGCGACGACGCAACTTCATGGAATTACCTCGTCCAAGGCGACCGCTTCGGCCTCGCCATCAAGGAGCGGGTGGGAGCATTGGAAAAAGCGACGGCAGCCATCACCGGCAGCCGCTGAAATCTTCGTTCGTAGTTCAACCCTTGAGGGTGTCTTCATTCCGCATCGAAGACACCCTAAAGGGTTGAACTACAAGCGAAGAAGCCTTTTCCAGCACACCCGCTAACACCTTTTCGGCAATCGGCGTGGCTTCGTGAAGCAGGACAATATCACCCGCACTGAGTTCCGGTAAAATCCGGCCGAGCACTTTCCCCGCATCTTTCTCCACGGCATCAAAACCTCGCCGGTTCCAAGCCATGACACGAAGACCCAGGGGACTGGCGACCGGGTGGGTGAAAAGATTCCGATGCCCGACGGGTGCACGGAACCAACGCGGTTTCACTCCGGTGATTTCCGCGATGGTCTTCTGGCAGTCTGCAATTTCCCTGCGCGTCCGCCACGGGCCGGCACACCAGAAACTGGCTTGCGGATGGGTCATCGTGTGATTGCCAATTTCGTGGCCGCGCCTCACGACTTCGCGCGCGAGCTCTGGATGCGCCCGGACCTTTTCTCCGATCATGAAAAAGATCGCCTTGGCGTGATGCCGGTCCAACAGATCGAGCAGGAGCGGTGTATCGTGAGGATCGGGACCATCGTCGATGGTGATGAGAATTCGGGAATCATCGGTCGTCAGATAGACTGGGCCGAGCCATTGGCAATAGGGCGAGAGGACCGCCCAACAGATCGAAGCCGCGATACCCGCGCCACAGGTCAGACCGAGGAGCCAGCCGTATTTGAAACCAACGACCACAGCGATGGCATGCACCAAAACAATCATCGTAAAGCGTAACGCGTTTCCCGGATTTCCAGAAACCCGCATCATCCTCTGCCACGCTAACAAACAGCCCCCTGCAAGCGTCATCACCGCGATGGCAATCCATAGATACGAAAACAACCCGACAAATCCCGGACGGCCCGAATGAAAAACCGCCCACAAAACGCAGGCGGAAAACCACAACTGCCATTGGATCCGCGGATTTTTCCCGGCGAGGATGAAGGGCAGGATGTTCAGGCAGAGAAACGAGAGCGGAGCGGCCAGCAGAAGTCCGGGGATCAACCCGAGCCAGCCAATCAGGAAATCTCCCAGCGCCACCAAAATCGTTAGCGGAATCCACACGGCGAACGCCCGCACCTCGCCACGATGCATCGCGGACTGGCTCGTCAGAACTTCCAGATCCGCAACGGCACGCTCCCCCGCTCCGCCGAAGGCTCGGAAGAGGGTGCTTACCGCGCGGTTGTCAGGAAGAGTGTTCATGTTCCGCTAGGGGGCATGGACGTCTCGTCCATGCGGAGGGACGAGACGTCCCTCCCCCTAAGTTATTCCCACTCGATGCTGGCGGGTGGCTTGGTGGAGATATCGTAAAGCACGCGGTTGATGCCTTTGACTTCGTTAAGAATCTTGTGGCTCGTTTCGCGGAGGATGATCGATGGCAACTCCACCCAGTCCGCAGTCATGGCGTCTTCGGAGACGACGGCCCGGAGGTTGGTGGCCCATTCGTAGCTGCGCTCGTCACCTTTGACGCCCACGGTTTTCACTGGAATGAGGCCGGCGTAGGCTTGCCAGACTTTGTCATACCAACCGTGCTCCTTGAGCTTTCCGACGAAGATCGCATCGCAGTCGCGGATGATGTCGAGCCGCTCCTTGTCAACGATTCCAGGGCAGCGGACGGATAGACCGGGACCGGGAAACGGGTGGCGCTGAAGGATGTCTTCCGGAATTCCAAGTGCGGTGCCGAGTTCGCGGACCTCGTCCTTGAAAAGCTCCGCCAGCGGTTCCAACACTTTTCCTTCAGCCTGAAGTTCAAGGATTTTGGCAACCCGGTTGTGGTGGGTTTTGATGACGGAAGCTTTGGACTTCGCGTTCGACGCGCTTTCGATCACGTCGGGATAAAGGGTGCCTTGCGCAAGCATTTCCGCATCCCCCACCGAGTCCCAGAAGACTTCGATGAACATGTTGCCGATGATCTTGCGCTTCTTTTCGGGATCTCCCTCGCCAGCCAACGCGGTGAGGAATTTCTCGGAGGCATCCACCGTTTCAATCTCCACGCCGATGCGTTTGAAGTTCTCCTGAACCACCTCAGCCTCGTTTTTGCGGAGGAGGCCGTTATCAACGAAGATCGCACGCACATTCACGCCCGCTTCCTTGAGAAGCACGGCCAGGACAGTGCTATCGACTCCGCCGGACACACCACAGACAACTTGTTTGCTGCCGACGGTTTTCCGAATGGTTTCGATGAGCTCGCGTTTGAAATCGTCGATGCGGAACGGAAGCAGGTCGCCGGAGTGATCGAGGAAATTTTTCAGAATCTGCAAGCCCTCGTGACTGTGGGTGACTTCCGGATGATACTGGATTCCAAAGAAGCGCTCATTCCACTGCAGCGAGACGGGAGTGCCGTGCTGGTTGGTGGCGATGATCTTCGCGCCTTCGGGAATGATTTTGACCGTGTCCGAATGGCTCATCCAAACCTGTGAAGATGGCGAGATATCCTGATAGAGGCCGATGCATTCCGCGATCAGCAGGTTGGCAGGACCGTATTCGCGGCGGTCGCTGGATTCCACGCTGCCGCCGAACTTGATGTTCAGCAGCTGCATGCCGTAGCACACGCCGAGGACGGGCACATTGAACGCCTTGAGCGCTTCGAAATCGAGATCCGGCGCATCCGCATCGCTGGTGCTGCTGGGACCACCGGATAGAATGATGGCTCCGGGTTTGCCGATGTTGGGAAAATCCTCGATGGCGTAGAGTTTGGCAAAAAAGCCGAGCTCGCGCACACGGCGGACGATGAGCTGGGTGTATTGGGAGCCGAAGTCGAGAACGGCGACGTGATTGGAATCGTGCATTTTTAAAGGTGTTGATGGGTCATGGGTTGATGGGTCATGAGTGAGGAATCTTTCACCCATGACTCATGTCCCATGACACGTGACTTAGCTAAGCGGCTGATAGTTGGTGGGCTCCTCCGTCATGACGATGTCATGAACGTGGCTTTCACGAAGACCACCGGCGGTGATCCGGGTGAACGTGGCACGTTCGCGGAGTTCAGTCAGGGTGGACGCGCCGACGTAGCCCATGCCGGACTTGAGACCCCCCATGAGCTGGAAGATCACATCGGACAGCGGGCCTTTGTAAGGAACGCGGCCTTCGACGCCTTCCGCGACGAGTTTGCCGGAGCTGTTCTGGCCGTAGCGGTCGCCAGCGCCTTTTTGCATGGCTCCGATCGAACCCATGCCGCGGTAGGTTTTGAAACGGCGGCCTTGCGATTGCACCGTTTGACCGGGGCTTTCGCGGGTGCCTGCGAGAAGCGAGCCTAGCATGACCAGGTCGGCACCGGCGGCAAGGGCTTTCACAATATCACCGGAGTAACGGATGCCACCGTCGGCGATGACTTTCACGCCAGCCGCGCGGCAAACGTCAGCGACATTTCGGATGGCGGTGAATTGGGGCATGCCCACTCCGGAAATCACGCGGGTGGTGCAGATCGATCCAGGACCGACGCCGACTTTCACGGCACTGGCTCCAGCGGAAATGAGATCGCGAGCGCCTTGTTCGGTGACCACGTTTCCGGCAACGACCGGCACATTGGAGAGTTCGCGAAGTTTCCCGATCACTTCCATCACGTGACGGGTGTGGCCGGTGGCAGCATCGATGAAAAGCGCATCCGCTCCCGCTTCGATGAGGACGCGGCCGCGATCAATGCAATCAGGACCGACGCCCACGGCAGCACCGCAGCGGAGTTGGCCGTTGTCGTCCTTCGCGGCGTTGGTGAAAGTAATGCGCTTCTCGATGTCGGAGCCGGTGATCAGTCCAGCGAGTCGTCCGTCCGGATGGACGAGCGGAAGTTTCTCAATTCGGTTTTGATAGAGGATGCGGCGCGCTTCCTCCAAACTGGTGTTCGGCGGTGCGGTGATGAGTTTCGCGAGCGGAGTCATCACGTCGGCGACCAAGGCATCAGCCCGATCCAAATAGCGGACGTCGCGGCCGGTGACCATGCCTTCGAGAACCCCCTCGGCATTAATAACCGGGAATCCAGAGAAGCCATTTTTCATCATCACCGCGCGGACATGATCCACGGTATCCTCCTTGCGGACGGTGTGAGGTTTTTGAATCACCGCGTTTTCCGAGCGCTTGACCCGGTAAACCATCGCTGCCTGCTCATCGATCGGACAGGCCCGGTGGATCACGCCCATCCCGCCTTCACGGGCCAGTGCGATCGCCAGGTCGTGTTCCGAAACAGTGTCCATCGCCGCCGAAACGACGGGTAGAAACAAGGGAATGCCCGTAGTGATGTGAGTGGAAAGGTCTGCTTCTCCAGGTAAAACCGAGCTCAAAGCCGGCACCAGAAGCACGTCATCAAATGAAAGTCCGAGAGAAATCTCTGCCATGGCGGAGTCAATAGAAGCGCCTTCCCGGCGGCAAGTCCGAATTCCCGACAAAATATTTCCGCTGGAATTTCCGAGTATTTAAGGCCGTAGCCCGGACATTCCTGTCTGGGCAATCTCGTTGGGGCTTGTGAAAGAACAGACAGGAATGTCTGTGTCACGCCTGCTGCGCCGTAGCCCAGACATTCCTGTCTGGGCATCTTGCTCGGGCTTGTGGAAGAACAGAAAGTAATGTCTGTGTCACGGCCGCTGCGCCGTAGCCCGGACATTCCTGTCTGGGCATCTTGCTGGGGCTTGTGAATGAGCAGACAGGAATGTCTGTGTCACGCTAGTCCCCTGTGATCACGGATGCGAGGTCATCCATGCTCCAACCCGCCGCATCGCCAACTCCGTTTTCGTCATCAATTGCCGAGGCCAACTCGCGTTTTTTCGCCTGAAGTTTGACGACCTTCTCTTCGACCGTCCCCCGGGTCAGCAGGCGGTAAACGGTCACCGGCCGGGTCTGGCCGATCCGGTGGGCCCGGTCGGTTGCCTGGGCCTCCGCCGCCGGATTCCACCAAGGATCGAAATGCACCACAGTATCCGCAGCCGTCAGGTTGAGGCCGTAGCCGCCCGCTTTGAGACTGATGAGGAAAACCGGCGGACCGTCCGGTTGCTGGAACTTATCCACCAGCTGCTGGCGGTTTCGGGTTTGCCCATCAAGACGCAGGCTGTCCCACCCGCGCTCAGCAATGCATTTTTCAATTTCGCGTAATTGTGTTTGGAACTGACTGAAAATCAGCATCCGGTGATTTCCACTGACTGCCTCCTCGATCAATTCCAACAAACGATTGAGTTTGGCGGATCTCTTCGGAACCAACAGTTGATTGAATCGCTCATTTCCAAGTAGAGCGAGATCGCAGCAAGTTTGCCGAAGACGAAGCAACGCGGTGAGCATCTGCATCCGGGCCGCGCCCTTGTTGCCGGAATCGGCGATGGCATCCACGCGCTTTCTACCCTCGACGAGCAGTTCCTTATACACCGCTTGCTGATCCGGACTGAGGTCACAGAACTCGTCGATGAAGAGCTTCGAAGGCAACTCGGGAGCTACCTGCTCCTTCGTGCGACGAAGCAGGAACGGGGAAGTTTTCAGCCTCAACCGCTCGATCACCCCGGCTGCGGTTTCGCCACTCGCCAACGGAGTTTCGTAGCGGTCCTTGAATTCCTCGCGACCACCAAGCCAGCCGGGTTGAATGAAACGGAAGATCGCCCACAAGTCGCGGACGCCGTTTTCGATGGGAGTCCCGGTCAGCGCGATCCGACGGGAGGCCTTCAATTTGGCAATCGCCTTGGCGTGATCGGTATCCGGATTCCGCATCAAGCTGGCCTCATCCACCACGACCGCGCGATACTGGCGTTTCAAATGCCAAGCCAAATCCCGAGCGAGAGTACCGTAGCTGGTGAGAATGACATCGCCCGGCCGAACCCTTTCCCGCTCGGCATCGCGGCTGGTCCCATGGAGAATCCTGACTTTCCGGGCCGGGGCAAATCGGGCGAATTCCGCCCGCCAGTTGCCCAGCAAGGAAGCAGTCGCCACCACCATCACAACGCCGGAATCCTCAACATCCACCGCAAACAATCGCTCGATTAAAGCGATTGTTTGAACCGTTTTCCCCAAGCCCATGTCGTCAGCGAGAAGAGCACCGCCGAAGCGCTCCACCCGATCGAACATCCAGCGGGAGCCATGGGCTTGATAAGGCCGAAGCTCGGCATGCAGTGTGGCAGGTTTTTCGAACGCCAATAAATTTCCTGAATCGCTGGCTGTCTGTGATTTGGATAGTTTATTCTGGATTTCCCGGACAAGCTCCCCAGAAAGCGCGGACGCCATGAAATGACCGCCTTCCTGGCGCAGATCGAGCTCCGAAAAGAGCGGATCGATCACGCTCGCAATGTCGTCGGAAATCACCAAATGCTTCCCGCCAGCGGACTGACCCGAACCCTTTCCAGAGCGCAAAAGCCGCCGGACTTCGGCGGCAGGGATCGATGCCCCATCACTCGTTTGAAAAGATAAATCAAAGCTGAGCCAATCTGTTCCTGAGCCGAGAATGTCGATTTTTGGAGAAACAACGGTCACCTGCTTTTGGACATGTCCGAACCGCTCGCCCTCGGTGACGTTCCATTGCTGGCGGAGAAGCGGCAGCGTTTGAGTGAGAAATGGCAGGATTCCGGATTCACCTTTCAGAACCCAACGACCGCTTGAATAGTCCTCCGGCTGGAATCCCGCCCGGGTGAGTTTGCCGACGGCGCGCTCCTCGCTCACCAGATCACGGACTTCGCAGCGGTCGCCCGCAAGACGCGGCAGGCCATCGACTTTTCCAAGACCGAGCGGCACAGGCGGGGCCGAGCCGTAGCGGACGAGCAACTGCGCCTCCAGATGCTGGAGCGAGCCTTCCAAATTGAGCTCGATGCTCGCCACCGCCGGAACAAAATGCAGCGAATCGAGCCAGGAGCCGTTCGGGAAACTGACCCATTCCTGCCAGGAATCGAGCTGGTTGAAAAACCGCTGGGTCGGGATCTGGACGATTTCGCCTTGGGAAAGCTGACCGAGGGATTTGGCCAAATCCGCAGGCGTGGTCCCCTCCCCGATCCGGGTCACGTTTTCCTCGCCGATGTGCCAGAATGAACCGCCGATTTCGATCCATGGGCCGGAGTCGGCATCGGGAACGAGGCGGATTTGCTCACCCTGCAATTCGGCGTCCGCGAGCCGAAGCCGTTCGCCGGAGCGGATTTGAATGCACAACCGATCTTTTCCGGCAGCGAGGCGCGGGTGATCGGCGACAGATTCGAGAAACGCCGGAACTCGCGTGCCATCGAGGCTCAGACTGAGAATCGATTTTTGCGCGACCTTTTCCTTGGCCAGCCAGGCGCTCAGGCGGTCGTCAGCAGGAGAAATTTCCTCGTCGGGAGAAAGCGCGAGAGTCGCGGCCAGCTTGCCGCGCTTGAGAGCATCACGCCAGTTCAGCGGGAGAAGAATTTGCCACGGAGCGGCGACAGGCGTTGCAGCCACGACCTTTTGAACGACCGCTTGAATCGGGTTTTTGACAGATTTTGGAGCGAGAGCCGCGAGGCCGGTGGCCACGGCGTGAGCGCAAACCGCTCCGGTGCGCTGATTGTCCGAGCATGGGCAGCGGGCCTCGATGTTCGTGGGGGATTTGGCAATGACGCTGACGCGCAGCATCCGATTTCCCACTTTGACCGTCCCCTGCCAGCCGGTGCTCCCGGCTTGGGCCTCGCCCACCAGACCACTCTCGAAAAGGGATTTACCTTCCTTAAATGCCTGCCACGAGGCTGCGCTCCTCAAAGTTGCTTCCGTCCATCCGCTCATTGTTGGCGGAGTGTTTCCGGAACACGGGACAGACGCAACCCGAAGAGGCGAAATAAATTTAGGACAAGAATGCCAACCTCCATTTCTGCCGCTTATTGCAGGAGCCCGACGCAGGTATTTTTAACTGCGGATTACGGGATGATCACGGATAAAGAACTTGTTGATGGGACATCATGGGAGAATCAGCGGAACACAACAAAGGCGATTCCTGAAATCACTTCGATTAGAAAGATATTATCCCTGCTTTATCTGCGAAATCCGCGGTCAAATCTGCAATTCTTCGATCATCCCATCCGTGGTGTCGGCACCCTGCCGCTTATTGTCGCGGGTGCCTTCTGTCTCGCCTCGACCGACAAAACCATGCTAAGTCTCATGAGAACTATCCCCCTCACGACCCATCACCTCAAAATCCACCGACCATGAACCACACCGAACAAATCCGCGTCCTTGAGAAGGAAGCCCTCGCCTTGGCAACTGAACTCGAAAAACTTCGCCGGAGAAACACGGCCGTCCCGGTGAAGAATTACTCGTTTGAAACTCTCACTGGCCCAACCGATCTCCTCACCCTTTTCGCCGACAAAGAGAAACTTCTGATGATCCACAACATGGGTCACGCTTGCCGCTGGTGCACATCGTGGGCGGACGGGTTGAACGCAGCTCTGCCCCATTTGGAAAACAGCTTTGCCGTGGTGCTCGTCAGCAAAAACGATCCCCTCACCCAACGCCAATTCGCACTCTCACGTGGTTGGAATTTCCGCATGGTCTCCCATGGCGGTGGCGAATATGCAACCGATCAGACGGTGACTCCCGGCGAACCGGACATGCCGGGCATCGTTTGCTACGAACGCAAGGACGGACAAATCTTCCGCAAAAACGCGAGCGAGTTCGGACCCGGCGATTTTTTCAATCCGCTCTTCCACGTGGTAACACTCGCTGGCATCGGCCTTGAGGAATTCACGCCGCAGTTCTCCTATTGGAAACGCCCCTCGCAAATGGAGGATTAGAGTGCCCTTCGCGCAAAATGGATGTCACGGATGTGGAGAATAAGTGCTTTCATTTCAGGGAGTAGAGTTGGCAGTGTTTTTGTGAACGCGAATCTTAGCGGTCATCAGATCGTGAAGGAGGGTGCGGAATAGGTCTTGTCGCTGAGCTTTCTTCGTTAACGCGATTTCCGTCTTGTTACCGACGGCATCCAATGCATCGGCAATGTCCGGCCCCGGCGGAAAAGCAGTCAAGCACGGCGATGGATTTACGAGCGGGCATTTTGCAATCCCAAGCTAACTGACCAATCTCCGACGGGAAGGAGAAAGTGAGCAGTGAGCAGTGAGCAGTGAGCAGTGAGCAGTGAGCAGTGAGCAGACTGGAGGATGTAGGTTGGGTCTCGGGCGGGAAGAGGAAGAGTGTTCGTCCACGCTTGGGCGGGACAAACACGAAGAGGCGACAGAATGTCACCGCCCCTTAGGAGGTCACCGCCCAAGGCCGGCGAGGCAGCGAAAGCAAAACAAATGATTTCCCACAATCCGCGAATCATCTCATAAATACGGCCCATCCAATTCACATGAAACCAACCCTATCAAAAATCACCCGCGCCGTTCTTCTGGGTGCGATCGCATTTGTTCCGCTGCTGAGCCAGCAGCTTGCCGCGCAGGCTCCGACCTCC
The DNA here is from genome assembly GCA_039925065.1 of Luteolibacter sp. Taxonomy (GTDB): domain Bacteria; phylum Verrucomicrobiota; class Verrucomicrobiia; order Verrucomicrobiales; family Akkermansiaceae; genus Luteolibacter. The sequence goes on from JBDSZP010000020.1 coordinate 16,991, forward strand.
ACCGATCCGATGGGCCAGAAATTCACCGATCCAAAACCCGCGAAGGCCCTGCGCGTTCTGCTGGTCGGTTCCGGCAGTTCGCATGATTTCCCCAAGTTCTTCCTCGGCACCGATGAGGCGACCCTCAAGGCTGCCGGAATGGACGTGGCTGCCACGCCCAATCTGGCAGAAGCACTCGCGCTTCTGCCACAAGCGGATGTTCTCGTTTTCAGCGGCAATCACGATGATTACGGCAAGGACGAGTTTCAGAAGGCGCTCAACGATTTCGCCGACAAGGGCAAGGGCCTGGTTTTCCTGCACGCCGCGACCTGGGTTCACTCCGGCTGGAAGGGCTATAGCGAGCGTTTCATCAATGGCCAGACACCCGGCCACAAGGCATATGGCGATGTCACTGTGACCGTGAAAAACGACAAGAGCCCGGTGATGAAAGGCGTTCCGGCGACGTTCACTTTCAAGGAAGAAAACTATCGCAGCGAGTTCAATAACAAGTCCAAGGCAGACGTGCTCGCTGAAAACAGTCCTGACGATAAAAACACCATCCATCCGAGTGTGTGGATCGTGAAGGATCCCAAGACCCGCATCGTCTGCATGACGCTCGGTCACGATGGCGCGGCTCACGACAGCACCGCCTACAAAACCATCCTCACCAACTCGGTGAACTGGGTGGCGGGCCGTTGATCCCTCTCCCCGACATTTCCATCACCACGGTGCGGCGGTTTTCCTGCCGCGCCGTTTCTCATGCCACGCCGGCCGTCAGTCGATGATGCGGCGCATGGGAATCATGTTCGAATAATCGAAACCCTGCTTCTTGAAAAAATCCTGGGACTCCGCGCTGATTTTATCAGTTAACAGGGTGATCCGCTTGAACTGTTTCTTGCGGGCGAACTCCTCGACGTAATCCATCAGCAACGCGCCATATCCCTGGCCACGATGGTCGGGATGAATCACGACGTCCTCCATCAGAATCACGAATCCACCACATGCGGTGGAAATCGTGAACAGCAGGTTCACCATCCCGAAAATATGATCCTTGTTTCTAACGACAAAAATGCGCCCGCGGCTCGGTTGTTCGAGGATCAGTTGCAAACCGCGCTCCTGCACGGCCCGGTCCGGCGAAAAGTCACCCGATCGGGCGAAAAGACTCATCACCAATTCCGTCAGCGCCGGCAACTCCTCGATGGTCGCAGGCTCCACGTGAGGACGATCATCCGCCATGCCATTTTTTGCTGAGTCAGGTGCCGTCTTCACGGGCAAAACATTGGCACGATTTTTCCATCAGAACATCAAATTTTCCCGCGTCCGGGAAAATCCAGCGAACGATCACGGTCGATCGAGCAGATCGGGGCGATTTTTCCTTGTTCTTACAAGCGATTGGTCGCTTTTCCAGGCCTCGATTTTCTTATGATTTCCCGAAATCAGAACCTCGGGAACGGACATGCCACGGAAGTCGATCGGCCGCGTGTAGGCAGGAGCTTCCAGCCGGGTCGGGTCTGAAAACGACTCGTCCACCGGAGAGCGATCGTCGCCCAGCGCTCCAGGCAGCAGGCGGATTACGGCATCGCACAGGACCGCCGCAGCCAGGGCACCATTGGTCAGGATGTAGTCGCCGATGGAAATTTCCTCATCCACCAGCGCATCGATCACCCGTTGATCGACACCTTCGTAGTGACCACAGAGGATCAGCAAATGCTCCGCAGCGGCGAGTTCCTGGGCCACGGCTTGTTTGAACGGTTTCCCCTGCGGAGTCATCAGAATTACCCGAGTCGAAGACCCCCGCAGTTCCTCCACCGCCGCGAACAACGGCTCGGGTTTCAACAACATCCCCTGCCCTCCTCCACACAGCGAATCATCCACGCGGCGATGCTTGTCCACGGACCAATCCCGGAGCTGATGTCCCTTCACTTCCACCAGCCCGGCAGCCCGCGCGCGCTGGATGATCGAGTCACTCAACGGTGCAAGTGCCACCTCAGGAAACAACGTCACGATATCAATCCGCATGCCGCGACGGTATCGGCCTTAGCGCCAGTGCTCAAGCAGCCTTAGGAGGCAATTGGAAACAAACCGTCAGAAACGTTTTCTCATTGACCGGCAAGCCCCATAACTATTGGACGCATGCGCACACCCACCCGAGTGGTTCCCCGAACCCCCTCTGCATGAAAATCATCATCCTTTCCCGGAATCCGAAACTTTACAGCACCCACGCGCTCGTCACCGCCGCCGAGTCGCGAGGCCACGAAGTCCGCGTGGTCGATTACCTTCGCTGTTATATGAACATCACCTCGCGCAAGCCGCGGATCTACGTGGATGGCGAGGAACTTGTGGCGGATGCGATCATTCCGCGGATCGCCGCGCGGCATACTTTTTATGGAAACGCCGTGGTCCGACAGTTTGAGATGATGAACGTTTTCACGCTCAATGAATCGGTGGCCATTGCCCGCTCACGCGACAAATTACGTTCCCTTCAAATCCTGGCGAAGCGTGGCGTCGGCCTGCCCGTCACCGGTTTCGCCCACCACACGGATGCCACCGGCGAGCTCATCAAGATGTGCGGCGGCGCGCCTCTGGTCATCAAACTGTTGGAAGGTACCCAAGGCGTGGGAGTGGTCCTCGCGGAAACCGCCAACGCGGCGGAATCCGTCATCGAAGCGTTCAAGGACCTCAACGCCAACATCCTCGTCCAGGAATTCATCAAGGAAGCCGATGGTGCCGATATCCGCTGCATCGTGGTCGGCGGAAAAGTCGTCGCGTCGATGAAACGTCAGGCAGCACCCGGGGAGTTCCGTTCGAATCTCCATCGCGGCGGATCTGCCGAAAAGGTGAAGATTTCACCCCAGGAACGCGCCGTCGCCATCAGCGCGGCGAAGGCCATGGGACTCAACGTCGCCGGCGTCGATCTGCTCCGTTCCAATCACGGACCGGTCGTGATGGAAGTAAACTCCTCGCCGGGGCTTGAAGGGATCGAACAATCCTCGAAAAAGGATGTCGCGGGCATGATCATCGAGTTCATCGAACGCACCGCAGTGAAGCCCTCCAAGCCGACGGACAAGTGATCAGCAGGGTTACCCCATTTTGGTTTTTCAACCGCCGGTGAATCGGGGGCACGACACTACGGAAAGTTCGTGGCAAAACCGGAATGAAGAGGCTTCCTTGAGATCTTTGGCCCAACGGGACTGCATCCCTCAGCCCAGGGCAACGTCCTAGGTCGGACCACACAAAGCCATTGGCGGCCTGAAAGGTCGCGATCCGGGGGAAGATCGAACGCGCAACTATCGCGCTCCGTTGGGGCGCATGAATCTTTGTGGATGTTACCCAGCCCGATGGGCTGGGCTGAGGGATGTCAACCCTTTGGGCCGGAATTCGAACGTCAGAGTGGGGTCATTCCACCTTCGTGGCAACATCTCCGTCTCTTCGCGTTCATTCGCGATCGGTTTTCTCAAAGAGAGGCCGCCCTGAAGTGATCAGCCGTTGGCCTTGAGGCGTCCGAGGACTTCCTCATAGGCTTCCATCACGTTGCCCATATCGCGGCGGAAACGGTCCTTATCCATTTTCTCGCCGGTTTTCAAATCCCACAAACGGCAGCCATCCGGGCTGATTTCGTCTGCGAGCACGATGACCGAAGGATCGGAAACGAGACGGCCGAACTCGAGTTTGAAGTCGACCAGTTTGAGTCCGCACTTGGCGAAGAACTCGGTGAGGATCTTGTTCACCTTCAGCGCGGATTCACGCAGGTGTGCGAGGTCTTCCGGAGTGGCGAGACCCATTTCGCGGATATAATCGTCGTTGATCAGCGGATCGCCGAGTTCGTCACTCTTGTAGGAAAACTCGATGATCGGCTGGGAAAACACGCGGCCTTCCTCGATGCCGGTGCGCTTGCAATAGCTCCCTGCGGAAATGTTCCGGACGATCACCTCGACCATCAGGATGTTCACTTTTTTGACTTCGACGTTGGTCTCATCGATCTGGCGGACGAAATGGGTCGGCACGCCTTCTCTTTCGAGAAATCCGTAGATGAGCGTGCTGATCGCGTTGTTCAAACGGCCTTTGTTTTCAAAACTGGCCTTTTTCTCGCCGTTGAAAGCGGTGGCATCATTCTTGAACTCCATGCGGAGCGTGTTCGGGTTTTCAGTGGCCCAAAGACGCTTGGCCTTGCCTTCGTAAAGCGGTGTCATTCCGAAGTCGTAAAAGCCCGCCCCGCTGCGGTCAAGAGCGCTGAAACCGAAGGGCGAAATCATTTCCGTTTCGGAGCGCAAATCCAACATGCTTCTGGGAATCTGAAATTCAGTCCTTGCTAACAAAGTCATCCCTACGAAAAATCCGATTTTCGCATGCGGCACCGAACATCCAAGGCCCCCAAGTCTGTTTCGCCAGCGAAATCGAAAATGCTGCGTGCCCGCTCGCTGCCGTCCAGAAAGCCATTCGACGTGGCGGTGGCGTTCTCGATGGCTCACTATTTGGCGATCGTTACAACGGTCACCGCGTTTGTGTGCTACTTCATATCGCCCAGCCAAAAGGCGTCCAAATTCATCGTCGCCGGGATTATTTTCAGCGCTTTCACTTGGCTTTTCGCTTTTTTCAAACGTCGCGCCACGCATTGCCCGCTTTGCAAGGGAACGCCGCTGATCAATTCCGGTGCACTCACCCACACGAAAGCCGTGCGGCTTTACCCATTCAATCACGGCGTCACTTCCACGCTCTCGATCATTGCCACGCAAAGATTCCGCTGCATGTACTGCGGCTCGGATTTCGATCTCCTCAAGCCGCCATCGCACCTGCTGGTGAATGGAAAAGCGGGCGACGACGCGGCGAAGTAATCTGCTACTTCTGGAACACCCTCAGAAATCTCTTGTGAAACGGGCCGGTCAGCGAGGGAGCCCAGTGCGAGAGATGCCATAGGAATTTTGCGGAAAATGGAAAAACAATCGTGTTCTTCCCTTTGACCACTCCCATGAGAAATCCCCGGGCGGCTTCATCAGGAGTCAGCATTTTCACCGGGAGATCGCGGATCATCGCATCAAGATCCGCGCCGACGATCCGGTCTTGGACGAAAATTCCGCTGTCGACATAACCTGGGCAGGCCACGGAAATCCTGACGCCATACGCTTTTGCTTCCGCCCTCAATGAGCGGGAGAATTCAAGGACGGCGGATTTCGACGCGGTGTACGCCGCAGCCGTCGCGTAGCCAGTGGCTCCGGCGATGGATGCGGTGTTGATGATATGGCCAGCCCTCTGGGCAATCATGATTGGATAGATCAGGTGGGTTCCGTTGAACACGCCCATCAGATTGATATCGAGCAACCATTTCCATCGATCAAATGGCAGGTTCTGAGCCTCTCCCAAAAGGGTGACGCCCGCATTGTTGAAAAGATAATCGATGGATTTCGAAATTCCCAGGAGTTCAGTAACCACCAATCCATAGGCAGCGACATCGCGGACATCAACGGACCAAGGATGGATGGCACCAGGCCCGGCGGATTCCTTTACCAAATCAGCCAATCCATCGGCATTCATATCCAAGGCGTGAACCGTGGCACCGCAACGGGCGAGAAGATTGGCCAGTGCCCTGCCGATTCCCGAGGCGGCCCCGGTGAGAACGACCGTCTTCCCATCAAAAATCCGGATCATTGAGGAAGTGGGATTCATGGTATCTGGCGGAAGCATTTGACCATCCTGGCGTGAACGATATCGATGAGGAACGGCATCCGTGGCGCGACCCATTTCATGACCGACGCATAAGCAGGAAGCGCGAACTCACTCTCGCCGCGATTGACAGACACAAGAATTTTTCTCGCGGTTTCTTCGGCGGACAGAATGCGGAATCCGAGGCCATTGATCAGGTTCATCGTCTTCTCATAGGTGGTGTTGCGAAATACCGCGGACTTGTAGATGCCGGTATCCACGTAGCCGGGCGATGCGATATAGATGGAAACACCGTGGGATTTCGCCTCGTGCCAGAGACTGCGATAAAGACCTAACAAACCAGCCTTCATCGACGCGTAGGCCGTGGCGGTGGGATATCCGGCGTAAGCTGCAAGTGAGGACACTAGAATGATATTGCCACTCTTCTCTCCCACCATGTTCGCATAGAAATGCCGGCACCATTGAACCGGGCTGAGAAGGTTGGTCCGGTAGATCTTATCCCAGTCTTCCGGGAGAGTATTCTGAACCTCGCCAAACAACGTCACGGCAGCCGCCAGATAGACCGAATCCACCCGCACCCCGGCGGGGAAGGTCTCCCGCAGGAAACGGTCGGCCGAATCCAGGTCGGTCAGATCCATCCTAGCGATTTCAGGAACTGCTCCCTTTGCCCGGACCGCTGCGGCAGCTTCCTCCAGACGGCCCTGATCGCGACCGATCAACCAGATCACCCGCTGTGGAGCCGCGAGTTGGATCGCAATCTCACGCCCGATTCCAGAACTGGCACCGGTAACCACAAAGATCTGTGCGGTCTGATCTTGCATCAGAATTTCTGTTGCCAGGAAAAGAGCAGCGCGTTGTGACGGGATTCGTATTTACCGTTGGACAAGGGATTGGTTGCGCCATCGACTGTCCGGTTCGAATAACCGAACTGATAAGCGAGCATCCACGATGCCCACCCCATCTTGCGGCCGAATCCGAGATTGAACCAATGGCGGTTCGCATCCGAGACACCCGCCGAGAAGTTCTCGTCAGGTTGCGAGTTCGCATTGAAATCATAACCTGCGGCAAAAATGTATCCGTCCGGAGTGGTGTAGGATCCGCCGAGTTCGTAGATGAACGAGGATTGCCAATCAAACTTGATCGGAGCGGAGCCGCCGACCGAGGACGACTTGAGATTGAGGGTGTTCAGCGAATCCCAATTGAGCCATTCCACGTCAGCCTCAATGTTCCAACCGGGAGCGGGACGGTAGGAATATCCCCCGGCGACCCGTGCTGGTGCCATGAAATCCAAGCTGGCGGACTTGTCATCTGCCAATCCATTCGATGTCGTTTTCCCATCAAGATCGAACGACGATTCGGTGGAATAGATCAATCCGAAGGAATGTTGTTCACATGGCTGCCATCGGGTGCTCACGGTGCCCGAAAATCCAATGTCATCGCCATTGAATCGGAGATAACTCCCCGGCACACCCAATCCCTGTTCGAGGGTGAGATCCGCGTAGTTGATCGAGAAAGAAGCGCCGACCGAAAGCTGGTCGTTGATCTTATAAGCGACCGCCGAGGTGGCGCTGACATACATCAGCCGCGCTTCGGTCACCACCGAGCTGAAATTGTTATCGCGTCCCCATTCCGTTCCCAATCCAAATGGGCTGTTGAGGCCAAACCCGAACGTCAGCTTGTCGTTGTAGGGTTGGACGTAAAAAATCTGAGGCGCTGCCTGAAGTTCGTTTTTGGCATCGGTCGATTCCCCCGCCACGTTCGCTTCGTTGCCCAAAACAATCGCATAAACGCCTGCTTCAGCCTCCGCCTTTTCCAATTGCGTCATCCCTGCCGGATTATAAAAAACAGCGGCCGCACTATCAGCGGTCGCCACAAACGCATTACCACGAGCCGTGGCAAAGGCATCTTGATTGGGAAGATAATAGCCTGCTCCCATGAGATAGCATGGAGCGAGACTGAACAATAGGCACGGAAAAGCTCGGAATTTCATGATATGACGGGGTTTAGTTATAATTCGAAGTCCCCTTAATAATTAATTTCTCCAAATTGTCAGTTGAATTTTGCGGTGAAGTTGTTTTACCGACCAAAAATCAACCGACACCCAAGAGCAACTCCCGTTCCCACGTGAGACGCAGGAACGGGAGGCTCTTCAAAGGTTTTGGATTCAAGAATCACTTGAATCTCAAAGATCATTCCAGATCTGTCAGATAACGTTCTGCTTCGAGAGCGGCGGCGCAACCTTGGCCGGCGGCAGTGATGGCCTGACGGTAGTAGTGATCGGAGACGTCGCCAGCAGCGAAAAGGCCGGGAGTCTTGGTGGAGGTGCGGCCCGGGTTTTGGGTGATGTAACCGTTTTCGTCCATGTCAACGAGGTCGCCAAGGAAGGCGCTGTTCGGCACGTGTCCGATGGCAACGAAGACGCAGGCCACTTCGAGTTCGCTTTTCTCACCGGTGATGAGGTTTTCGACGGTAACAGCGCGCATTTCACCTTTTTCGTCGGTGAGATATTCGCTGACGGTCGAGTTCCAGACAGGCTCGATTTTCGGGTTGGCGAGAGCGCGGTCCGCCATGATTTTCGAAGCGCGAAGTTCGTCACGCCGATGGATCAGGTAAACCTTGCTGGCGAAACGGGTGAGGAAACCGGCTTCTTCCGCAGCACTGTCGCCACCGCCGATCACGCAGACCGGGACATCGCGGTAAAAAGCGCCGTCGCAAGTGGCGCAGGAAGTGAGACCCCGGCCGATGAGGTTTTTCTCCCCTTCCAAACCGAGGTGGCGAGGGGCGGCACCGGTGGCGATGATAACGGTTTTCGCTTCGAAGGATTCCGATCCGGCCTTGAGGAGGAAGGTCCCGTCTTCCCGGCGTTCGACCGATTCCACGCTGGCCCAAGCAATGCGAGCGCCGAATTTTTCGGCTTGCGCCTGCATTTTCATCATCAGCTCAGGGCCCATGATTCCCTCAGGGTAGCCGGGGAAATTTTCCACTTCGGTGGTGGTCGTAAGCTGACCGCCGGGCTGCGTGCCGGAAAGAAGAAGCGGGGTGAGATTGGCGCGGGCAGTGTAAATGGCGGCAGTATATCCTGCGCAGCCGGTTCCGATGATGATGACGTTTTCCATGATTCGATAAGCGTTCGAGGGCGGTAGTATTTCGGCGGATGCTTTGTTGAGTCAACAGCCGGAGCAGGATTTCTCATAAACGCGTTGCGCCCAAGCCCGATTGGGTAACAATCCGCTTGTCCATGAGTCCTGATTTCATCCGCGAAGCCCTCCGCCAAGTCCGTTACCCCGGTTTTTCCCGGGACATCATTTCATTCGGCCTCGTCAAAGACGTCCGCTGTGAACCCGGCCTTGTCACCGTAAAACTCGAAATCGCCACCCGCGATCCGAAGGTACCCGAGCAGATTTTCCAAGACTGTCATGCGATTCTCGATCCGCTGCCTGACATCGGCACGGTGAAAGTGGAGATCGAAGTCAAGGACGCTCCCGCTGCTGCAGGTGGGGCAAGTAGTGTCGGAAAATCCTCGATTCCCGGCGTCAAACGCATCATCGCCGTCGCATCCGGCAAAGGTGGCGTCGGAAAATCCACCGTCGCCGCGAATCTCGCCGTCGCCCTTGCTGCGACCGGTGCGAAAGTCGGCCTCTGCGATTGTGATCTCTACGGCCCATCTGTCGGCCAAATGTTCGCCGTGAACGAAAAGCCGATGGCCAACGAGCACGACGAGATCATCCCGATGGAAGCCCACGGCCTCAAACTCATGTCCATGGGATTTCTGCTGGATGACCGCTCGCCCGTCATCGTCCGCGGCCCGATGGCCACACGTTACACCCAACAATTTCTCCGTCAGGTCGCATGGGGCGAGCTCGATTATCTTGTTCTCGACCTCCCTCCCGGCACCGGTGACATCCAGCTCACCATCGTGCAAACCGTCACCGTCGATGGCGTGATCATCGTTACCACTCCGCAGGAAGTTGCGCTCATCGACGCCCGCAAGGCCGTTTCCATGTTCGCCAAAGTGAACGTCCCGATTCTTGGCCTCATCGAAAACATGGCGTGGTTCGAGTGTGACGCCGGAAAGAAATACCACCTCTTCGGCAAAGAAGGCGGTGTGAGGGAAGCGGCACATCTCAATGTCCCGCTGCTAGGCCAGATTCCGATCAGCATCGAAACCCGCGAACGCGGCGACAGCGGCGCACCGATCGCACTCGTTTCCCCGGAGAACAACAAGATTTCCGCCGCATTCCATCAGGTCGCGGCACACATCCGTGCGAAGCTGCCGTGATGCTTTGAGATTGGCGGATTCGTGAGACTGAATCGCAAAAGCGTGTTACTGAATGTTACGCGTTTTTGATATCTGTTCGGTGATTCAGGGGTAGATTTGTACCCACTTCCCTCCGGGGGACTGGATCCATTTCACCCATCACCGCCATGAACTTCATTCCGAATCCGCTGCACCCCGCTCTGGTACATTTCCCGATCGCGCTGATCCTGCTAGGCACGGTCGTTGCGATCGCCACCGTCTTCATCCGCCATTGGCATCTGCCATGGTTAACCGCAGGCTTGCTCGGATTGGGAGCGATGGGAGCGGTCGCTGCGACGTGGTCCGGTGAAGAGGCTGCCGATGCGGTCATGGGTCTATCACCCCAAGGCAAGCAGGTCCTTGAAGAACATGAGGAATGGGGAGAACGGGCGCGGAACATGGCACTGATCGCAGCCGCCGCCGCAGTAACGTCTGTGGCGCTGGGGAAATTTCCGATGGGATCGAGAAGTGCCGCGGGTTTGGCCGCCTTGGCGGCAATTGGTGCGTCATTTTGTGTCGCGGAGGCCGGACATTATGGCGGCAAGCTCGTTTACCAACACGGCGCAGGCATGCAACTCGACGCAGGAAAGCCGGGTGATGCGCCATTGCCCGATCACAAGTCCAATGACTGAAAACTTCCTGAACGACCTTATCTCTGCCATGAAGTGTGCGGCAGAATCTTGCTACCATGAATCCTGATATTTCGAAACCGTCTTCTGTCCCCCAACCCGATCACGAACTCACGGATCACAGCGGCATTGTCAGCGTTCGTCCGGATCTGGTGCATGCGAAGGTCGAGATCGATTTCGACCCTCAAAAGCTGAGTGAAACCGATGTCAGAGAATTGGTCCAAGAGCACCTCTCACAGGTTTCATCCGTGCTTGAAAAGAGCATCTACCGTCTCGAAGGCAGCGCTTGCGAGGCCTGCGCACTCAAGCTCGAACGCAAAGTGAAGACGATCCCGGGTGTCCGTCGCGCCACCGCCTCCTACATGGGAAAAGTCCTGACGGTGACCTTCGACACTGCGGAAGCGAACGAAGCCGGTGTTCTTGAGGATTTGAAAAACACGGGGGCGAATGTCCAGCCGCTCGCGAAAGCGAAAACGGACGCCCGCCCGCTCGGGCAAAAAATCCTCAGCGGCGAGCTCAACGAGGAAATCTCCTGCGGCCTGGGTTTGAGTTTCCTCATCACGGCGCTTGTGCTTCAAAGAGCTTCGGGCGTCAGCGTTTCCACGAACGCACTCTATCTGGGAGCTTACATTTTCGCCGGCCAACAAGGAGTCCGTTCCGCCATCGCCTCGCTTCGCGAAAAGGTGTTGGACGTGGATGTCCTGATGGTTCTCGCCGCGCTGGGAGCGGCAGTGATCGGGGCTCCGTTCGAGGGTGCGCTGCTGCTGTTTCTCTTCAGCTTTTCAAACGTGCTTCAACGCCACGCGATGGAGCGCACCCAGAAAGCCATCGAATCCCTGCTGACGCTCAGGCCCAGCGAGGCATTGGTCAAACGAGCTGATGGAACGGTCAAAGTCGCCGTCGAGGATTTGGAAATCGGTGAGATCGTCATCGTCCGTCCCGGCGAGCAAATCCCGGTGGACGGTGTCATTTCCGAGGGCAGCACCAACGTTGACGAATCCTCCCTCACCGGCGAATCCATGCCTGTTTCAAAAGCGTTGGGAAGTTCGCTCTTCGCCGGAACCTTGAACCAAAGTGGCGGCATCGAGCTGCGCGTCACGAAACGTTCGGAGGATTCCGCCCTCTCCCGCATGGTGAAACTGGTGGCCGAGGCTCAGGCGGAGAAATCCAATGCCCAGCGCTTTCTCGAAACGGCGGAGCAATATTATGCGACGGGTGTCATCGCCCTCACGATCATCGTTTTCCTGATTCCCTTCATTTTCCAGGGAGAAACTTTCGCCCACGCGTTCTATCGGGCAATGACGATCATGGTCGTCGCCTCGCCATGTGCTCTGGTCATCAGCACCCCGGCCACCGTCCTGTCAGCCATCGGCGGTGCAGCTCGCCGCGGCATTCTGATCAAGGGTGGCTCGCACCTGGAGCGCGCGGCGAAAATCGACATCGTTGCCATCGACAAAACCGGAACCCTCACCGTCGGGAAACCTTCGTTAACAGAAATCGTGGCGGGGAATGAAATCCACCTGATTTCCGAAATCCTCCCAGCAGAAACCATCGATCTCCTCCGCGCCGCCGCTTCTCTCGAAGCGAAGTCCGAGCATCCTCTGGCTCATGCCATTGTCAAAAGCGCCGAAGATCTGGGTCTCACGCTACCACTCGCCACCGACTTCCAATCCACCGCCGGCAAGGGCGCGGAAGCCACCATCGAGTCCGTCCGTTACATCGTCGGCAGCGAACGATTGTTTCGCGAGCTGGACGCCAACGGGCTCGAGCAATTGATGGCAGCTTCCAAGCCGCTTCAGGAAAAAGGCAAAACCTGCGTTTGGTTAGGCATCCGCGAGGGCGATGCGGTCACGGCAAGAGCAGTGCTGGTCATGGCAGACACGATCCGCCCTGCGGCGCGTCATCTGGCCGACGACCTTCATCGGTTGGGCGTGAAAAAAGTCGTCATGCTCACCGGCGACCAGCGCCTCGTCGCCAATGCAATTGCGCAGGAAGCGAAAGTCGATGAAGTCCGTGCGGAACTGCTTCCCGAGGATAAATTGGAAGTCATCCGCCAGCTCAAACTCGAAGGCACCGTCATGATGATCGGCGATGGAGTGAACGACGCCCCTGCCCTTGCGATGGCCGACATCGGAATGGCCATGGGAGCAGCGGGAACCGACGTCGCCATGGAAACGGCCGACATCGTGCTGATGGGAGATCGTTTGGAAAACATCCCGCTCCTGCTGGGTCATGCCCGCCGGGCGAGGCGCGTGCTGCTGCAAAACCTGATTTTCGCCAGTGGGGTCATCGTGGTTCTGATCATTTCCGCACTCGGATTCTCGCTGGCGCTGCCGCTAGGAGTCGTCGGCCACGAAGGCAGCACGGTGCTCGTCTGCCTCAATGGCCTGCGCCTGCTGATCGTCCGGCAGATGTCGAAGAGTTGAATCGAACTTACGGAGCTGGCGATTGTTTCCTCGCCAGCCCCGGTTGAAAATCAATTCAGCGGCTCCACTTTTTCGAGCTGCCCTTGTTCTTTTTGACGACGGATTTCGTCTTCACGATAGAAACAGGAGCGGGCTTGGCGGGTGCTTTTGCGACGGCTTTCGGAGCGGCTTTGGCGGCCGTCTTTGTGGCTGCTTTTTTAGCTGGGACCTTGGCGGCTTTCGTCGCCTTGCGGGCAAGGAGGCTTTTACCGGTCATCTGCTCCGGCTGGGCGACTCCGAGCATTTCCAACAAGGTGGGCGCGACGTCGGCGAGGATGCCGTCATTGACCGTGTAGTCGGCAGCATCCGCGGCGACGTAAAACATGTGGACCAGGTTCGTGGTATGCGCGGTGTTGGGCGAGCCGTCGGCATTGCGCATGTATTCGCAGTTTCCGTGATCGGCCGTGATGAGGAGTTTTCCGCCGAGGCGCAGGGTTTCCTCAGCGATGACTTTCACATCCGCGTCGATGGTTTCGCAGGCTTTGACGGCTGCTTCGACAACGCCGGTGTGGCCGACCATGTCCGGGTTGGCGAAATTGAGGATCACCATGTCATAGTCCTTGAGCTTGGCCACGACGGTATCAGTCACCTGTTGGGCGCTCATTTCCGGCTTGAAATCGTAGGTCGGCACGTCCTTGGGCGAAGGAATGATGAAACGATCCTCACCTTGGTAAGCCACTTCCTCGCCGCCGTTGAAGAAGTAGGTGACGTGCGGATATTTCTCGGTTTCGGCAATCCGCATTTGCGTCATGCCCGCGTTGGCGACCGTCTGGCCAAGCACCATGTCGAGGGTCTGGGCGGAGAAAATTGCCGGGCAATCGTATTTCTCGTCATACTGGGTGAGCGTGACGAAATTCACCTTCGGCGTGACCTCGCGGTCGAAACCATCGAAGTCCGGATAGAGAAATGCTTCGGAAAGCTCGCGCGCGCGGTCGGAACGGAAATTGAAGAACAGCACCACATCGCAATCACGCACGCGCTGCGTGTCGGATTCGATGAACGTCATCGGCGGCATGAACTCGTCGGTTTTATCCAAACGATAGTAGTCGGCGACGGCCTCGCTCGCGAGCACGTCGCGCTTTTCGCCTTTTCCAAGAACGATCGCGTCCCAAGCCAGCTTCACGCGGTCCCAGCGCTTGTCGCGGTCCATGGCGAAATAGCGGCCGATCACGGTTGCGACATGGGCTCCGCATTTCGCAGCCTCGTCCTCGACTTTCGATAGATAGCCCTGGCCACCGGTGGGCGACGTGTCGCGGCCATCGGTGATCGCGTGGATGAAAATGTCATTAACGCCGGCTTTTTTCGCCAGCTTCACCATCGCAATGAGCTGATCCTCATGGCTGTGGACGCCGCCATCGGAAACGAGACCGATGAAATGCAGGCGGCTGTTTTTGGATTTCTCGAGTGCCTCGGCGAATACCGGATTTTTCTCCAAGGTGCCTTCTTCGATCGACTTGTTGATCCGCGTAAGGTCTTGGTAAACAATGCGGCCCGCGCCCAAATTCAAGTGGCCCACTTCGGAATTTCCCATTTGTCCGGGAGGAAGTCCCACATCGAGGCCAGAAGCGCTGAGGAAGCCTTTCGGGTATTTCTCGAACATCACCTCGTGGAAAGGCGTTTTCGCCAGCAACGTCGCGTTGCCGTCTTTGACAGAAGTTTCTTTTCCACCGGGATTCACACCCCAGCCGTCGCGAATGATGAGCACTACAGGTTTCTTGGCCATAACGGCGCACGTTTACTCCTCCGGACGGGACGGGGCAAGCTTTGCGGAACGTAAAATTTGGGAGTTGTGGAGAAAATCTTTGAAATACGCATCAAATAACACATCCATTGATGCATGAGAACTACTGTAACACTTGATGACGATTTACTCGCATCCGCAGCGGATTTCAGCGGGATTGAGGAAAAGTCCAAGCTCCTGAACTTCGTTTTGGACGCTTATGTGAAACGCATGGCCGCTCGCAGGCTCGCCGCGTTGGGAGGAAGCATGCCGGATCTGGACATCGCGGGACGGGACGCGCGCGTCAGCTCTTTTTCAGACTCGCCCACTTCCGGATATAAAGTCGCAGAAGGACCGCTATGAATCCTGTGCTCGTCGATAGCTGCGTGTGGATTAAGCACTTCCGCCAACGAAACCCGTTGCTGGTCAATATGCTGGAGTACGGCGAAGTCTGGTGCCACCCCATCGTGGTCGGCGAACTCTCGATGGGAAATTTGAAGAACCGACAGCAAACGATTTTCGATCTCGCGAAACTGAACCAACCACCGATCGCCACCTTTGCCGAGACCCGTCAAATGATCGAGGCGCGCCGCCTGTGGGGACGAGGCGTCCAATGGAACGACGCGTGCATCCTCGCTTCGGCCATCCTCGGGCAGGTGCCGCTTTGGACCTTCGATCTCCGGCTTGGTGAAATTGCCAAAGAGCTCGGAGTCGGCTTCGTGGCGTAGCGGGCAGTCGTATCCCACCATTTTCAAAGCTCCCTTTGCCGCAAATAGGGAAACGGTTTGCACCCCCATGCCATCCAGCCTAGAAAACGGCGCACGCCATGTCCGACAAACCATTTTTCTACCAGGATCCCTTCCCTCTCGGCCCAGACACCACCGAATACGAGCTACTCACGTCCGAGCATGTCAGCGTCTCCGAGTTCGAGGGAAAGCCCGTGTTGAAGGTCGCTCCGGAAGCCCTCACTCTGCTCGCCGCAGAAGCGATCAAATCGATCAATTTCACCCTTCGGGCCTCGCACCTCGCCCAAGTCGCCGCGATCCTCGATGACCCGGAAGCTTCGGAAAACGACCGCATGGTCGCGCTCATGCTTTTGAAGAACGCGGAAATCGCCTCCCACGGCATTCTCCCCTTCTGCCAGGATACCGGCACCGCCACCATCGTCGGGAAAAAAGGCCAGCAAGTCTGGACCGAAGGCGACGACGCGGAATTCCTATCCAAAGGCATCTATCAAACCTACACCAAGGAAAACCTCCGCTACTCGCAAACGGCCCCGCTCACGATGTATGACGAGGTCAACACGAAGACCAACCTGCCCGCGCAGATCGATCTCTACGCCACCGAAGGCGATGCCTACAAATTCCTTTTCGTCAGCAAAGGCGGCGGCTCGGCCAACAAAACCTTCCTCTATCAGGAAACAAAAGCCCTCCTCAATCCAAAGCGCCTCAAGGAATTCTGCCGCGAAAAAATGGCATCCCTCGGCACCGCAGCGTGCCCGCCCTATCATCTAGCGTTCGTCATCGGCGGCACTTCTGCGGAAAACTGCCTCAAGACCGTCAAACTCACGTCCACCCGTTATTACGACGCTCTCCCCACCTCCGGCAACGAGCACGGACAAGCGTTCCGCGACATCGAACTTGAAAAAGAACTCCTCGCCATCGCCCGCGAAATCGGCATCGGCGCGCAATTCGGCGGCAAATATTTCGCCCTCGACGTCCGGGTCGTCCGCCTGCCCCGCCATGGCGCATCCTGCCCGGTCGGCATCGGCGTTTCCTGCTCCGCCGACCGCCAGGCCAAAGCAAAGATCACCAAGGACGGCCTCTTCATCGAGAAACTCGAAAAGAACCCCGGTCGTTTCATTCCTGAAAAATTCCGCGATTGGAAGTTCAAGGGCGTGCCGATCAATCTCGATCTCGGCATGGAGGAAACCCGCAAAACCCTCTCGAAATACCCCGTCACCACCGCCCTCGCACTCAGCGGAACGATCATCGTCGCCCGCGATATCGCTCATGCGAAGCTCAAGGAGATCCTCGATGACACCGGCGAGCTGCCGGACTACTTCAAGAAATACCCCGTCTATTATGCCGGCCCCGCCAAGACTCCCGCCGGAATGCCCTCGGGCTCATTCGGTCCGACCACCGCCGGCCGGATGGACAGTTACGTCGATCTTTTCCAATCCCACGGCGGCTCGATGGTCATGCTGGCCAAAGGCAACCGCTCGCTCCAAGTCACCGAAGCCTGCCAAAAACACGGCGGTTTCTACCTCGGTTCCGCCGGGGGCCCCGCCGCATTGCTGGCTCAGGATCATATCCGCTCGCAGGAAGTCGTCGCATTTCCCGAACTCGGCATGGAAGCGGTCTGGAAAATCACTGTGGAAAATTTCCCGGCTTTCATCCTCGTGGATGACAAGGGCCATGACTTTTTCACCTCGCTGAACAACTGCCCTGTGTGCCATTGATGGTCTAATTTCGTGGAACGGGAAGATTTATAGACGTAATCCCCCCTATTGTTTCGTTTCATAGCAAATGCGTTGCATGCGCATTGATCGGGGCTACACTCCCCACAACACACCAACTACCACCATGGGACCCATCGGAATGCCGGAAATGGTCATGATTTTCATCGTGATCCTGTTGCTCTTCGGAGCTAAAAAATTGCCTGAACTCGCCCGCGGAATCGGCAAGAGCATGGGAGAATTCAAAAAAGCCCGTGAGGACTTTGAAAACGAAATCACCCGCTCCGAAACCGAGACCCGCGTTAAGGAAGTGCCAAACAAAGAGCCGCGCGAATCCTGATTTTTTCATGGGCATTCGCTCAGCTCTCACCTCAATTCGAAAATCAGCCCCAAGAACACTTGGGGCTTTTTTTTGTTCACTCGTCCTGCTTGCCATTGCGTCCTGTAACAAGAAAGCAGGCACATCCGATTGGGACACGTCGGGAAATAATCACTCCGCGCCTGCCGCTGCCGAACAAAAACCCCGACCTACTTCCGGGAAAAAAGAATCGATCCGGTCAAAAGCAGCGTCAAAAACCGCTGCCATTCCCAACGAAAGCCCGACTGCGGACGGCATTCGTTTCATGACTTATAACGTCGAGAACTGGCTTGTGATGGACCGTTATGTCGATGGCAAAACGCTGAAAAACTCGCCCAAGCCCGAAAAGGAAAAGCGAGCCATCATCGCCATCATTGCCCGCCACGCTCCGGATATCATCGGAATCTGCGAAGTTGGCGAGGCATCCGACCTGGTCGAGATTCAGGAGAAACTGAAGGCAGCCGGGCTGGACCTTCCGAACATGCACTACACCGGCGGCATGGATCCCACCCGCCACATCGGCATCCTTTCCCGCTTCCCCATCAAATCCACGGCAAAACCTACCGAGACGGAATATCAATTGGATGGCAAAACCTACAGTATCAATCGCGGAATCCTCGATGCCACCATCGAAGCGCGCGGCAAAACCTACCGTTTCGTCGGCGTGCATTTGAAATCCAAACGCGACAGCGAACAGGGCGATCAGGAAGCCATCCGCCTTCACGAAGTCCGCCTGCTCCGCCGCCACCTGGACAGCATCATGCTGACGGATCCTTCCGCCCGGATCGTCCTCTACGGAGATTTCAACGACACCCGCGCCACTCCCGCGATCAAGGCGGTGACAGGAAATTACAATTCCCCGACCTACATGACCGCCTTGCCGGCGAAGGATTCCCACAACGAAGCGTGGACCCACTATTGGGCGCTGAACGACATTTACTCGCGCATCGACTACGTGATGGTCAGCCCCGCATTAAAGCCCGATACGAATTTCCGTGAGGCGAAGGTGATCGACGATGCCGACTGGAACGACGCCTCGGATCACCGCGCGATTCTGGCCACTTTCAAGTGAGCCAGGATGATTAACGCAATTTACTTGCGAATCCAAGCCAGCCCGGCAAATTGCCGACATGTTTCGCACGCTTCTGACCACACTGTTTCTCGGTCTCATTTCCGCTAGGGCAGCCGAGTTGAAAGTCGCGGTATTGCATCCGTTGTTGGGAGACATCGCCCGAAGCGTCGGCGGAGACCAGGTGAAGGTCATTGACCTGATCGGCCCGAACGGAGATCCGCACCACTTCGAGCCGAAACCGGAAGATCTCAAACAAGCCGAGGGCGCGGCCCTCTATCTGGTCGCAGGAATGGGGCTCGAAGGCTATCTGCCGAAACTGAAAGCCATCATCGCCAACAAGGCCATGTTGATCGAAGTTGGGACCACCTTGCCTGCGCTCGAAGGGGCTTGCGACGAGGACGAGCACCAAACCGCGCATGAGCATGAGCTGGATCCGCATTGGTGGCACTCGATCGATCTCTTCCGCCGCGCGACCGCCGTCGTGGCGGATGCCCTCGCCACGGCTTCTCCCGAAAACTCCGAGCTTTTTCAGAAAAACGCCACCGCTTACCGCAACCAGCTCGATGAACTCGAACGCTGGACCAAACGCGAGATTTCCAAAATTCCACGCGACAAACGGCAGCTTGCCACCGCCCATGCGGCATTCAATTACTTCTGCAAGGACTTCGGTTTCACCGCCCATCCCGTGCAAGGACTCAACCGTGAGCAAATGCCGGATCCCGGGGAACTGGCCGCCCTCATCGCGGTTTTGAAGAAGGACCGCGTCGTGGCGATTTTCCCGGAAAAGGAATCGAATCCGAAGATTTTACAAACCCTCACTCACGACACCGGAATCCGTCTGGCAGAGCCGCTGATCGCAGATGGAGTGGGAGTGAAAAGCTATCAGGAAATGTTCCGCCACAACGTGGAAGTGATCGTGAAGGCACTGGCTCCACCGGAGCACTAAAGTGGACCGCACAGTCCCCTGTGCGGAATCTTTGTTTTCAGGACGGTCCTGCTACAACGTAAGAACCGCACAGAGACTGTGCGGACCACTTTCAACCCCCTATTTATTGAGCCGTGGCGTGGACGGGCGTCCACGCGGCGTTTGCTTTGGAAGATTTCACGGCGGCTTCGATGAATGCCATGCCTTCCACGCCGTCATCGATGCTTGGGAAATCGTAGCCTTCCGGGCGCGGATAGGTTCCGGCGATGGAATCTGAAATCGCTTCGGCAGCGGCAAGATAGATATTCGCGAACGCTTCAATGAACGCTTCCGGGTGGCCGAACGGCAGGCGCGTGTATTTCGCAGCTTCCGGACCATTGTAGCTGTTTCCGCGACGCCAGATCTGGCGGGGTTCTTCCGCGAA
Source organism: Luteolibacter sp. (assembly GCA_039925065.1). Lineage (GTDB taxonomy): Bacteria > Verrucomicrobiota > Verrucomicrobiia > Verrucomicrobiales > Akkermansiaceae > Luteolibacter. Next base: position 36,976 of record JBDSZP010000020.1, read on the forward strand.
TTTCACGATCAATTCATTCGGATGCTCCTGATGCCATTCGATTGAAGCGTCCGTTCCGTAAACCCGGATATTGAGGTTGTTTTCCTCGCCAGCGGAAATCTGTGAGGCGAAGAGCACGCCGCGCGCGCCGCCTTCATAACGGACGAGCATGCTGCCATCGTCATCAAGCGGACGACCGGGAATGAAGGTGTTCAGTTCAGCGGCGATTTCCTCCAGCTCCAGGCCGGTGATGTAGCGCGCGAGGTTTTCCGCGTGCGAGCCGATATCGCCAATGCAGTTGGAAATTCCCGCGACGGATGGATCCATGCGCCAGTTGGAAATAGCTCCGTCCGCTTGCTCCTTGAGGGCTCCGACCGCGTATCCTTGGGGATATTCAGCGACGACTTTGAGGATGCGTCCCAGTTTGCCCGCCTTCACCATCGCCCGTGCTTCCTTCACCATTGGATAGCCGGTGTAGTTGTGAGTGAGAGCGAAAACCAAGCCGGATTGTTCGACGAGTTTTTTCAACTCCTTCGCTTCTGCCAGAGAAAATGCCAACGGCTTTTCACAAACGATGTGGATGCCTGCTTCGAGGAAAACCTTGGCGACCGGATAGTGCAGATCATTGCGGGCAACGATGGTCACGAAGTCGATCCGCTCGCCCAGCGGAAGCGCGGCTTCGGATTTTGCCATCTCCTCGTAGGAAGAATAGACGCGTGAGGGATCGAGGAAAAAGTCCTCACCGGAGAGCTTCGATTTTTCGGGATTCGAGGAAAAACAACCGGCGATCAGTTCGATTTTTCCATCGAGATTTGCAGCCATGCGATGGACGGCGCCAATGAAGGCACCGCGTCCACCGCCCACCATGCCCATGCGGAGTTTGCGATTCATGCTAAGTTGAAGGGTTTATGATTGAGAGTTGAGAGTCAGATGGAGACAGGCTTGCCGGTGGAGGCGGATTGATAGACCGCGTCGATGATCTGCATGAGGCGGAGGGCTTGGACCGGTGTGTTGAGCGGTTCGGCGGTGCCTTCGATGGCTTCGATGAAATTCCGTGCGGAGCTGCTGCGGCCCATGTCCTCGCAGGCGGGAGTGACGATGGCACGATTCACGCTGTTTCCATTTTCCTGCACGTAAAGTTCGCAGGTATCGATGGCGGTTTCATCGAGTCCATCGCGGCCGAAAAGGCGCTCGACTTTTCCACCGGCACAAGTGCCTTGGAAAACCACCGAAACTTCCTCGCGCTTAACCATCTCCGCCCAGGAAACCTGAAGCGTCAGGACCTGGCCGGTCTTGAAGGTGACGAATCCGTGAGCGGCCGTTTCCACGTTGTTGGTTCCGTCAGCGCGGTCGGGAATGCCCCATGGACCTTTGAATCCTTTATCGGTGATGAAGGTGTCGAAGGTGTTGGCCAGAACGTGGGCGGGCTCGGGATAGCCCATGAAATAAAGTGCCAGATCGATCATGTGCAGCAGATCAATCACCGGGCCGCCGCCGGAAAGTTCCTTGGTGGTGAACCAGCCACCGAATCCGGGAATGCCGGTGCGGCGGATCCATTTCGCCTGGGCGGAGTTGATCGTGCCCACTACGCCGGCATCGATGTACGATTTCATCGCCTGTGACTCGGGCCGGGCGCGATTGTTAAAATTGAACATCAGCCTTTTGCCAGCAGCATCGGCTGCGGCGATCATTTCCTCCACTTCGGAAGCCTTGAGCGCGGGTGGCTTCTCACAGAAAACGTGCTTGCCAGCCTTGAGGCATTGGAGTGCGAGCGGGGCGTGGAATTTATTAGGAACGATGATGCTGACAGCCTCGATCTCGGGATGATTCTCGAGCATCGCTTCCACCGATTCGTGAGCGCCGACGATGCCCCATTTGGTGCCGGCTGTCAGGGCGGCACCGGGTGCGGCATCCGCTACGGCGACGATTTCAGCACCTGCCTGACGGAAACCGGCGGCATGGTATTGCAACATTCCACCCGCACCGATCACCCCAACTTTGATAGCCATGATATTAGATTTTTCTGATTAAATAGGAGCCTGTCCCGGATAGACTTGGGTCCGTCCGTTTTTGGAATTCAACCATACTCGCCTGACTCCCCTATTCTTTCCCCTGCCACTCGCCAAAGTTGCGGAATTTCGCATAGCGCTCATCCAGCAGTTTTTCAGTGGTGAGCGCCGACAATTCCTCGATGTGGGAAATGACTTTGGCGCGGAATGCATCCGCAGTGGCCCGGTGATCGTGATGGGCGCCACCGGTGGGTTCGCCGATCACGTCGTCAATGAGTCCGAGCTCCATCAGATCCGGGGCGACGAGTTTCATCGCTTCGGCAGCCTCGGGAGCGTGTTTGCGATGTTTCCAGAGAATGGCGGCACATCCTTCCGGGCTGATGACCGAATAGTAGGCGTTTTCCATCATGATGACGCGGTCAGCCACGCCGATGCCGAGTGCGCCACCGGAGCCACCTTCGCCAAGAACGATGGCGATGACGGGCACCTTGAGCAGCATCATTTCACGAAGATTGAAGGCGATGGCTTCGGCGATGTTCCGTTCTTCCGCGCCGATTCCAGGGAAGGCACCGGGGGTGTCGATCATCGTGATGACGGGCAGCCCGAATTTCTCGGCGATTTTCATCAGGCGCATCGCCTTGCGATAGCCTTCCGGATGGGCGCTGCCGAAATTGCGTTTGAGATTTTCCTTCGTGTCGCGGCCTTTCTGATGGCCGATCACCACGACGCGGTGGTCACCGATGCGAGCGAATCCGCCGGGCATCGAGGCATCATCACCGATGTGACGATCTCCGTGCAATTCTTCAAAATCCGTGAAGGCAAGCGAGACGTAATCGAGCATGAACGGACGGTTCGTGTGGCGGGCGATCTGAACGCGCTGCCAAGGGGTTAGGTTTTTGTAAATGTGTGCCCTTGTTTCGGCCAGCTTGGTCTCCATGATAGAGATTTCCGCGGACATGTCGATATTTTGAGAATTGGATTTGGAGCGAAGTTTCTCAAGCTCGCGTTCAAGTTCAGCGGCGGGTTTTTCAAATTCAAGGAGCTGCATGTGTTGAAAAGGTTAGTGAGGAAGATTGCGGATTTCGACTTCGTTCCCGATGCGGGTGAGGAGGTTGATCTCCTCCATATCCTGGATTTTCAGGACGATTCCGTGAGGCGCTTCTTCGGCGGGTCCGTCGAAGCCGAGGATCTGGATGGCAGGTTTGCCGAACATGATGAATTTGCCAGCGCTGCGGTATTCTTTCGAGGGCAGTTGGACACGTTTTCCACCGGATTCTGCAGACTTGGAATTGATGGTCGTGTGTTGGGCCGCGAGCGTGCCTGCGACGCCGAGATGGACGATGTTATATTCGCGGATGAATCGTGTGCCGTCCCACAGGGAAAGGGCCTTGCGTTGGGGCTCGATGAGGATTTGGAAATTCAACGGCATGACGATGAGTTCCTCACCGGGCTGGATTCCCTTGAGTTCCAGCATGCCGTTGAGGTGCATGATGCAGTCGATGCTGGTTTTGTATTCAGCGGCGATGCTGAAGAAGGAATTGCCCTTTTTGACGACATGGATCTGTTTTCCCTCCATGTGTGAGGAGGATAGAATTTGATCGAGGTTCATGTCCCCGACGATCCTGCGGGCATCCGGCGCGGACGGCGATGTTGGGTAAATGTTGACGATGGAAACGAGCTTTTCGCGGGCTTCGTCGAGTTTGCCTAGGGCGAGGAGTTCGTGGGCTTTCTGGAAGGCTTTTTCGCCGGGGTCGATATCGGGGAGCTCGGCGGAATCGAGCATTTTCGCGAAGTCGGTATCAGGCTGTTTACCGACGACTTCCGATGGATTTGGAATGACTTTTGCGAAGACCCCGCCGAGTGGAGCGACCACAACGTGATAGGCAAGCAGGCCGGTGAAGGCCATGACGGCCATCACGCCGAGGGCTGCGAGAATCTTAAGGAACGTCCAAAAACTCATGGGCAAGTGCGAGAGATCTTCAGATAAGACCGCGGCGCTTGAAATCGAATGCGTTGATCTCATGGGAGCGGAGGATCATTTCGAAGGAGAATTTGAGGATGGAGATTTCCCATGCGTCGTCAACGCCTTCAATGACGGCGAGGGAAGGATTGCCAGTTTTGCGGATGTCTTCAAGCACTCGTTCACGAACTGAGTCCATGGAATCGTGGATGATTTCCTCGTGGACGTTGCCGCGGCGGAACTGGAAGCCGTATTGGAGAAATGCGAGGTCCTTGCCTTCCGCTCGAAATTTTTCGACCATCTGATCGAAACGGGCCCGGGCGGTGGGATCGAATCCATCGAGCTCGACTTCGTTGTAGGCCGAGGGCCGGAGGATGCGGGGGCGCATCGCTTCCACCGCGCCAGTGCGGATCCGGACTTCTCCACTCCGGTCCATCAATTCGCTGATGAGCTGGAACTCAAAACGAGTTTCACCAAAGGTGTCGATACGACGGTCCGGCTCACGAAGAACCTTCGTCGTTTCAAGCGCGTAATGGATATCGTCTGGCGAATGCATGGGGGGGTATTCTCTCCCGGAAACGGCGGATTGCAAAGAAAAGGGCGGACACCCCTGAGGAGCCCGCCCTTTTGCAAAACTTTGCCTAGCGGAATCAGGCTTGTTGGCTCGTGATGTAGGTCACCACGTCGCCGACAGCTTGAAGCTTCTCAGCTTCTTCATCCGGAACTTCGATGTCGAATTCTTCTTCGAAAGCCATGACGAGTTCCACGGTGTCGAGCGAGTCGGCTCCGAGGTCTTCGACGAATTTTGCTTCGGTGGTGACTTGATCTGCGTTGACGCCAAGTTGGTCAA
>JBDSZP010000021.1:0-4442 GCA_039925065.1 Luteolibacter sp.
CGTATTGCGCCAATGATAAATGACACCGGAGGGGGTAGGTCGTTGCGTCAGGATTCATGACACCCGGCGCTTGGTTTGGTTTTGGTTCTTTGGAGTGGATTTGACAAGGGTTTCCGTGGGGGCGGACGCAGGGGAGGCGCAGGGAGCGGTAGCGACCGGAGCCGGAACGGAGGCCGCCCCCACGGCGCCGCCCACGGGGGGCTGCCCGGCGCGCTCTATCTCATCCTGACGGTCTTCTTCGATGTGGGCGACGAGGGTGAAGATGCGCCCGAGCCGGACCTCGATGTCGGCGGCGAGGTTCATCGGATCGAGGGCGGCACGGGTTTGGCGGAGTTGGTTTTTGGTTTCCTTGCTGACTTTGGCGCAGGCTAACAGCCGGTCGCAGGGAGTGGCCGGGGTGTCGTATTTCTTGCGGACTTTGCTGCCGGTCCGTTGTTTTTCAATGAGCTTCATGACAGGGGTGAAGTGGTTGCGCAGCGGCAGCCAGGCCTTTTCGTAGAGCTCGTCGACTTGGGCTTTGAGTGCTAAATCACTGAAGCGGCCGTATCCTAATAGTTGCCGGACGTGGGTGAAGTTTTTCTGTTCGACGTGGGCCTGGTCGTTCTTTTTGTAGGCGCGCGAGCGGGTCCATTCGACGCCGCGGTTGCGCCGTAACAGATAGGCTTCGACGATTTCGTTGAGGAATTCGCTGCCGTTGTCGCAGTCGAACCCGAGCATGGGGAAGGGCAGGCGTTTTTCGATGCGTTCGAGGCCGCTGCGCACTTCGCCTCCGCTGTTGCCCCAGAGCGCGGCGAGCTCGGTCCAGCCGCTGTGGAAGTCGGTGAGCGTGAGGCTCCAGAGGAAGGCTCCGCTGCTGCTGCCGCCGCCGTGGGAGACTGTGTCGGCCTCGAACCAGCCGGGTGCGTCGAAGGCTTGTGGGCCGCAGCGGATGGGAATGAGTTTTTTGATGCGGTTGCTGGCGCGGCCGGTTTTGCGCCCGATCCGGCCGCTGTCTGTGCCACGATGGGGGGCGGTGATGCGCTCGAGGGTGCGTGGGCTGTAGCGGAGGATTTTCGCACGGGTGGCGGCTCCGATGTCTCCGTGGCGGGCCTGATAGCTGTCGAGCCAGAGTGGGAGGGTTTGCTTGAGTCGGACGCCGCAGGGCTGCTCGCTATGTTTCCAGATGGCGACGATGACGGCTTGCTCCACGGCACCGTGAGTGGGCTTGGAGCCGCGCCGCTTGGCCTTGCTGCCGAGGGTGACTTTGCCGTTGAGGGCCTTGATGGCGTGCTTGCGATCCCAGCCGAGGGTATCGCTGACCTCGTCGATCATCGCGCTTTTTCCTGCCCGGTTCCTGCTTCGATACCGCTGTCGGCAGCTCTCCAGATATTGTTCTTTGCTCGTGTGACTCATGATCCCAGATAGTGATTTCATCCGGGTGTCATTCTTTCTGGCGCAACGACTGCCTAAAGCTGATTTCTCAGCACTCCTCCGGTGTCATTCTACTTGGCGCAATGCGTCTGAAATTGCTGCCTCGTCTTTTGCCTTGCAGGGATGAACTCGACCGCTAATCTCGCAGTCAACTGGTGTGCGTCTCATGCCAGAATCCAAATAAAAACCAACTCATTTACCTTATGAAACTTGCCTTCATTGCTGCTGCCGCCGCTGTTCTCGCTGCTTCCTGCTGCCCAAGCGCCGCTCCTGCTCCGAGCCATCCTGCTTACGTCACGCCTTCCAAGTAATTCCATTTTTGCCCGACACTCCGAGTGGAGCGCCGGGCAATTCTGTTTTCCGGCATGCTGACATGCTAAAACCTTTCACTTTCTCATAAAACCTCACAGATCCATGATCCGTATTCTTACCGCACTTGTCGCCTCTGTTTTCGCGCTCCTGTCCGCCTCCTGCGTGTGCTGCACCGGTGAGCCGAAGCCACCGGGCCTGCGTCCGCTTCCCCAGTTCCAGGAGATCCAGACCACTACCGAGACACACGTGGAATCCCACTCCTCGAAGTAATCCGGGCTCGGGTAATTTCATAGGAAATGATCACGCGTCCTTCTGCCTCTGCGGAAGGGCGCTTTTCATTGATGTCAAAAAGTTTTTAAATTGGAGCTTCACAAGGAGTGGATCATTTGCCATCTGATCGGCTGTTTGTTTTATGAAGCCTCCTCTCCTCGCCGATGATGAGTCCCGTTTCAGCGGGCACCTTCGCCACTACCACCGTTCTGGTAGTAAGCGCCAGACATCTTGGGATGAATGGGTGGATGGAAAAGCGTCAAACCGCAGTGTTTCCAAAAAGTGGCTGAAAATCTTCGGAGTCTTGATCGCTTTGATCGCTCTTGCTGGAATCGTCACCGGCCTGATTATCGAGCTGCGCTGAATTTCCGGCGCATTGCCGCCTTTTCTGGGGTGAAAACGCATGTGGCTTTGACATTCTGAATCCGAGTGGCCAATTTCCCGCCCCGCCGCGAACCACGGCGGCATTTTTATCATGGGAAAAAGCCTCTTCCAAAAAGTCTGGGACGCTCACACCGTCGGAACTCTCGCCGACGGCCGCACGCAGCTCTTCATCGGCACGCACCTCATTCACGAGGTCACCTCACCACAAGCTTTCGGCATGCTCCGCGATCTCGGGCTGAAGGTGAAATTCCCGCAGCGCACGTTCGCGACCATTGACCACATCGTCCCGACGATCAATCAGGACCAGCCTGCCGATCCGCTCGCGGCTGAGATGATCGACGCGATCCGCAAGAACTGCGACGATTTCGGCGTCACTTATTTCGACCTCGCTTCCGGGAAACAAGGCATCGTCCACGTCGTCGGGCCAGAGCAGGGTATCACCCAGCCTGGGACGACAATCGCTTGCGGCGACTCGCACACCGCGACTCACGGCGCTTTCGGAGCCATCGCATTTGGAATCGGCACCAGCCAGGTCCGCGACGTCCTCGCCACCCAGACCATCGCCCTACAGGAAATGAAAGTCCGTCGCATCGAAGTGAACGGCGATCTCGCGCCCGGCGTTTATGCCAAGGACGTGATTCTTCACATCATCCGCCTCCTCGGCGCGAACGGCGGCATCGGTTACGCTTATGAATACGCCGGCGATGTTTTCGACCGCATGTCGATGGAAGAGCGGATGACCGTTTGCAACATGTCCATCGAAGGCGGTGCCCGTTGCGGCTACGTCAATCCGGATGCAAAAACCGTCGCCTACCTCAGCGGCCGTCCTTACGTGGACATGGCTGATTTCAATGCGACCGCTGCCCGCTGGCTTTCCTTCGCATCCGACAAGGACGCGCATTTCGACGACATCGTCAAAATCAACGCCGCCGATATCGAGCCGACCGTCACTTGGGGCATTTCCCCGGACCAAGGAATCTCGATTTCCGAGTCCATTCCGGATCCCGCCACCGCTTCGACTCCATTGGAAAAAGCCTCCATCGAGGAAGCTCTCGCCTACATGAAACTCGGTGCCGGCACTCCGATCAAGGGAGTGAAAATCGACGTTGCTTTCATCGGCTCCTGCACCAACGGCCGCATTTCCGATTTCCGCGAAGTCGCGAAATACATCCAAGGCCACAAGGTCGCGGCAGGCGTGCAAGCCATCGTTGTTCCCGGCTCCCAGATCGTTGCCATCCAGTGCGAACAGGAAGGCCTGCCGGAAATCTTCCGCGCGGCTGGCTTCGAATGGCGCGCCGCAGGTTGCTCGATGTGTCTGGCCATGAACCCGGACAAGCTCGTCGGCGACCAACTCTGCGCCTCCTCTTCCAACCGGAATTTCAAAGGCCGCCAAGGATCACCCACCGGACGCACTGTCCTGATGTCGCCCGTCATGGTTGCCGCCGCTGCCATCACCGGCTCCATCGCCGACGCCCGCGAGCTTTTCACCTTGGAAACATCCGCAGCGGTAGCGTAGTCCCAACGACCGTTAACCAACCGATGCCCAAAAGCTTCGGTTGGTCCGCAGGATTCCCAACAGCCTCCATCTGAACTTCTTCATGAAAACTCACCTGTTCCGCACCCTCTTCGGGGCAATCGCCATCGCCGGGCTCGGCACTGTCGTTCTAAGGGCGGAAGACGCTTCGCCACAGGCGAAACGGCTCATCGCCATGATCGACTTTTCCAAAACGGCCAAAGACCAAGCCAAGGTCGCATTTGCTCCTCTGCTCGAACGATTCAAAAAGCAGGGAATCCCGGAAGAAGGGATCAAGGAAATCAGTGAGGCTGCGGAACGGTTTTTCGCCAAGACTTTCGACGATCCCGCGATCGCCGATGAAATGGCGAAGGTCTATGACAAGTCGTTCAGCCCTCAGGAAATCGAACAACTGCTGGCCTTTTACGAATCTCCTGTGGGCCATAAATCTCTGAAAATGCTCCCGCAGGTCATGGCCGAATGCAACAAGGTGGGCCAGCAATTCGCGAAGACCAACCAAGAAGCTTTTCAAGCGGAGCTTCGGACGCTGATC
>JBDSZP010000022.1:0-16215 GCA_039925065.1 Luteolibacter sp.
TGATTTTGTCCCTTTGGGACCTGCGGTGTGGCTTCGCATTCAGAGGGCGCGCTGCGCCGGGCAGTCTGTGTACGCTTCAATCATGTTGTTTCCCCATCCTTCGACCTCCAAGGCAGCCTCCGGGTTCTTGTTGTTAACGCGGTGTCTCCCGCGATTTTCCGATTTGTTAGCTACCATAACTTCAACACTCGGTAGTTTTTACTGGCTAGGTTTTGAAACATCAGGTCTTTCACCTGATAAGAAGCGCCTTGCTTAGCTCCGCGCACAACGCCTCAGCTCACGCCCGTGACGGTCAGAGCCGGCATTTCCAGTTCCTCGCCGACCTGCATGCCTAGGAGCTTACGATAGAGGGCGCTGTCGGGGGTGAGGAGGGTGACTTCGATGTCCTCGTGTTTGATTTCGAGGCCGCCGGAGGTGGGGACGAGGAGGAAATGGACGGTTTCCCCGCGCATTTCGGTTGCGACAAGGGCTCCGGCGTCGATGGGGTCGGACGGGGCGAAGTCAGGGAGGGTGAGGTTGTCGAAAATGCGCACGGTTTCGGCGAGTTCGTCGATTTGGCGGGCTTGTCCGGCGGCGAGGTAGGAGGCTTCCAAGCTGCGGGTGTCGTATTTTCCTTCTGCCTTGCTGCCCGGATCAGTGGCGGCGGCGTGGGCTTCAAATGCAGCTCGTGAAAGCAATTCAAAGCGCGAACGCAACTCGGCGCGGATCTTTTCAAGCAGGGCGTATTTCATCAATGGACGGAGAACCTTGCACAACTGCGGAGGGTAAGCAAGATTCACCCATGCGAACCATCTACGCCTACAAGAACTGTGAATCCTGCCGCAAGGCCCTCAAATGGCTCGCTGAAAATGGCATCGAACATGAAGTGAAAGCGATCCGCGAAACTCCGCCGACAGTCGAAGAACTGACAACGGCCATGAAATATTTCAGCGGCGACCTGCGACGGCTTTTCAACACCTCCGGCACGGATTACCGGGATCTCGGAATCAAGAACAAACTCTCCAGCATGAGCGAGGAGGAAGCGATCGCGATGCTTTCCAAGAACGGAAATCTGGTGAAGCGCCCTTTCCTCATCAGCGATGGCAAGGTCATCACCGGCTTCAAGGCGGAAATCTGGGAGAACGCTCTCCTCTGAGTTCGCGTGGATTTCAGTGCTCAGGACGACTTTTGCCGGCGTCCGAATGAACGGACCAACCGTTTTCTATGACGCGCCACAGCAGTTCGGTTGCGTGGTGGCAGGTGTATTCGAATCAGCGCTTACGATTTCCAAACAGCTCTCGACTCAATCGGATTCCCCGCCAAAATCCCGCACAACCTCATTTTCACCGCTTTTGAAACTCGCATCCTCCCACCTCTCCTACTGCACCAACATCCATCCCGCCGAGACTTGGAAAACGACCAAGACGGTTTTGGAAACCCACGTGCTTGCGGTGCGCGACCGCCTGCGGGAATCGAACACCTTGGCTGCGGAAGAACCGTTCGCCATCGGTCTGCGGCTCTCGGCGGTGGCGGCGAGGGAATTGCTAGACGGCGATCATCTGGTGAAATTCAAGAAATGGCTGGAGGAAACGAACACGTATGTTTTCACGATCAACGGATTTCCCTATGGCAGTTTCCACGGCACGCGGGTGAAGGAACAGGTGTTCATGCCGGATTGGACGGACCAAGCGCGGCTGGATTACACGAAGGATCTTTTCAAAATTCTATCCGTGATCGCACTCCCAGGAACCGGAGCTTCAGTCTCCACCCTGCCCGGCTCTCACAAAACCTTCCACGCGGATGAACCGGCGATCCTCGCGAATCTCATCAAGCTGGGCACATGGCTCGACGAATTGACTGAGAAAACCGGTCATGATTTTCACCTCGGCCTGGAACCCGAGCCGCTCGGCCACTTTGAGAATACCGCTGAAACACTGGCGTTTTTCGAACGTTTGAACGCCGCCGCACCGAACACTAACATCATCCGCAGGCGGATCGGCGTGAACTACGATGCCTGCCATTTCGCCCTCGAATATGACGCGGCAAGAACATCGCTCGACGCCCTCACCGAGGCTGGCATCCGGATCTCGAAAATCCATCTATCCAGCGCCCTCGCTCTCGATCCCCGCGATCCGGCGGCACTCGCCGCGATCAGATCGTTCGATGAGCCGGTCTATTTCCATCAGGTTCTGCTACGGAGTGGGAATGGCCTCATCACTCGTTTCGCCGATCTTCCGCTATTCTTCGAAGCTATGGAAACCGGGGATTGCGACCCCGCAAAATCCGAGGAAATGCGCGTCCATTTCCACATCCCTCTCGATGCGGAACCGGCCTCGCCCTTGCGCGCCACCCGTGACCAAACCCGCGAAGTGCTGGAGTGGCGACGGGAAAACATGGACGCTTGCCAGCATTACGAAATCGAAACCTACACTTGGGGAGTGCTGCCAGAAGGCCTCCAACGTCCGGTGGAGGAACAGATCGCCGGGGAATACCGCTGGGTTCTGGAAAATGCTTGAGAGGAAGTCTGAAAAATGCGGGCACGAAGAGGGATTCTCGCGCAGAGCCGCTGAGTTTTTTCTTCCCTTCGATGTTCTCGTGCTCTCTGCGGCTCTGCACGGGAGAACTTAGAAAGTTATCATTTCAAGAGATTTCTGAGCCAGGGAAAATCTCTCGATAGACTTTACTATCTAAATGATTTCATTATCAAAAATTTCCGGCAACTATCGAATTCATCTTGCTCTTGTTGGAAACTGCTATACTGCGGCCGTCGCTTTGCGGCGCGTTGCACATCTGTCATTGCGGCACCGCCATTTTTCCAATTTCACAATGAAGCCTATCCGCCATCCCGCCATCGTCAGTCTCACTCTGCTAGCTGCATCGACCTCCATCACTCTGGCGCAAGAACCCGCCGATCCGACAAAAGCCGAAATCGCTGAACTCCGCCAGCAAGTCCAGGATCTCACGAAAGTGGTCAAGGAATTGCAGCAGCAGGTCAAAATCCACCCAGCCCCAACAGAGCCTGCCGAGACTGAGGCGAAACCATCCCATCGCAAGACCCGGCCCTCCCCTGAGCTCAGCGATTCCCAGGCCGTCATCGAATCTCCGCCAGCGCGCCACGAACCGGATTTACAGAACAACCTGCCAGCCGATGTTCTCTCTGTAGTCAAACGAAGCGGGTTCAATCCGCAGTTTTCCATGGCGATCGATACCGTTGCTGCCTACTCGGCGAGCGCGAACCATGTGGAATTCGACCTTCGCGACTTCGAGTTGACGGCGCAAACCAACGTTGATCAATTCGCCCGCGCCTACATGGTCGTTGCGTCCCAGGATGAACCCGCACCGCAGCAGCTGAATCATTTTTATGGGTCTGGCTTCAGTGTGATTGAGGCTGCCATCGAAACCACCGCACTCCCCTACGGGTTGGCGCTGAAAGGAGGACAATTCTACGCGGATTTCACCATGCTGGGAAAAGTTCACAGCCACGATCTACCGTTCCCCAACCGTCCGACAGCATTGGCTGGCATGCTCGGTGGCGACACGACATCCCAAGGCGTCGAGCTGAGCTGGATTCCACCGAACAACCAACATGTCCGCCTCACGGCCGGCGCGGTGGATAGCATCGGCTATAACTTGCAAGGCCGCGATTCTTCTTTTGCATATGACAGCATGCGCTCGTTCGGCGATGTCATGTATTATGGTCGCGCGGCGAAAGACTTCAAACTCGGGGACAACACCACCCTGGACCTTGGGATCGATTACGCCCACGGCACGGAGTTTGGCATACAACAACTCGGCAGCGCCGATTTTAAACTCATTTGTCAACCGGACTCCGCGACCACCGATCGACTGGAAATGGGCGGCGAGTATCTTCGCGGGAAATCCGATGGCGCATTTTATGACCACCCGTTCAATTCTCCACGGCAAAATCCGCATCAGTCAATCACTTCGGATGGGGCCTATGTTTACGCTCAATACCGGATCGGAAAGAACTGGGAGCCGGGCATCCGCTATGACTGGTTCCAGCCTGAAATATGGTCCCTAGCGGACCTCGATAGAGACGGCCTCGCTGAGGAGACCCGCACCCGGACGACCCAGAATTCGCTTTCCGCCTATCTGACCTATCATTTCAGCGATTCCAATCTCCTGCGGCTCGGTGCCAGCCATCTCGGCGGAAATTCAGGAAGCTTCGATGGTGAGGACACCGATTGGCTGGGTTTCCTGCAATGGAGTGTCACCATCGGAGAGCATGAGCATTTCTACGAACCTTGATGCCTGAGACCGCCCGGTTCCCGGATTCAACGAAAGCGGGCGTAACTGAAAGTGGAGGAAAGCGAGGTAGAGGTAGGGATGGCGCATTGGTTTGCACCGCTCCTCCGAACCGGACTTGCGAATCTCCCGCATCCAGCTATCTCCAGTCATGGCTTTGCCGATTCGCCCCTTGCGGGCCTTCCCAACCGGATCCCGGCACGTCGCCACCCTATCCGCCGTGGCCGATGGGGGCGATGATGCCGAGTGAAAGAGAACAGAGACTGTGCGGACCACTCCTGCGGGCCCGTCCCCTATCAGACATCAACTCTCATTCACGCGCTCTTCCGTCGGAACATCACGGCGGCCAGCGTGAGGGTGATGCTGCTGATGACGACCAGTGGCAGGATCAGGCTGAAGACCCGTTCCGGCGAGGCATCCTTGAGAAACACGCCTTTGACGATTTCCACAAAGTGGCGGACGGGATTGGCCCAGGTGATGCGCTGGAGCCATAGCGGCATATTTTCCACCGGCGCGGTGTACCCCGATAACAGGATGGCGGGAACCATGAAAACGAACGCCCCGAGAAACGCCTGTTGCTGGGTTTTACTGATCGATGAAATGAACAACCCGACACCGACGAGCGCCAGGGCGTAGAAAAACATTCCGCCATAGAGCAGGATCAGGCTGCCCTGGAACGGAACGTGATAGACGAACACCGCCGCCAGGAGAATCAGTGTGGCTTGGAAAAAGCCGACGCAGATGGCAGGGATGGCCTTGCCGATCATGATCATTTCCGGCGTGAGCGGTGAGACCAAAAGCTGCTCGAAGGTCCCCTGCTCCCGTTCCCGCGCGACTGATAGGGCGGTCACAATCAGCGAGCCGATGGTGGTGATGATGGCGACCAGGCTGGGCAGAATGAAATGGGTGTATTCCAGATTCGGGACGAACCAATTCCGGGCGACGATTTCCGACGGCAGCACGCGCCCTGCGGCGGCGGCGCGTTCCTTCAGATAGACGTCGAGCACGGATTGCAGGTAACTGAAGGCGATTTGCGAACTGTTCGAGCGGCGTCCGTCGAGTAGGACTTGCACCGGCGACGTTTCTCCGGCCGCGATTTTCCGCGAGAAATCCGAAGGGATGTGGACGGCTAACAATGCCTCGCGGGTGCCGATGGCGTGATCGACATCCGGCCCGCTCCACACCGGGATAATTTCAGTAAAAGCACCGGACGCGGCGAAACGTTGCATCAGCTCGACCGAGGCGCGGCCCTCGTCCTCGTTGAACACGGCGAGCGAGGCGTTTTTCACCTCCAGAGTGGCGGCAAAGGGAAACAGCGCCGTTTGCAGAAGGACGGGCATCACGAGGAGCAAGCGCCCGGACTTGGTGCTCAGCAGCGACTGAAATTCCTTGCGGACCAACGAGTGGATGCGCCTGAAGAAGTTCATTCCATCCTCCTTCGCGTGAGTTTCGCCGTGAGTGCGATGAAAAAGACGGTGGTTCCCATCAGCATCAAAATGTCGGGCAGCAGCAGTTTCCAAATCGCGCCTGCTTGGAAAATCGTCTGCATCGAGGAGACGAAATATCGGGCCGGGATGATATGAGTGAACGCCCGCAGCGCCACCGGCATACTGGAAATTTCATAGATGAATCCTGACAGCATCACCGCTGGGAGAAACGCTGCGTTCAAGGCAGCCTGCGCCGCATTGAACTGATTGCGCATCCCTGTGGAAATCGCCAGACCAATACCTAACACGCTGAGCAGGAAAAACGAGCCCACCACCCACAACGCGGTGATCGTGCCGCGAAATGGCACTTTCAAGATCCAATGCGCCACCGCCACGCAGAGCAACAGCGAGATCATGCCGAGCAGGTAATACGGCAGGATCTTGCTCAATAACAGCTCGGTCCGGGTCATGGGCGAGGCCAGCAGCGCCTCCATCGTGCCACGCTCCCATTCGCGAGCCACGACCAAGGAAGTGAGGATCGCACCGATGACGGTCATGATCACGGTGATCGATCCGGGGATGATGAAATTCCGGCTCTCGGCGGAAGGGTTGAACCAGTAGCGCGGCTCCATCGAAATCTCAGGTTTCATTTTCTCTCCGCGATCATCGGCCCGCTCCATCTGCCAAGTCTGCCAGACGCCGTTGACCGTCGCCCGGACAAATTGGGCGATGTTGGGCTCCGATCCGTCCGCCACCAACTGCACCGGCGCGGTCTCGCCGGTTAGTTTTAATTTCCTCGAGAAATCCTCCTGCACCACCACGAACCCGCGGATCTGCGAATCCACCATCGCCCGTTCCATCGCCGCCCGGGAAGGAAAGGTGTACAAATCGAGATATGGCGAACCGCCCAGCGCCGCCGCGAATCCGTTGGCCTCCGCCCCTGTGTCTTCCATCCACAACCCGACCCTCAACCTCGAGGAATCCAGATTAATGCCGTAACCAAAAATGAAAAGCATCACCACCGGCATGATGAACGCGATCAGGATGCTGCTGGGATCACGGAAAATCTGCAGAGTTTCCTTCCAACAAAGCGCCCGCAACCGCCGCCAGGAGATCCACGTTTTGTGGCCCTGTCCCGCTGAATCGCATTTTCCTGATGGGTCCAAGGTGTCGGGTGGTTTCAGATCATCGCGCGCCGCCCCGGATCGGGAGGCCAGCGAACCCATGGTGATCCGGGTGAGGTCATTTGGCAACCTACTCCGTGGCAACGAGACAATGAGGACATCGCCCCCAGGCGGCGGATCTTGAGGCGGCTGACCATCAAGCGCCCTTTCACCACAGATTCCGAGAGGAGAACCCCTCCTTCACCCGGATGGCCATCTCCCAGGGGCAATGGCCGCTTTCATGGGAGATCGTCTGAGACTTAGTGTGATCACGCCGCTTTTCGTCTTTTCAGGAAATACCACACCGCCGTCGCGCATAGGCCACTCGCAGCGAAAATCCCGGCGATGGACATCGGCCTGCCTACAAAGGCAACCGTAGAAGCAGTCTCAGAACCGGAAGATGAGTTCTTGTGACCTGCGGCACGCCCCTCATCCCGTTTCCGATCACGCTCGATGCGCTGGAGCTTTTCCTTGGGGGCCGGACCATCGAGGTCGTATTCCGTCGGATCACCCACGAAGCGGAACGTGCGCTTGCCAAATTTCACTTGTTCATACCACACCCGCCACAAATCAATATCGCTCCTTTTGAAATCATATTCATTGCGTCTTTTGCGTGGCTCGTAATTGAGTGGCAGATTAAACAAGGATTCTGCGGCATAACTCGAATTGGGGCGTTCCACTTTGGCACGTTCCCTTTGGTCTTCGGTGGCATCCTTGGGTAAGGTGATTCTTCCCCGATCATCGCTGAGAAACTCACCGAGAACACGCACACTCTCGACACTTGGAACTCGCTGTAGAGTTGCAAAACTGTCGTTTTGGGCATCTTGTAAATCATGACGGTAGACGGATTGATTAGCACTTCCCTCTGGGGCACCTTCATATTTCTTCCTAGCAGTTATGACTCGATCTCGATAATATTCGGCATAGCCGGGGTTTGCTTTAAGTAGATCAAGCGCTTCAAGGTAGAGCTGCTTTGCTTCTTCAGAAGCATTGGGCAAATTACTACCAATTCCTCGAACGATTCTTGATAGATCAATAATAGTTTGTTCATCAGAGATCGTTCTTGCTCGCTCGACCATTGCCCGTCTCTCAGCAAGCCAAGCTTTTCTTTCTGCAGATTGTTCCTCAGCATGTAAAACAAAATGCATGCTAAGAATTAGGATGATTGCCTGAATAGTGACGTTCATTGTGGTTCTTTGTCGTCAATTTGGGATTTGAGCCACTCCTCGGCTTTATCCCATTCTTTTTTCACCAAGAGAGAGCCTCTTGCATCTGCCAATTGTCCGCTTACCATCAAGCGGCGGCTATGATCTGTTCCGGGTAGGGGGGCAGGCCCTTTGTCACCCATTAGGTCCGGTGGCCATATCCCACGAACACATGGCCGATTTCATGAGAAATCGTTCTCATCAAAGCTGTCATGCTTCTTCCTTGCAATGCATCTCCTACCACCCAACAAGCATTCGCTCCATTGCCATTCTCCGTGCGTCGGGTCGTGGCCCAGGCAACGTTGTTGATGAAGTGATCGGTGCCTAATAAAAAGACATCAATATTAGATTCAGGTCTTCCAGACGGCCGATTACCTAGAATATTGTCAAGCTCGGCAGAAATGGATTCATTGTCGTCAGCGTTGCTATCCAGAATGCCATTTCCAGAGGCGGGATCAGCCGGATTCGATGGCACATCCCAATTCAAGCTCAGCGGAGAATCCGCATATTTCACGTCAAAGCTCACATTCAGCTGGGGTTTGAAAATATCGTTCAGGAATTTTTGCAGTTCAATCGCATCGGGCGTCTGATCTGCCGTATTGTCGGCCTGATTTGCCGTTTGTTTTGTGACCTTATAGAGGGTGACCTTCACGGTCCGCTGTTTCATCACCTTCAGGCCGATGGATTTGCTCACCGAAGTGACCGTGACATGACCACCTGGCGCACTGGCATCCTGTGAGTCGAGAAGGATTTCCGGAGCGATATCCGCTCCAGATGCGGTGCCGGCGGTTGAACTGACGGAGAGTGGATTTTCGGGAGCCAGGAGAATTCCCCGCCCTGCGGAATCACCGAAATCGATACCGGGGCGCTCATCACCGCCGAGTAATCAAATTTGAGCGGACATTTGATGGTGACGGATTTCGCAGGTCCACCCAGAGGAGCCATGATCCAGATACGGTCTTTTACCGTGTCTCCCGGTTCGGCGCTGCCGATGGAAAAATCGTCCACGCCAACGGCTACCTTGGTTTCCACGCCGGGATAGAATTCCTGAATATACTTCGCCTCCGCCCGAATCGGCATCATTGCGGCGTGTTGATAGGCACCATATTCACCCCGTTCCGCCAGAATCCAACCATGCTCCGTGGTGTCCATCAGGTTGACCGATGAATCATGCCAAGGGCTCGGCGGGCCGGATGCGTCGGTTGGTATCGGAGCCGTTTTCTCGATATCGGTCCATTTTCCGTTGATGTAGATGGGGGCCTTGAGGTTGCCCTGATTGCCTTCAATGGCCGTGCCGTCCGCGCTGATGTCGGTGGCCTTGGCATACGCGTCGGATGTTTTCCATGCACCATCCTTGTAAACCTGCGTGTCGTTGTATTCGAACGTGGTGATCAGCTCACCCTTGGAACCAAGGCATACATTCCTGATGCCGTCCGGAGTGGTGAGGGTGGCACCGCCTGAAATCACGTGTTCGACGAGGTCCGGATTTTCGCCGTTGGGCCAGCCCCAATAATGACTATGGAATTAGTGGGAATCGGCCTCCATTTCTACTCGGTGCGCCGTGCCGAGTACTAATTTTCCCGCGCTTATTACTAATCTTCCCGTGCCTAGAACTCTGCTTCCCCTGCCGAGTACTAGGAATCCCCAGCAGATTACTAGGAATCCCGAGCAGATTACTAGGAATCCGGCGCGGAGTACTAGGATTTCCATACAGAGTATTAATCCCGTCAGGCGGAGTATTCGGAATGCCGAGCCGAGCACTCGGTAGCGCGGGCAGCGGAGCCAGCAGCCGGAAAGGAGCCTCGCCACAGAGGCCTCACGACTCCTCCTTTCCAGTGATCAGTGCGATGAACGCTTCCTCCATCGATGGATCTTCATTCTCCGGCGTTGCTGCGAGGGCCTTGAGTTCATCCGGTGTGCCATTGGCGATGAGCTGTCCTCGATAGACGAGTCCGATGTGGTCGCAGTATTCGGCTTCGTCCATGAAATGGGTGGTGACCATGACGGTCACGCCGCGCTCGACGAGGCCGTTGATGTGCGTCCAAAACTCGCGACGGGTGACGGGATCCACGCCGGAGGTGGGTTCGTCGAGAAACAGGATATCCGGCTCGTGCATCACCGAGCAGGCAAGCGCGAGGCGTTGTTTGAAGCCGAGCGAAAGCGAGTCTGTCTTTGATTTGAGGAACGGTTGCAGGTGGAAAATCTCTGCCATTGTCCCGGTCATTTTCTGTTGCGCCGCACCGGTGAGGCCGTAGATACCGGAGAAGAAATCAAGGTTCTGCTGGACCGATAGATTGTCGTAGAGGGAAAATTTCTGCGCCATGTAGCCGAGTTTCTGCCGCGCTTTTCCCGCACTGTGCCGGAGGTCGAGCCCGACGACCATCGCCCGCCCCGATGTGGGTTTGAGCAACCCGCACATCATTTTGAACGTGGTGGATTTGCCCGCGCCATTAGGACCTAGCAGCCCGTAGATCTCGCCACGGCGGACTTGGAATGTCACTTCGTCGGTGGCGGCGAAGTCACCGAATTTCTTGGTGAGCTTGTCCGCCTCGATGACGACCGAGCCATCGCCGGGGATCTCGCGAACGTGCTGCGCGAGCACCGATTCACCGCCGGGACCGCCGCCCATCCGGTCGATGAAAGCGTCTTCGAAACGTGGCTTCACCGGTTTCCATTCGGTTTCCGGGGCCGCGCCGATTTCCTGAGGAGGAAACGTCTTCGAACCCTCCCGAAACGTCAGCCGCAAGTGGCGCCCTTGGATCGTGCCATCGCTGACTTCCGGACGTGAGAGTGCCCGCGCGAGCATCCGGCGTTTGTTTCCCTCTGGACTTTTCAATTGCCAGCAGCGTCCTTCCAGGGACGCGGTCATGGTGTCCGGAGCACCGGAGAAAATGAGCTTTCCCTCATGAAGCAACAACGTCGTACCGCATCGCTCGGCTTCGTCCAGATAGGCAGTGCTCCAGACCACGGCGATGCCTTCGTCCACCAGTTTGCCGACCATGCTCCAGAGTTCCTTACGTGAAATCGGGTCCACTCCGACGCCGGGTTCGTCGAGCAGGAGTAGTTTCGGTTTCCCCAACAACGCGCAGGCCAGCCCGAGTTTCTGTTTCATGCCGCCGGAAAGTTTTCCTGCGAATCGCCCGGTGAAACGCTTGAGATCGGTGAATGTGAGCAAGCGCTCGAAAGTTTCCTCGCGCTCTTTACCAACGACGTTCCGCAGATCGGCGTGTAACGTTAGATTTTCAATCACCGTCAGATCCTCATATAAACCGAACTTCTGCGGCATGTAGCCGAGCTCGAGATGGATCGCCGATGCGTCGGTAGCCGGGTTCCTGCCGAGTGTGGTGACACTGCCGGAGCCGGGTAATAACAGTCCTGCGATGAGCCGCAGCAACGTGGTTTTCCCCGCTCCGTCCGGGCCGACCAAGCCGGTGATGACGCCGGTGCGGATTTCCCCGCTCACCGCATCCAGAGCCGGCGCGGCCATTCCATCGAAGGATTTCGCAAGCCCTTCGAAACTGACGACGACATCCGACACATCACTGCGGGGTTGGGTCCTGGGAAACCGTGACCGGCATCCCCTGCCGGAGCGAACCGTCCGAATCCTCGACGATGATCCGCAATCGATAGACCAGTGCCGTGCGAAGTTGCTCGGTTTCCACGGATTTCGGCGTGAACTCGGCGCGTGGTGAAACGAAGCCCACCTTGCCATGAAACGGCCTGTCGGGACGACCGTCGATCGTCAGGAGGACTTTCGCGCCCGGCGGCACTCGTCCCAGTTCCGGCTCATGGACGTAGGCGCGGATCCAGACCGGCTTTTCCAACGAGAGGGAAATGGCGGTGGAACCGGCTTGGACGATGGCTCCGGGTTCGAGCGCACGTGTGAGGACAATTCCATCGGACGGTGCCCTGAGTTCGGTATCGGCGAGGCGAAGCGCGGCGGCATCGGCGGCGGCTTTCGCTTGCGCGACGTGTGCCACGGCGGCGGCGATTTCCTCGGGACGGAATCCTGCCTGGAGTTGTTTCAATTTTTCCTCGGCGGCTTTCACGCGTTGTTTTACCTGATCGAGCATGGAGGCGGCGGTTTCCATATCCTGCCGCGACGCACCGCCGTGATCGACCACGCTGGCAAGCCGGGCCAGCACCCCTTCGGCGTTCTTCTGGCTGGCGTGACTTTCTTCGAGGGACGCCTTTGCCTGTTCGATGTCCTCGGTCCGATAACCGTTTTGTTTCAACTGTTGATCGGCGGTGGCAGCGGCGAGATCGGCTTGGGCACGGGCGAATTCGATTTCATAAGGCAGGCGATCGATGCGGGCCAGGAGTTCGCCGGTCTTCACGGTATCGCCCTCATCTTTGAGGACTTCCAACAATCTGCCGCCGACCCGGAAGCCAAGGTCGACACCCCGGATATCGACGTTGCCGTAGAGTGTCAGCTTATCTTGGGATTTTCGAAATTTCCCTCGAAATTGCCAACCGACAACAATGGCAACCGCTAGCAAAACCAGCGCGAGGAGAGTTTTTTTCATGAGTGATCTTTCTATCTATCGAAAGGTGCGGCTCTATAACATCAGAACAGGGTCCTCCGCGCAACTTCTGCTTGCTCTGCAACGCGGTGTTTCATGCCAGATTTCGCAAAATGTGACCTGGTTCGCCGTTCCCACGAGCGTCGCTATTTGCTCCCTGAGCGCTGACCGGGCGCGAATTTCGCAATCATGTGGTCGAGTTCATTGTTCTGCGAGCGTCGCATATATGGAATGGAAAAATGGTATCATCTCCCAGTCTTTGGCCCAACGGGACTATATTCCTCAGCCCAAGGCAACGCCTTGGGTCAAACCGCACAAACCAATGGCGGCCTGAAAGGTCGCGATCCGGGCGATCGGTCCCCCCCGATATCGCGCCCCGTTGGGGCGCATGAATTCAGTGAACGGTGACCCAGCCCGATGGGCTGGGCTGAGAAATATAGACCCTTTGGGCCAGAATTTGGACGACGGAATCCTACAGATTTCGCAAATCATGCTGACCTTCGACCTCGTGGAATTTTCAAAACAAAAAAGGCTGCCGGACAAACCGGCAGCCTTGGGTATCAAATCTGAGAAGAGCGAGTCTTATTGGTCGCCTTCTGGAGCACCCTCGGGAGCGCCTTCAGGTCCGCCTTGTGGGCCACCGGCACCGCCTGGCATTGGGAATGGCATTCCGCCTTCTGGAGCTGGAGGTGCGTCTTGGATCTTGACGAGCTCAAGTTCGAAAATCAGCACGCTGTTTGGTGCGATGTCGGCGCTGCGGCGCTCTTCGCCATAAGCAAGATTGCTCGGCATGAAGAGTTTCCACTTCGCACCCACCGGCATGGTGGTGAGGGCTTCCTTGAAGCCTTCGACGACTTGGAGCGTCATTGGAACCGGAGAACCTTCAGGAGATGCGTCGAATTGCTTGCCGTTGATGAGCGTGCCCTTGTAGTTCACGAGGAACTGCTTGTTGTCGGGAGCGGCATCCTTGCCAGCCTCCTTGGGAGGGACGTATTTTTCGTCACCGCCCTTGGCGAGCACTTCGTATTGAAGACCGCTCTTGGTGGTGGTGACTTCCTTGCGCTTGCCGTTGGCTTCGAGGAATTTTTTGCCTTCTTCGAGGTTCTTGGCAGCCATTTCCTTTTCACGGCCTTGAAGCACCTCGCCGAGGGCTTCCATGGCTGCTTGGAGTTTGGCTTCAGCGAGTTCCGGCTTGTCGCCCTTCAGCGCAGCCATGAATCCTTTGAGGAAATTTTCCGGATCGAGATCGGAAGCGCCGACACCGAATTTTCCGAACTGCTGGGCGAAGCTGCCGCCAGTGCGGAAACCGAGCGCGTAAGAGGAATCGGTCTTGATGACAGCGGGATCAAGCTTTGGCTTGGCTGGCACTTCGACGGCTGGTGTGGTGGCTTCTGGCTTCGCAGGAGCGGCGTCAGCGGCTGGCTTCTGGGCGGAGGAAGTGGCGATAAGACCGAGGGCCAAAGCGCCAGGAATGAGTTTACGGATCATGATGTATGGTGGAAAGGTGGGAAAACTAGGCATGGGCCGACAAGCTGTCCAGAACGGGTTTTCGCAAAATGCGCTGGTTTTATCAGAAAATGTCTCTCAGCCGCAGCAGCCTGCGCGCTCGCAAACCGCTGGATTCGCGGGAAGTGCGGTATCCAGTCCAGGGGCGGACATGGCGGGAAACGGTTCAAGTGTTTCGAGGCCGAGTTTCTTGAGCAGTGCGAGGTCTTTTTCCGCGCCGGGGTTTTCGGCGGTAAGGAGTTTTTCTCCGTAGAAAATCGAGTTGGCTCCGGCGAAGAAGCAGAGTGCCTGAGTCTCATCGGAAAGACGGGTACGGCCGGCGGAAAGGCGGACCTTGGCACCCGGAACGGCGATGCGGGCAAGTGCGATCATGCGGACGAGGTCGAGAGGATCGACCTGTGGATTTTCCGCCAACGGTGTGCCGGGCATAGGCATGAGCGAATTGATAGGCACACTTTCCGGCTGCGGATTAAAGCTGGAAATCACTTCCAACATACGGAGGCGGTCGGTGATCGTCTCGCTGATTCCGAGAATGCCGCCGCAGCAGACGGACATTCCGGCGTCCTGCACGTTACGGATCGTGCGGAGACGATCTTCGTAGGTATGGGTGGTGACGATGTTTGGATAATGTTCCGGCGAGGTATCGAGATTGTGGTTGTAGGCAGTGACACCGGCTTCTTTCAGTGCGACAGCCTCTAAAGGGCCGAGTTCGCCAAGGGTCACGCAGACTTCCATGCCGAGAGAGGAAACGTCCTGCACGATTTCGAGCACTTGATTGAAGCGCTCGGTCCCGCCACGGACCCCGCGCCAGGCGGCTCCCATGCAGAAACGGGTGGAGCCATTTTCACGGGCAGCACGGGCGCTTTCCATGACGGAGTCCTTCGAGAGGAGGCGTTGGCTTTCGAGATCCGTGTCGTAGCGGGCGGACTGGGTGCAGTAGGCACAGTCTTCGGAACAGCCGCCGGTTTTGATCGAAAGCAGCGTGCAAAGTTGGATTTTCCCATCCGGCCAATTCGCCTGATGCACGGCGCGGGAACGTTGGATGAGATCGAAAAATGGCAGGGCGTAAAGCTCTTGGAGTTCTGCGAGAGTCATGAGATGGAATGTCTTAAATCTTAAATCCTGAATTCGAAATGGTGTTAGCGCACCCAACTGCCATGCACGATCGGTAGGGTGCCGTGGCCGACATCGGCGTAAGTGGTCGGTCCGCGGGCACCTTCCAAGGAGAATCCGGTGGCGCTTTTCCATGCGGCGCTCATGCTCTCTCCAGTGTGGCAACCCCAGCTTTTGCAATAGGCATTGCGGCTGAAAATCGAGGACTTGATGCGCGGAAGATCCTTTTCATGAAGCCATGCGGTGGAGGCTCCCATGATTTCATTGCTGTAATCGAACAGGAAACAATAGCGGTTCGAGTGACCAAAGAAATCGAAGGTTTCAACCGAGCCGCGCGGCCTGGAATTGAGTTGTTGGATGAAATCTCCGGAACCATTGAACCAAACAAGCGATGCCTTGTTCTTAGCCGCCACCTGCGAGATCCAAGTGGTGTAGGGCTGGCCGTCCTCGCGCGAGCGGTTCAGATAACTCGGTTGATAGACCATCCAGACGATGGGCGCATTCGCACCATAGGCCTTGCGGATTTCATCCATGCGGAGGGTGGAGGCGCGGACGAAATTCGCCCACCAGCGGTCGTGCTGATCGTCCGGGACTCTCAAATTCTCCCACTTCCGCATCGCCGGGCCGCCGGTGACGACCACGTGATCTGCGTGGCTCCAAGAAGTGAGCAAAAGAAATGCGAAAGCGATGATGCGGGCGTGGCCTGACATGCGCGCATGAATAAAGCCTCCCGGGACGCGTGGGAAGCGATAAGTCACCAAAAGCAAAAGGTCGCAAGGTGCGTACACCTTGCGACCTTCGCGGTAATTCAATATTCCGAAATCAGTCTACGGAACCGTTGCGGATGATTTCAAGGAAGCTCTGCGGTTCCAGTGCGGCACCGCCGATGAGCGCACCGTCGATGTCCGGGCAGGACATCAGCTCGGCAGCGTTGCCGGGCTTCACGGAGCCGCCGTATTGGATGCGGATCTTGGCAGCGGCGTCGGCACCGTAGAGTTCGGCGATGACGGAGCGGACAAATGCGTGTGCGTCC
>JBDSZP010000023.1:0-19736 GCA_039925065.1 Luteolibacter sp.
CCAGTCGGGAGAGCTCGTGCTTGCGTTCGGGATCGGAAAAAACCCGCACATCTGAGGCAACCACTCCGCGCAAGGGAAGGTAGCTCAGGCCGCCGATCTTGATGTAAGCGCCTTGTTTGCTGATTTCATGCTCGATCATCGCCCGCCAGGGCTCGGGCATGCCGGTGCTGTTGGCCCACCACAAGAGACCGCAGCCAGCCACGACCGCTGAGACCACCAGCAAAAAGGCGAGGGAGCGAAGGTTTCGGGCGACGTGCAGGCGATACATGCGGGAGAGTCCGGGAAGCTATCCCGCTGGATTTTGAAAAGCAACTCACGGCACCAAGCCAGCTTCACGGAATGAATAATAGGGGAGCCTCCCCTCTGCGGGCCTGCCAATAATGAGGTGGTCCATCATGTCGAGCTGCATCAGCTTCGCGGCATCGACAAGCCGTTTGGTGACGAGTTCATCTGCGCGGCTCGGGCTGGGATCGCCGGACGGATGATTGTGAATGACGATGAAACTGAACGCTCCACGGGTGATCACCGGGCGGAGGATTTCCCGGGGATGGGCGCTCGATTCATTGACGGTGCCGATTGAAACGACCTCGGTGCCGATGTGGCGTAGCCGTGTGTCCAACATGGCGACGACGACCTGTTCCTTCGCCAGATGCTGCATTTGTGGGCCGAAAAATTCGTGGATGAGTTGCGGCGTATCAAGCGGGCGGCTCTGGAGTTGCTCGCGCGCCACGCGGGCTCCGAGCTCGAAAGCGGCAGCGAGTTTTGAGGCTTTCGCCAGTCCCAAGCCTTTTTCCTTCGATAACTGGGAAACGGACAAACTACCCAGCGCCCCCATGGAGCCATATTTTTTTCGCAGATTTCTACCGATATCGATCGCGCTCATTCCTTTGGTTCCGGTGGAAATGAACAGGGCCAACAGCTCGTCATTGTCCAATGCCGACGGGCCAAGCGATGCCAGTTTCTCCCTCGGACGCTGCTCGAAAGGCATGTCCTGGATACGGGAACTTGTCGTGTGGCGTTCCCCGTCAGTCAGGGTGATTTGGCTCTCATTGGTGAACATTTGAACACTCTAATGAAGCGCTCCGGCTTGGCAAGCATTAGAAAACAATCCAGTTGGAAATCCATAGCCCGGACACTATCATCCCGCTCATGGGATGGGTGCTTTTCTTCGATGGCAACTGCGCGTTTTGCTCCAGCTCGGTGAAGCGGGTCGCGCGCTTGGATACGCACGGGCGGGTGTCATTCGCTCCGCTGCAGGGTGAACTCGCACGTGAAAAAGGTTTCACCAAGTACGCCGCTCAGGACGGTGGAACGATGGTCCTTCTGCGTGAGTCTGATGGGAAGGTCTTCATGCACAGTGATGGCTGGATCGAACTTGCGAACGCGCTCGGTGGCTGGTGGCGGATTTTCACCATCGTCCGGATCATTCCAAAGGCGCTGCGTGACATCGTCTATCGTTGGGTGGCCCGGAACCGGTATCATTTCATGGGCAAGGTGGACAGTTGCTCACTCCCGGATCCGGAAGTGCTGAAAAGACTTCGGCCGTAGCGGAAAAAGCGTTATTTTATGGAAAATCTTCCGCAGGATCAGTCATGTTCGTTCACGAATTGGATCATGGAATCAGCCTCCGTTTTTTGCAGTGCCGTCATGCGGAAGAGCTTTTCCAGGTGACTGAGGAAAATCGCTACCATCTGCGAGAGTGGCTGCCATGGCTGGATCTGGTGAAAAATGAGAAGGATTCCGCGAGATTTATCGAGAACAGCCTTCGCTCATTCGCGCATTCCGGGGCTTTTGTTTGTGGCATCTGGCAGAAGGGCAGGCTTTGCGGGGTGATCGGCTACAATCGGGTGGACTGGGAGGCGCGCGTCGCTTTTCCCGGCTACTGGCTGGCGAAATCCGCCGAAGGGCAGGGGATCATGACGGCTTGCTGTCGGGCTTTGCTCGATCACGCGTTCAACGAATATCGTTTGGAACGTGTGGTGATCACGGTCGCTACCGGAAATCACAAGAGCCAGGCCATCCCGGACCGCTTGGGCTTCCAGCGGGATGGAATCCTCCATGATGCGGAGTGGCTTTACGATCATTTCGTCGATCACACGGTGAACGTGCTTTTGAACATCGAACGCCCAACCATCGAACATCGAAATGAAGAGAAATGAAGAGAAAGAGTATACTCTCAAAAACCCAGCATCTGGCTTCCCGCTCCTTGCTGCTTCAAATTCTTCCTATCTGTCATCCTCCATCGCAAAAAAAATGCTCCCTCGGAAGGGAGCATTTCTTTTGTAGCGGTTTGTGATTCGTTCGGGAAATTTCGTCTGAGCGAGGCTTGAGACGCCCGCTCCTCCTTCAAACAGGAAGAGCGGGGGTCACAAGCAGGGATCAGATACGGAATTGCCAGAGCGTCTCGGTATCGCGGTCGCGCCATGCGGGACGGCGTGCCATCGGATCTTGGAGGGTTCGGATTGCCTTGCGTCCGCCAGTGGCGAGGAAGCTTTCGCAGTCGATGGTAACGACGTCGAGGCCCATGTAGTAGGTCCCGTGAATCGTGACTACGGATTCTTCGCCAAAGATTTCGGCCAGGTGTTCCTTGAGCAATCCGGCCTCCTTCCTTCCCAGAAAGAGGAAGGCGGGAGTTTTTCCATGATCGCATTTGGAACGAATGAGTTCAGACACAGCTTCGCCGTCCCAGGCGTCCACGAGGGACAGCTCGGACGGCACGGTAGATATATCGGGATACATTGCGTGATGTTCTGTGATGTTCATGCTTGTTGTGTTTGGGTGTCGTTTCCTGATGAGCAGACCTCGTGCCAGCAACCGGCTGTGAGAGCGATTTTACTTGTCGCAGCAAGGTTTAGGCGGTGCGTGCTGCTAGCTCGTGTAATCCGGTCCATCGGCGTAAGCGTAGCATTTCCAATGGCTCGAACTACTTAAGGACCTTGAACGATTGGCGCTTTTCAGGCAAACGGAAGAGGGTGACTTTTTTGTCATACTTCAGTGGCGCGGTTGTGATTTTGGGTAGTTTTTATTGTGGAAATCGTCAAAAATGCCGGATTAGCGGCGCTCCCCCCTTTTGGAAACGGATGTTTTTCGAGGGTTTCGGTGATTAGCTTTGCTTTTAGCGGGGCTTTTTGCGATTCCGCCCCGCAAGAGATTGTTAAGCTTCCCGTATTATCGAAGGCTGCAATCTCTTTCCCTGTAGCGAATGCCTTCCGAAAAATTCAAGATTGCCCGTCTGACATGGCAGCGCTTCCGCGGTGCCCTGAAAATGCTGTTGGCATCGGAATCGGGACCAAAGGCGATCATGCTCTCCGGGATGCTGATCGGCTGCATGGTCGGGATCAATATCCTCAACGTCATCAACAGTTATGTCGGACGGGATTTCATGTCGTCCATCGAGCACAAGAATATTCATGCGTTCAAGTATCAGGCGTTCATGTATCTCTTCGTTTTCGCAGGCTCCACCATGGCTGCGGTGTTCTATCGATTTACCGAAGAGCGGCTCGGCATTCTCTGGCGGGAACAACTGACGCGCCGTCTGACCGATGTCTATATGAGCGAGCGGACCTATTACCGCCTGGACTCCGCCACCGGCGTGGCCAATCCCGACCAGCGCATCACTGATGATGTCCGCGCCTTCACCACCACGACGCTCTCCTTCACACTGCTGATCATCAATGGGACTCTAACCGCTATCTCGTTCTCCGGCGTCTTGTGGACCATCAGTCCTTTCCTTTTCGGCGTCGCGGTGCTCTATGCGCTGTGTGGTTCGCTTCTAACAATTTTCCTGGGCAAGCCCTTGATCCGGCTGAACTACCACCAGCTCGACATGGAAGCGAATTTCCGCTCCGATCTCATCCACGTTCGGGAAAACTCGGAGTCCATCGCTCTAGCGCACCGTGAAGGACGCTTCAAAGTACGCCTGAACAAACGGCTTGATTCGCTGACGTCGAATTTCCGCCGCTTGATCCGGATCAACCGCAACCTCGGATTTTTCACCACCGGTTATAACTATCTGATCCAGATCATTCCCGCATTGATCGTCGCGCCGCTGTTCATCATGGGAAGTGTGAGCGAGTTCGGTGTCATCACCCAATCGACCATGGCATTCGCCACCTTGCTCGGAGCGTTTTCATTGATTGTCACCCAGTTTCAATCGATCTCCTCATTCACTGCCGTCACCGCAAGGCTTTATAAACTGACCGATGCGATGGAAAGGGCGCACAATGCCAAAACCTGTGCCATCGATATCGGCGAGCACCCGGACCGGCTTCGTTATGAGGACGTCACGCTCTATTCGGCCGACAAATCCCGCCTGCTGATTGCTGATTTGAATCTGGAAATCCAACGCGGCTCGCGTTGGTTGGTTACCGGCTCCGATGATGCGCAGAAAGTCGCCCTGTTCCGCGCCACTGCCAGCGTCTGGGAGTGTGGCGGCGGACGGATCACGCGGCCCGGGTTGGATGACATCCTGTTCCTGCCCGAGCGTCCTTATCTTCCTCCGGGAACCCTGCGGGATGCGCTGTTGCGGACAGGGATGGAAAACAAAACCGCGGATTCTGAAATCATCGCGATTCTCAAAAAACTCGGGCTCGATGAGATCGTGAGCCGTGCCGGCGGTCTTGGCGTGGATCAGGACTGGGACGACCTGCTTTCCATCGGCGAGCAGCATCTGGTGTCGATTTCCCGTATTTTCCTGGCCAAACCTGCGTTCGTTTTCCTCGACCGCCCCGGCAGCTCGCTTCCGAAAAATCAGATTTCCAGCATTCTCGATCTGCTGACCGAACAAGGTATCGGAGTCGTTGTTCTATCGAAAAATGGCGAGTCACGCCTCCACTATGACGGGCACTTGGAAATCAAGGCGAATGGCTCCTGGGTAGTCAGTCATCACGAACCCCAAGAGATTCACAGCGAGTTGGGAGATCTGAGTTGTTAGTCGGTGCCGTTGGCGGCAGTGCCTGGAATCAAACTTCCGAAAGAAGACGCTGGAGATTGAGCGGATCACTGACCATGGCCAGTGTGCCGTCGGCCTCGCGAGGCCATTCCTCGGGTGGACGATCACGGTAAAGCTCCACTCCATTTCCATCGGGATCCCGCAGGTAAATGGCCTCGCTCACACCGTGGTCCGCCGCGCCTTCGAGGGGGATTCCGGCCGTGCGCAGGCGGCGGAGGGCATCGCCGAGAGTGGCTCGAGTCGGATAGAGCAGGGCAAGGTGATAGAGTCCGGTCGTGCCTGCTGCGGGTGGTTTCCCGCCGAGGCTCTCCCATGTATTCAGTGCGATGTGGTGGTGGTAGCCGCCTGCTGACAGGAATGCGGCGCTGTTTCCGAAACGCTGGGTGATTTCAAATCCCAGCACGCCATGATAAAACTGCAGTGCGCGTTCCAGATCGGCGACCTTGAGATGCACGTGACCGACACGAACGCCGGGATCAATGGATGGGGTGGATTCTTGCATGGTGGTTCGGTTGATTTCTCCGAAAGGCTAGCCGACTTCGGGGGATGCGTCCCATGCCATCTCATTGGGCTGTGGCTGCGCGGAGGGCATGGGCGAGCGGCAAGAATTTGAACCGCAAAGCCGCGAAGGCCGCCAAGGATCGCGAAGTCAGATGCTCGGTTTTGAGAGTAAAACTCTTCCTCTTCACGGACCGCGAAACTTCATTTTCGCCCGCGAAGCGAGCTGTCCCAGAACAAGCGGCAGCAAAGATTTCTTCACCGCCAGGCCACCCGCTGCAAAAGAACGGGAAGAAGGCTGTTTTTTTGCGAACTGCATTTTTCCATGACCGATAATTGGACTTGCGTCGGCGGTTGGTTTGGAAAACGGATTTGTCATGGACAGGATCACTGAAGCGTTTTTCCAAAGAGACCCGCTGATTTGCGCCCGCGAATTGATCGGCTCCGTTTTGCTGTGGAACGGCTGCCAGGGGCGGATCGTGGAAACGGAGGCTTACGATTCTGTCGACGATCCCGCCTGCCATACTTGGACCCGCCCGAGCTCGCGGATTTTTGTGGAAAATCATCCTGCGGGCACTGCCTACGTTTATTTGAACTACGGCGCTCACTGGCTTTTCAATATCCTCGTGAAGAGCCCGGAAAGCTCGGGTTTTGTCCTATTTCGCGCGGTAGAGCCGCTGGCGGGCATCGAACTGATGCGCGAAAGAAGGGGGGCGATGAAGGATTCCCAACTGGGTGCCGGGCCGGGAAAACTGACGAGGGCGATGGGGATCGATGGGGGCAGTCACGGCGTCAGTTTTCTGCGCGCGAACGATTACGGAATCATCCGGGGGGAGGCGGTGGTGACCTGCGCTGGGCCGCGAATCGGGATTTCCCGGGCGGCGGAGCGTTGCTGGCGTTTTGGTGATCCTGGTTCGCCTTCTTTGAGTCGGAAATTCTAATCATTTCTATCCTTTCAGCACAAATGCTTCTTGCGTGATGGTGCTGTGCTTTTACTCTCGCCTCACGGTAGCCCCCCGATTCCGCTCCCACCTCCTTGCTTAAGCCGTACGATGAAAGAAATAGAGTCTGAATTTATCTTTGCCCTCACCAACGTGGGGTCCGAGAGAGCTCTCAAGGCGGAAGCCGATAAGATGAAGTTGGGCTGGCGGCCCAGCTACCAGCATAAGGGATTCGTGACGTTCAAGGCACCGTCCGATGAAGCATTTTTCTCACTCGCCTCCCTGGACCTGCCTCTTGCCTGTTGCCGGAGGCTCTGTCTCTCGCTCGGGCAAATGCCTACACGCGAAGAGGCTGAGATGAAAATCAGACAGCACCCGACTTATCTGGGTGGTGCGATCCATTACGTCCGTTTCGCGGATCGCAAGATGCAGAGCGAGCCTCTTGAAAATTTCATGCGTCCGGGATTTGGCGAATGTATCGGCACCGTGGTGGAACTCGGACCGGAGGAATTCTGGGTCGGCCTGCACCTGCACGCGCCCTTCCTCAGCCCGTATCCCGGCGGCGATTCCTCACTTGTCATGCCTCCCGAGTCGCCCTCCCGTGCTTGGCTGAAACTGGAGGAAGCGGTGCGGTTTTTTGATCTCGAACTCTCATCGAAGGATATCGTCGTGGAACTCGGTTGTGCTCCCGGCGGTGTCGTGCTCGCCCTGCTGCGGCGCGGCGTTTCCGTGATCGGTGTGGATCCTGCCGAAATGGCGGAAGTGGTGATGGAATCGGCGGCGATCGACCGGCGGCTCACCCCCATCGATGAGCCCTGGTTTTTTCATTGTCGGAAGCCCGCGGCTCTTGCGAGCAAGCGCGATGTAGGCAAGGGCGTGACATGGTTCATGTCCGATATGAACCAATCTCCGGACGTCGTGCTGAAGGAATGCGCCCGTTTCTGCGCCATGGCGCGAACGATCCGTGGCGTGCTGATCACCTTGAAACTGACCGACCTCATGCAGGTCAAACAGAAACAGAAGTGGTTCAAAGAGCTTACGAATATCGGGTTCAAAACGGTCCGTCTCCAGCAGCTCAGCGTCCACCACAAGGAGTTTGCGTTGCTCGCCCTGATGTGAATCCGGGCAGTTCGTCCGAAGGGCCGACAGATCCTTTGGCCGTCGAAACCGGGTCCGATTCCCGGGGCGTCGAGAGTCGAAAATTGCAAAGCAGCCTTTGACCCGCCTTTCCTAAACCTCGCGGTAGATGCTCCAAACCTCACGGTCGGGAGGACAAACGGAGCTGTCGATGCCACAAATGCGCCGGTCGATCCTCCAGATTGCCCGGTCGGTGGCACAAACGAAGGCGTCGAGCGTGCAAAGCCCGCTTCGGAGGAATGACGCCAGACAATCGGGCATCCGCCCACCGGTTGTTGGTCTGCAAAATGATTGGAAAGTTCATCTCCCGCTGGAGGCCGCGCCGCCTGTGTCATTCGGCAGAGCCTGCCCATCGTCCACGATCGTTCGGATGTCCGGCTGGATGGCTCTCGGAATCGTGTGATCAGGAAAAGCCGGCGGATGGTGTCGATGTATTGCATCTGCCGCTCAGTGGGATACCATCGGCATACGCCGGCAGGCGCTGGGCAACGGCTTCGGCAGGCCTGGCAATTAGATCGTCGGGTTTCACCTGATTCCTGGTTAGGAGTTTATCTGCTGAGGAAAAACGCCGCATAGCTGCTGGGAGGCCGGAAATGACCGGATGGCGGGTCATCGCGCGAAATTAAAGAATTGATAATAATATAGTTA
Organism: Luteolibacter sp.; assembly: GCA_039925065.1. Taxonomy (GTDB): domain Bacteria; phylum Verrucomicrobiota; class Verrucomicrobiia; order Verrucomicrobiales; family Akkermansiaceae; genus Luteolibacter. Next base: position 8,176 of record JBDSZP010000023.1, read on the forward strand.
TCATGTCCTCGCTCTTTTTCTGCGGAAAAAATTCGGGGTTTTAACACGTGGCGGTGTCCAACTGGTTGGAGCGGGAAACATCGATCGTTCCATCCACGAATCCAAATCAAACAAGATCATGAAAACGATATCGAAAAAACTCCGGCTGTTGCTGACCACCACCGCGTTTGGCGCGCTTGTCTCATTCGCCCAAGCAGGTCCCGGTTTGGGGTATTGGAAGCACCTTGGCAACGAGTCCCAATTCCAACAACTGAAACCGGGGGGCAAAATCGTCTACGTTTGCAATGAGTGCAAAACGGTTTCCGAGATTCCGATTACCTCGAAAGAGCAAGCGATGGGCTATTGCAAGGAAGGTGCCACTGTCACCTGCCCATCCTGCAAAATGAAAACCAAAATCGTGGTCAAGCGTGAACGCAACGCAGCTCCCACCCATACCGTAGTGACCTATGTGAATGATAAAGGGAAGGAATGTGCATTTATCGCGGCGAAGGAATGATTCCCTCGCGTCGCACTGCCGCCGGACCTTCTGCAATTGGAGGGTTTCGGCTGCACTGAAGTCGCAAGGAAACTGGCGGCGGTGGGGTCGAGTGGGGTGGTTTTCATGTGGGATTGGTTTTGCGAATGGCTCAGTGAGCCACTGTGGTTTCCGGCGTTTTGTCGGCATCAGCAACGCCCTCGTCAGTGATCGAGCTGCCATCGCCATCAACCATCACGGGGCCTTTCCCATCGTCGGAAGCCATCAATGGCTTGCCGTGTTTGAGGCCCACGCTGCCGACGTGCATCAAGGGCGAGCGGCTTGGCGGCTTCCTTGCCCAGCGCGTTGAGGCGCTCCTGCATCGCGGCGACTTTGTCCGGGTTTGCCGCGGCGAGATTGTTTTTTTTCGACGGATCCTCGGCGAGATTATAGAGGTCCACGTTCGTGGGAATAAGGGAGCGCCGAATCAGTTTCCAGTCGCCCTGCCGCACGGCGCTGCGGAATGGCTCGACATTGTAGATCACCTCGGTGCGCGGCGAGGCTTTGCCTTCAGCGGTGGTATCCCAGACGTTCACGCCATCGAGCGGCTTGCATTCTTCCATGGAGGCGTTGGCGAGTTTTGCGAGGGTGGGGAAAATATCCACCGCATGGATCATGCCGTCCACGGTTTGTGCCTTGATCCTACCGGGCCAGTTCGCGCAAGCCGCGACGCGGCAGCCCCCCTCGAAGAGCGTGCCCTTGCCATCGCGATACGGTCCGTTGTCGCAAGGCAGTTTGGGCTTGGATAGGTCTGCCATTTGTCCGGCGAACATCGCATTGGTCGTTCCGCCGTTGTCGCTTTGGAAAAGGATCAGCGTGTTTTCGCGCAGCCCTTTCTTTTCGCGCGCGGCCACGACCTTTCCAATTTCATCGTCGAGACAGGCCACCATGCCGGCATACGTGCGCCGGGTCGGATCGGGGATGTTGGGGAGACGGTTCACGTATTCCTTCGGAGCCTGATAGGGTGTGTGCGGTGCGTTGAAAGTAAGATAGAGATAGAGATAGAGATAGAATGGTTTCCTGGCTTCCTGTGCGTTGATGAATTTCACCGCATCGGTACCGAGCAATTGCGCTGTGTATCCTTCCTCTTGGACCGGCTTGTTGTTTCTCGATTGATGCATTCCAACAAAAGCATTGTGATTCTACAATAGGACCTTGGTCCTATTGTAGGAAGGGGTGGGGCCATTTCATTCGAATTACTGAGTTATAAAATGATGATTATCACTGAATCAAAATGAAGTGCCCCCATGCGAAGGATAAATTTCTCTGGCTCAACCAAACCCGGAAGTGTTATCAATGTTCAACCATGTCCAACGATGAAGCCCCACACATGGCATAGGAAAATCCTGCCTGCTGCGGCAGTCATCATTCTCGGTATTCAATTCATTCCGATATCCCGAAACAATCCGCCTGTCGTGAAGGAATTGGATTGGGACTCGGCAGGAACGCGGAAGTTCGCGCAGCGGGCATGCTTCGACTGCCACAGCAATCAAGTCAGATGGCCTTGGTATTCCCGTGTCGCGCCAGTCTCGTGGCTGATCAGCAGTGACGTGGGGAATGCGCGTGAAATGCTGAATTTTTCAGCGATCACCGATGAGGATGGATTCAATTTCGTGGCGAAACAGATCAACAAGGGCGTGATGCCGCCGAAGAGATATTTAGCACTTCACGCCGAGGCGCGCCTGACCGATGCCGAAAAGACAGAATTTCTATCTGGATTAAAAAAGAGTTTTGAACTTTCGGGGCTGTGATTACGGAATGAATTGTCGGGGGGCAGTCGGTTGGAGCTTCGCCATTTTCAAAATGCCTGCTATCCAACTTCTTTTGGCAAACGGTCCAAACAAAAAGGCGAAGGAGGTGACTCCTTCGCCTTTGTTAGTTTGATGTTTTGAGTAAAGCCGGAATCAGATTTCGATCTCACCTTCGAAGACAAAATCCGCAGGGCCGGTGAGGGTGACGTTTTTGAATGCCTGTTCACCGGTTTTTTCGAAGCCGATTTCCAGAGTGTCTCCGCCTTCGACATCGACTTTGATCGGGCTCGGTGCACCGGTCAGGAGGTGGTGGATGAGGGCCGAGGCAACCATACCGGTCCCGCACGCGAGGGTTTCCTCTTCCACGCCGCGCTCGAAGGTGCGGATGGAAATGTGATCAGGAGCGAGAATCGCGGCGAAGTTCGCGTTGGTCCCGGCGGGTGCGAATGCCTCGTGATTGCGGATCGCGCCGCCATATTCGTAAACATCGAAATCTTCGAGCGCCGCCATGTTTTCAAGGAAAGCGACGACGTGCGGAACTCCGGTGTTGACGAAATGCAAGCTGCCATCGAGCCCGGAAACCTTCACATCGATTTCCAGTTCAAGATCCTTTGGCTCGGACATGGCGATGCGAACATCGTCACCAATCATCTCCGCAGCCAAGGTGCCGACGATGGTTTCAAAGGTGACCTTCTTGAGCACGATTTCTCCGAGGTGGGCGGTGAAGCGGCCGAAGCAGCGCGCGCCGTTCCCGCACATTTCCGCTTCGCCGCCGTCGGCATTGTAGTAGCGGAAGCGGAAATCCGCGCCTTTTCGGGCCGGTTCTACTGCGAGCAGGCCATCGGCTCCGATGCCGCGGTGGCGGTCACAGAGGGCCGCGATGGTATCGCCATCAAGAGCTTCGGTGAGGGACAGGTCGCGGTTATCGACAATGATGAAATCATTGCCGGCGCCGTTCATTTTGAAGAATGGAAGTAGCATGGTGTTATAATAAATCTGATATCAGGACTTGGTGGCTGCGATGAGAGGGGCTGTGAAATCGCGGACGGCTTGGGCTGCGGTGGTGGGGTGGAGCTCGACTTGTTTGACGATGGCTGAGCCCACGATAACACCATCGGCGGCACTGGCAACCATGGCGGCTTGGTCCGGCGTGGTGATGCCGAAACCGACGCAGACTGGAACGTCCGTGTGGGCCTTGACGGAGGCGACGAGGGCGGCGATATTGGCTGAAGGCGCGCCGTGGGAACCGGTGACCCCGGTCCGTGATAGAGCGTAGATGAATCCCTCCGCTGATTCCGCCAGGATTTTCACACGCTCCGGCGGAGTGGTTGGCGCGATTAGCCTGATGTGCTTGAGTCCCGCGCCGACGGCGAGATCCTGGTTCAGGGCTGCTTCATCCGGCGGCAGATCCAGTAGGAGAATTCCATCCGCCCCTGCGGCGGCGGCATCATGGTGGAATGCCTCGAAGCCGTAGGTGAAAATGGGATTCAGATAGGTGAAAAGAACAATGGGTGTTTCGTGGGTTTCGCGAAAGCGGCGGATCAGCTCGATGACACGGATGGTAGTCATGCCGGACTTGAGCGCGCGGTCGGCGGCTAACTGATTAACGATTCCGTCTGCGAGAGGATCGGAAAACGGCAGCCCGAGTTCGATGATGTCCGCTCCGGCGTCCGCGAGGGATTTGATGACCTCAAGGGAAGTTTCAAAATCGGGATCACCTGCGGCGACGTAGGCGACGAAGGCTTTCTGGCGGGATTCGCGAAGGCGGGCGAAGGTGGAGTCAATGCGATTGGACATGGAAGACAGATCGATGGGAGAGGGTGGGTGGACGGCGTATGATTCTTCAGATTCCGCTTTTTGCGAGTCTTTCGCAGGATTTGATGTCGAGTTTTCCGGAAGCGAGAACGGGGATTTCCGTGACGGGGATGATGTGCTTGGGACACCAGAGGGAGGACAAGCCTTCGTCGAGTAGTTTATAACGGAGATCGATGCATTCCTGTTCGAGGGCAGGGCCGGCGATGGTGGAAAGCAGAAGGATGGCCTCGCCCTTTTGTTCATCGGGAATGCCGACGACCGCGATCCTACGCTCGGTTTCGGAATCGAGCCCGAGAACTTTGTTGATGGCTGCCTCGACGGTTTCGTGAGGCACCATTTCTCCGGCGATTTTGGAGAACCGGGAAATGCGGCCTTCGATGTAGAGGAAACCATCGTCATCGACACGTCCGACGTCACCGGTGCGGAACCAGCCATCCGATGTGAGAACCTCGGCTGTTTTTTTCGGATCACCGAGATAGCCGGAGAAAACGTTGGCACCCTTGAACCAAATCAGGCCCTGCTGGTTGATGGAAATGGATTGGTCGGACGCCGGATCGGTCAGTTTGATGGCGAGTCCCGGGAGCATTTGTCCGACGGAGCCGTGACGTGATGATGGGATCACCACCGCGTTGTTCACGGGGGCCGGGTCGGGCAGGTTCACGTTGGTCGCCGGTGATGTTTCGGTGAGTCCGTATCCTTCTTGCGGACGTACGCCGAATTTGTCTTCGAATGCGCTGGCGAGTGACTGGGGGAGCTTCTCCGCGCCGGTAACCACGAGTTCCAGCGAGGAAAGCTGCCCGGGTTCAATGCGTTTCATGTAACCGCGCAGGAATGTCGGAGTAGATAGGAAAATGTTAATCTGATGGAGCGCGATGAGTTCCGCGAGGCGCTTGGTTTCGAGCGGGCTTGGGTAGGTGACGAGGTTCACGCCTTCAATCACCGGGAACCAGAGTGTGACGGTGCAGCCGAAGGAATGGAAAAGCGGCAGGCAGCCGAGGATGGAGGAGCCGCGGCTGAGATTCAGGCGCGAGCCGAACTGGCAGACGTTCGCAAGAACATTTCGGTGGCTGAGGACAACGCCTTTCGGATCGCCGGATGAACCGGACGTGAAGAGTAGGGTGGCTTCGTCATTGCCACGGCGCTTGTTCAATCCTAGCAGACTTCCGAGCGCCGCGGAAGGGAGCAGCTTGGAAATGATCGACCAGGTGACGATCTTCTTTTTGAGCGTGGGAAGGACCCGCTCGATGAAGATGAGGTCGCGGTTGGGCGGCCATGGGAAAGAGGATACTTTCCTGACGAATGGATCGGCGGTGATGAAGCGGTCGACATCGGCCTGGCGGATGCAGGATTTGATGGCTTCGGGGCCTGCTGTGAAATTCAGGTTCACTGGTGTTTTTCCGGCGAAGATGACGGCGAGATTCGCAATCAATCCTGCCTTGCCGGGTGGCAGCACGATCGCCACGCGGGGCTTGTCGGTTTCCTCTTTGATGTATTTGGAAAAAACGATGGCTGCGGCCAAAACATTTCCATAACTGAGCTCGGAATCGTCCGCGCCGTCGAGGATCCGGTTTTTTTTGCCGTTCTTCTTGAGTCCCTGAAGCAGGATCATCGCGAGCGAGCTTTTGAAAAGTGAGCGCGAGCTGTAAGCTTCTTCCGCTGCTTCGAAGAGGGCTTGCTGGTAGGAGGCGATACTGGCTTCAGCCGCCGCGATCGGTTTCGCGATGGAAATCACGGCCAGCGGAAGGGACGATGGCCGCTCGACACAGAGGCTGGATTCGCGGGGACAATCGATGGCCACGGGCAGGATCGGCAGGCCAAACGCGCAAAGGGCTTTCAGGTGGGATGCCGGAATGTGACAGGTCGTGGCATTGCGGGTGGCGGCCTGACCGGGCACGTAAATGAGCACTCCGCCGTTTGCCAGGTAGGCCTCGAGTTGCTTGCCAGCGGCGGCTGGCGCGGCGTCATCAGCGGAAAACATCGCGCCAGAGCCGGACTTCTGGAGATACCCGGTGATTGCCGGGTTGTAGTGGGCGGATTCCTCGACGAGCCAGGTGATTTTCCGTCCGGCGAAGAGTTTTTCGAAATACGAAAGCAGTTCGTGCCCGAGACGCCCGGGAATAACCAAGCAACCGGTTGATGGAAGACGGTCCTTGTGAAGGATTTGGATGGGAGAGGAAGACATTTGATGAAAATCGTTTGAGTGAAAAGGTCCGAGACCTTGCTTCACCGCGATTTAGGAGATTTTTCCCCGAACTGGCACGGATATTTTCCGGGAAATCTCAAGGATGCCGAATGTCGTCCACTCGGGGTGGAGATGCTGAATGATCGGTTTTTTCCTTACAATCCGTCCTTCGGCACGGTGATGAGGAATTTGGTCTCGCGGCCGGGCACCGAGGTGACGCCGATGGTGCCGTGATGGGCCTCGATGGCGCGTTTCACGATCGATAATCCGAGGCCGGTGCCTTTGATTTCCTGTTGCGAGTGGTGCTTTTCCACCCGGTAAAAGCGCCGGAAAATGTGCGGCAGATCCGCGCTGGGAATGCCGACCCCGTTGTCAGCGATCCAGATGTGGTGATTTTCGCCGACGAGTTGGCAGCCGATCTCGACGCGGAGACCGGGGTAGGGGTTTTGTTTGAGGGCATTTTCCACCAAATTGAAAAGAACCTGGGTCCAGTAAAAACGGTCGCCCTGGAGAGTCACCGTCGGGTCCGGCATGGTGACCATGATTTCCGCATTTTGATTGCGGATGACGGACTCCAGCCGCTCGAGAATGTCATTGATGCATGAGCGGAAACGGAACGGCTCGATCTTTAGCGCGCTGGCCTCGCCGGACTCCAATCGGGAAATGACCAGCATGTCCTCGACGATGCGCGAGATGCGGTCCGCGTGTTTTCGCATGACAGTTAGGAATCTGCGGGACATTTCCTTGTCGTCCAGCATGTCGTCGTCTAGCAAATTTTCCAAATAGCCATTGATGATGGCCAGCGGCGTGCGCAGCTCATGGGAGGCATTGGCGACGAAATCCTTACGGACCTGTTCTATCTGGTGCTCGGTGGTCACGTCGCGGATGATGACTCGGGTGATGGGATCGCTGTCAGGCGGATAGGAAAGTTGTGCGGCGTCGATGATCCAGGCGTTGACGCCGCGGGTTTCGAGATCGCCACGCGGTGATGTTTGTTGGGGGAGGACCACACGGGATTGGACAGGCTCCCCAGTCTCGAGGCAACGGAGCAGAGCATCGGCGAGGCGGGGATCGAGGAATGCCTCGCGGACAGGTCGGTTGAGCAATTCGCGGTTGCCGAAAAGCGAGCGAGCGGCGGCATTGGCGAAACGGATGTTCGCCTCGGAATCCACGAGTAGGAACGCGTCTCCCAGTGCGTCGAGTAGGCGGTTGCGTTCATCCCGGGCGTGTTTGAGATCAAGTTCAAGGCGGAGTTTCCATGCGTTGACTTCGGCTTCGGATTCCTTGCGGGAAATGCGGTGACGGAAAATGAAAAACGTCAGGGCGGTGAGTGCCGAAAGGGTGGCGATGATGGGAATTTCGTTGGTCATCCGTCTGCTTTCGCTACGCAATAACCGATGCCGCGCACGGTTTCAACCCATGACCCGTGAATGCCGAGTTTCTGGCGGAGGCGTTTCATGTGGGTATCCAGCGTGCGGCTGTGAGTGGCATCGCTGTAGCCCCAGACCGTGCGGAGGAGGTCATTGCGGTCCTGTGGTTTTCCCGAGCGTTCGCAGAGGAATAGCAGCAGTTTGAACTCGGTGGCGGTGAGTTCCGATGGTTCGTTATCGAGATAGAATTTCAGCGAATTTTTATCAAATCGGAAAGGGCCGTAAGTGAAATCGACGTTGCCGGGAGGCGCATCGGACCGCTTGAGGATGGCCTGCACGCGCAGCATAAGTTCCTTCGGGCTGAAAGGTTTTGTCAGGTAATCGTCGGCACCCGCTTCGAGTCCTTGGATGCGGTCTTCTGTTTGTGCCCGGGCGGTGAGCATGATGACCGGAATATTCATGGTCCGGGTGTCCCTGCGTAATTCCCGGAAAACCGAGTATCCATCGCGGCCGGGCAGCATGAGATCGAGCACGACCAGATCCGGCCGCTCACGCAGCGCGACTTCGGTTCCTTCGATGCCGTCATGGGCCTTGATGACTTCATACCCCGCTCGTGAGAGGTTGAAACCGATCAGGTCGGCAATATCCCGCTCATCCTCGACAATCAGAATTCGATTCATTTCAAGGACAAGATAGCGGGCAGGTTGTCACGCCACGAAACCATGGCGTGTGACGATTTGGTCACAAAAGGTCCTTGCCGACGTAGGTGCCCGGCAGGGTCGTGCGCGCGATGCCGATCTTCACGCCTGCTTCGATGGAGGTGTTTACTCCGGTTCTTACGCCATCGCCGAGGACGGCACCAAGTTTCAACCGTCCGGTATTCACGGGTTTTCCCTGAATCATCGAGGAATGATGACGGCCATCGTGACGGTGATTTTCCGTGCAAGTGCCAGCGCCGAGAGTGACATGGGTGCCGATGATCGAGTCACCGACGTAACACTGGCGTGAAATGTAGCTGTTGTTATAAATGATCGAGTTTTTCACCTCGGCCCCGTTCCCGACGTAACAATTCGCTCCGATGCTGGTCGCACCGCGGATGTAGGCGTTCGGTCCGATCTGGCTGTTGGAACCGATTAGCACTGGCCCCTCGATCACGGTGCCTGGAAGGATCCGCGAGCCATTGGCAAGGCGGATGGTGCCGGACAAGCTCGCTAGCGGGCTGACTTCTCCGAGCAACGAGGTTTCATCCATGAGCGCGAGAACTTCTTCGTTCATGCGCAGAAGATCCCATGGGTAAATGACAGGGAAACAATTCGCGTCCGTCACGATCCGATCCTCGCAATCTTCGGGATTTGCAGAACCTTTCCAAGCCAGCGTGTTGCCTTCACTGTCGAGCAGGCAGGCGGTTTTCGGATTCCTGCCGAGCATTAGAAGCGCTCCGAGCTCGATCCAATTATCAATCGGAATGCGGAGCGTGCGTTCGCAGGCGTCTTTGGGATCAACCAATTGCAGGCCCGCCCGGCGAAGATCTGCGGAGAGGAGCTCCCGCATCGGAAGATTGGCGATCAGACACGCGCCGAGGTCGCGATTGGACGTGATGGGGGCGCAGAGGGCTGGATTACGTGGAGGTAAGAGAGTTGCCTGCATGGGTTAACGACAGTCCATCACGATCCCATTCCAGATACACGAAAATTCTCCGAAAAAGCAGAAAATCCCTCAGATTTCCATACCCCGCGCGGTGAATACCAAGTATGGATGTTGAATGGCTTATTTAGGCGATGCGAAATAATTATCCGGCGTGTTTCGCGTGCCACTCCGCATAGATTTTCGGCGAGATTTCCGAAGGCTTGATTTCCGAACGGCCGCCCCAGAAAACGTTGGTGTAGGAGACGGGAATACCGACGGATGCGAGATGCTTGTCGATGGCTGCCTTGTGTTCGAGAACTCGTGATTTCTCCGTGCCGTGGACGACTCCCATCACGTTGACGCCAGCAAATTGCGGTCCGCCCTCGCGCCAGTAGGCATGGGTCATGCAGAAATGTCTGCCAACTTCACCGCCAGCTTCCATTTCGCGGCCCTTCGGTACTGCCCAGTGGAAGAGTCCGTTGAAACGGGTGACGCGCTCGCCGGTGGCGGATGGCTTCACGTGTTCAAGGAAAGTGGAAAAGCGACCGATGACTTTTTTCGCGTTCAGGGTTTCCGCGACCTCACAAAAGCGGTCGAGGGAAACTCCGGCGATGGCCGCGCGTTTCACCCATGGATCTTCGCAAATCTCATCCGGGGCGAGTTCTTCTTTCAGCGCGAGCAAGACTTCCCATTCCTCCTTCGTGAGTTCGACAGGAACCGTCGTCATCATTTCGGCAGCTTCGTCCGCTTTGTCACCCGGTTCCAAAGCCTTTCGGCGTGTATGGCCGACGCCGAGGGCGAACACACCATTCGCAGGCATAAGGAGATATTCGGTGGCTCCTGTCAGCCTGAGCAGCGCGGTGGCGTGCTCGTCAAGGGATTCGCCAACCGGCACTTTCAAGGTTGTCCAAAGCCGGTAGCCCGAACCGGAAACCTCGGTGTCCGTCGAGCGGATCACGACGTGGCCGGAAAACGGATCTTGCTTCGACATGAAATCAAATGCCGCGTTCAGCTTTTCCTCGGGGACTTTCCACGCGACCAATGCCCCGTGCGCGAGCTTCGTGGAAAGCAAGGTTTGGCGGACACGGCGGACCACTCCTGCCTCGACCATCGCCCGAATCCGCTCGATCACGATTTCCAGCGAAACTCCGGATTTCTCGGCGATCAACTGAAACGGATGGCGTTGAAACCCCGAGATCAAGTCTTCAGAAATAGCCAGAATACGAGCGTTGACCGCTTCGTTGTGTTCGACGGGAATAGTGGAGTTCATTGGAAAAGTCTTGGAGATCGGGATCAATGTTGCGCCGCAGTATTTACCGGATACTCAGCAAATCACGCGGAAGTTTCGGCGGCGAGGCGCTTGAGATAGTCCATGGCGGGCTGTCGATCAAGGATTCGTCCTTCGAGTTTGCTTCGGGAAGCGCGAAATCGGGCCGCTCAGTGGCAAAAGCCGACGAATTTGGCCGGTCCTTTTGCGGCCGCGTGAAATAAGAAGAATAGATTACGCTGCACCGTCGTGAATTGGATTTCTTCTGGAAGTTCCTGAAACGCCCGATTGCACTCCGCTCCATAGGCGCTCACCGCGATATAGCCGTTCTCCAAGAAATTGACTTCAGCGCCGTCTGTGAGAACCCCTTTGTGGTCCCCAAAACGGTTCACTCCCATTTCGTGGATTTTCTGAGACGTTGCCTTGGCGAAATCGATGAGCCGCTCCTCATAGTTTTGGGGGAACGGCACCTCGGACATTCCCTCGGAGCTTTTGCGGTAAACGCTGAAACTCCCGAATTTATGTGCGCCCGCTTCCACTGCCAGCATGGTTCCATTGGCGTTCCAACTGACCCGACACTCTTCCGCGCCGCGGCCTCCGTCGGAAAACCATCGGTCCAAGGCAATGCCCGCGATTTCATACATTCGCTGAAGGTCCGTTTGCTCGTCGTACACAGCCGTACGGCCGAGCGGAAAACTCTTTTTGCCGGAAATCTCTCGAGCGCAAAACGCGCAATCGTCCCCCCCGACCTTCGAGTAGAAAACCGCCCATTTTCCGTCGCGGGAGCGCGACTCGGGCACCTCCCGGATCTGCGCGTGAAGCGTTCCGAGGCCGGCGAGGAAAAACAGAAGTGCGGCTTTCATGGATTCTCCGCCTTTACGCCGAGGGCGATGAGAACCTTCACCCATTCCAGTGCGGGTTCCCGATCCGTGATTCGTCCTTCAAGTTGCTCGGTTTGGATGGTTTCGAGGATTTCCTTGAAGCGGGGGCCGGGTTTCAAGCCCAGCTTGATCAGGTCGCGCCCGGTGACGAGGGG
>JBDSZP010000024.1:0-20532 GCA_039925065.1 Luteolibacter sp.
TCGGCCACGCAGCCCGCTGCGAGCCGTCGTGGCCAGCAGGCTGGCTCACGCAAAGCGGCAGCAGGCTGCACGCAGTCCAAGTCAAACCGCGAACCAACGGCACTCTCGTTGATAAATCCACAAATCACCATGCGTGGCAGTATAGTGGTGAGGGTTGGGCTCCATGCGAAGAGGCGGCCTCGGATGTCGATAGGAGAATCTCTGCCGCGAGCGGACCAGCGGCTGTTGCCGCGATCAGATGACTCGCTGCCGCCAATGGATTTCAAGCCGCCGCCGCGCGCGAAAAGCAAGTAACAGCAATGGGTTACCTCCTCATCCCGCCGCGTAACCATTCAAGTTAGTCTGGGAGCACTGGACAGGAAGCGGGTCCGATTCCAAGGTGTTGGCGATGTCATCCGCCCGATCACCGCTCCGCATCCCGCTGTTCCGGGCGCTGTGGTTGGGCAGCATCGTATCGAACATTGGCACCACGATGAACGACACGGCGGCGGTGTGGACGATGACCACGCTGACCGGCTCGGCGACGATGGTTTCGCTGATGCAGACGATGTCCAGCCTGCCGCTGTTTCTGTTCGCCCTGCCCGCCGGAGCCATGGCGGATCTGGTCAACCGCCGTCGTCTCATCCTTTGTGCGCAGACCGGAGCGCTGCTGACTGCGGCAGGCATGGCGGTGCTCGCTTGGTTCGGGATGCTCAATCAATCACTGCTGTTACTCGCGACCTTTCAACTCGGTTTGGCGGCGGCTTTCACCACCCCGGCATGGCAGGCCTTGATTCCGGAAATCGTCGGGAGGGAGAAACTCGCACCCGCCATCGCACTCAGCGGCGTCGGTTACAACATCGCCCGTGCGGTGGGGCCGATTGCTGGCGGGCTGCTTCTCGCTTCGCTCGGGCCGGTGCCGGTTTTTACAATCAACGCGCTTTCGTTCATCGCGGTCATTGTGGTGATGAGTACCGGGGCCTACGTCGCCACTCCCCGCAGCGCCCAACGTGAACAAATGTTGGGCGCGATGGCGGCAGCGATCCGCTATGTCCGCCACGCTTCGGCGATGCGTTCGGTGCTTGCTCGTGGTGGTGTCCACATTTTCGCGGCAGTAGCGCCGGTGGTTTTGCTGCCCATCATCGTGCATTCACGAAACTGGAACGCATCCGACTTCGGCCTGCTGATGGGGTGTTACGGGGCGGGTGCGATTTTCACCGCCCTCTTTCTGTTGGCGAAATTGCGGGCGCGTTTCACTTTCGATCAGGTGCTTTTCGGCGCGAGTCTGCTTTCCGCGTTCGCCACTACGATCGTCGCGCTCGTGCCGGGTCGTTTCTGGATGGCGATGGTAATGGTTTTCGCCGGAGCGGCATGGATGACGGGGCTGAACACCTTCAGCGTCGCGTCCCAGAGTGCGTTTCCGAACTGGGTGCGAGCCCGCAGTTCGGCGATTTACCTGGTGGTCATGCAGGGCGGCTCGGCACTCGGCGCATTGGTTTGGGGCCAGATGACCACTCATTTCAATGCTCCCATCGCGCTGGCCGTGGCTGCCGGAGTTCTGGTGGTGAGTGCGATTCTCAGCCGTTTGGTGCCGATCAGCCACGTTGAGAAACTTGATCTAACCCCATCCGGGCACTGGCACGATCACACCCTCGCCAACGAGCCGTCTGCCGATGACGGGCCGATTCTGATCACCATTGAATACCATATCGATCCAGCGGAAGCGGTGGCTTTCCGAGCTGCGATGGTCCACCTCCGTGAGACGCGGCTTCGCGATGGGGCTTTCCGGTGCTCCGTTTTCGTCGATCTGAATGACGCGGCGATCTACCGAGAAACGTTTCTCGTCGGGTCATGGGCGGAGCACCTCCGGCAACACGAGCGTGCGACGGTGGAAGATCAACGGGTCGAGCAAGCGGTGCTGGCTTTCCACAAACTGCCGGAGCCACCGCGGATCGGCCATTTCCTGATGGTCAATCTGCGGGAGAGGCGTGCGGAAGGCTGAGACAGGCAATGATTCCATCTCGACCTTTTTCCCAACCGTGCTATCGAAGAGATAACCGTCATGGATCAAGAACCGGAAAAGCCAAATCAGCCAGTCATCCCGCCGCCGGACCTTTCGATGCCACCACCGCCGCCGCCCCTTCCATCGCGCGGCACACCGCCGCCGGTCATTCCGTCGGCGTCCCCAGGCGAACCTGTGAAAATCAAAATTCGCGACGGCAGCAGCGAGGACGAAGATTTACCAGGCCATGGATTTGCGCCGTTCAATACTCGGGCGATCGCTGCGGTGATTGATTTGGTCGTCGCGATCGGATTGATGATCACGGTCATTTTCATTATGCCCGGTTTCGCTAGCAAACTGGGCTGGCTGGTTATGGCCGCGTATTTGATCACACGCGACTCCTTGCCCTTCTTGGGAGGCCAGAGCGTGGGAAAAAAGGCGATGAAAATCAAAGCGGTGACACTTGATGACAAATCTCTTGTTGGAAACTGGGAGGTCGCCGCCATCCGAAACGGAGTGCTGCTGATCCCATTTTTCGGGCTCATTGAGCTGTTCATCCTGCTCACCCGTGAGGACAAACCTGAACGAGGTCGCCGCCTCGGGGATGAATGGGCGAAGACCAAGGTGATCATGGCACCAGACCTCCCTGCCGAGGAGAAGGTGGAGTGAAATAGAGGATCATCCAGCATTCCTGAGATGAAAGGATTTATATGGACGCACGATTTCCCCGCTTTTCAAGGGCTGGTCGATCTGCCAGTTTCCGGCCATGGAAAGTCATGAGGTATTGAGACGGGCCCTTCAGAAAACCACACCGAAGGCGGTTGCCGCCGAGTTGGGGGTTTCCCTTTCCCTCGTTTACAAATGGGCGGAAAAGCCGACGGAGTTTGGTTCCGGAAGCAAGAATCCCTTGGATCGGCTGTTGCAAATCATCGATCTGAGCGGCGACAACGGCATCGTCGAGTGGCTGTGCAGACAGCAAAGCGGCCATTTCGTGAAAGACCCGGACGTGCGTGGTCACAAGATCGATCATGTCATTCCCGCGACCCAACAAATCATCGGACATTTTTCCAATCTACTGAACGAAATCTCTACTGCCGCCGTCGATCATTCGGTGACCAAGGACGAGGCGAAGGACATCCGCGAAGTTTGGGACAAGCTGAAGAGCTACGCGGAAGGTTTCGTGCGCGGATGCGAAAACGGTGATTTCACCGAAATGCAGCAACCGCCGACCATGCAATTCACCGGCAGGACAACGGACGAGCTTTGATCCTAAAAGAGAAAGCGAACCGCAGATGGACACAGATTCACGCAGATCATCAAAGAGTTGTGTTGATTGAGTCACTCACCCACAAGGTGAGTGTTCCAATTCTTATCAGTCTCTTAAAATCGATGTCCATCTGCGGTTCATTTTTCCTCTCAAGCTTTAATCCCATTAGCTGCCGAGCACGACTCCCGCTGCCTGTTGGTTTCCGCCGGTGGCGGTGACGACGGCTTTTTGGAAATCACCGGATTTCAGCGCTTCGACCGCTGCGACGACTTGAAGCGCTGAAGATGCGCCCATCGCCTCACCGAGGATCTTGCGGGGCGACCAGCGCGCTCCGGACCAGTCGCTCCATGCGAGGGTTTCGGGTCGGTCAAAGCGGGGGATTCCCGCGCGGCCATCGACGAGCAAGGTGCTTGCGTCGTTTTCCACCATCAGCCGTTCGCGGCATTTTCTGGCAGCTTCGACCCGGGAGTTTGCGGAAAAAGAAACAGGATCGGGCAAACGCAGCAGTTTCACCGGGCCGTCCGCCGCTTCGAGATAGATCGCTCCCGCTCCCTCGGCCGGCCGATAGTTTCGCGAATACAGGCAAAGTCCCTTGGTGGTGAGCCAATCGATTTCCTCGCCCGCCACGATCACGCAGCCATCGACATCGCCGCGTTCGATCCACTCGGCTGCCAAATCGATGCCCGTGAAAAATCCGGCGCTGTCCCCAATCAGACTGTCGTTTGGCGCGGTGCTTCCGATCATCGCGGAGATGTGGCTGGAAGGTGCGTTGAAAACCGTTTCAGGAAACAGGATCGGACTCGCCATCGCCGGATCCGCCAACACTTCACCGAAAAAGCGATTGGAGTAATTCACGCAGCCGTTGAGTAGCGTGAAGATCACGCCGACCCGCAATTTCCCGGCGGCGATGTCGGCGAGGCGGGTTTCGCCGAGCGCCTCCACCACGGCAGCGGCGGCGAATTTCGAGATTGGGCTGGTCCGGCGGAGTCGGGCGAATTTCGGTGTCGTGGCATTTTCCGTTGGAACGCGGAGCACGGGCGTTTGGATTGGCGTCCGTTCCAAGAGGGACGGAGTCAGTTTTTCGCCTGCAGCCAGTGCGTCCATCATCGCTTTCACTCCCCATCCTGCCGGAGAAACCGCGCCAGTGCCGGTGATCGATAGATTCATGCGAGTCCCTCCTCGCCGAAAATGAGGGTCGCGTTCGCGCCCCCGAAGCCGAAGGAATTTGTCAGCACCCGCCGGACGCGGGCTTCGCGGGGTTCCCGGATGAGATCAAATGTGCATACCGGATCCGCCTCACGGACGTTCAGGCTTGCCGGGAGAAATTGCCCGGTCAGTGCCATCAGGCTGATCACCGATTCCACCGCGCCCGCACCGCCGAGCAGGTGGCCGATGGCGGATTTCGTGGAGCTGACCTTGATTTTTCCCACGTCGTTTCCTGCCCAGCGTTGGATCGCGTTTCCTTCCGCGATGTCGTTGAGCGGAGTGCCGGTGCCGTGGGAGTTGATGTAATCGATCTGCTCAGGTGCCAGACCGGCCATGGCGCAGGCGGTCTGCATGGTCATCAGCGCGGCATCGCCCATCGGATGCGGTTGGGTGAGGTGATGAATGTCTGTGGCCGCGCCGTAACCGAGGATTTCCGCGACCACTCTGGCTCCCCGCGCTTTCGCCGAGGCTGCGGATTCCACGACGACAAATCCCGCGCCCTCACCGATCGCTAGCCCATCGCGTGCCGCATCGAAAGGGCGGGGGATGCCGGAGGGACTGAGTGCCTGAAGCGCATCGAAGCCTGCGAAAACCATCTGGCACAGCGCGTCGTAACCACCGGCCAGCACGCAATCGGCCCGGCCGGAGCGGACGAGATGAAACGCTTGGCCGATTGCATTCGCGCCGGAAGCACAGGCATTGGAAACGATCCGTTGGGGGCCGTGGACGTTGAGAGCACGGGCCATATCCGTCATCTGGCGCGTGGCCTGATAGGTTTCCACGCGGCTGAGCTGGGTGTGGCGCTGCGCGGGATTGGCGAGAGCTCGTTTGTAATACTCCTCGCCGACGGGCATCGCCGCCGCCGAAGTGCCGATGATCAAGGGCATTTCACCACCGGACAATCCAGCCTGCGCCAGTGCCTCACGCGCCGCCAGCCAAGCGAGCCGGCTCCCGCGATCCATCCGGCCCCAGGCTTTCCAGGAAATCCCGGAGTCAGGTGCCGCTTCCGGCAGATCGATCTGGCCTGCCGTGCCGACCCGTTGTCGCGAAACGTCGAACAGCGTTACCGGAGAAAATGCCGACCGTCCCGCCCGGAAACCCGCCGTGTTTTCCGCCCAATCGCGGCCCATCGGCGAGACAATCCCAGCGCCAGTCACCACCACGAGGCGGGGATTTTGGGGTAGAGCAGAGTCGGGTGAATAGGCCACGGGAAATCGGGATCAGATAAGGCTCGTCAGAAGGGGTGCTAGGTAGCTAGGCAGGCACGCGCACCTTGTCAAATGCCGTATCTCCGCTGGTTAGAAACCTCACGCCGCTTCGCCGACCGTCCCGCCATCCTCGGGGACGGGCAAACCGTGACTTTTGCCGATTTAGCGGCAGCGGTGGAACGCCTTCCGGCGGCGGATTCCCCGGTGATTGCACGCAGCGGCAGCGTGGATTTTTTCGTGGAAATCCTCCGGGCCTGGCGTAACGGGCAGGCGGTGATCCCCGTCGAGCGCGACGCCCCGAAACCGTTGCTCCAGCGGCCACCACCTGCTGGAACCTGCCTGGTGAAATACACTCCCGGTGCCAGCGGCATCCCCCGCGGGATTTTTCTCAACGCAGCGCAGGTCACGGCCGATGGCGACCGCATCGTCGCGGCGATGGGACTCGCGCCGGACGTACCGAACCTCGGTGTGATCTCGCTCGCGCATTCCTATGGATTTTCCAATGTCGTGCTGCCGCTTTTGCTGCATGGCGTGCCGGTGCATCTCGCGCCTGTGCCGTTTCCCCGGGTGGTCGAGGAAATCCTCCGCTCGCACCATCGGATCGTCGTTCCCGCCGTGCCCTCGATGTGGCGGGCGTGGCACCGCGCCGGGATTCTCCAAGGCGCTCCGATCTCGCTGGCGCTGTCTGCCGGAGCACCGCTGGCTCTGGCTTTGGAAAACGATGTCTTTTCCGCCGCCGGGCTGAAGATCCGGAATTTCTACGGGGCCAGCGAGTGCGGCGGCATTTCATTCGACACCTCGGAGATCCCGCGCGCTTCCGCTGATGACGTGGGCGCGCCGCTTCCGGGCGTGGAGGTCACGATCACCGACGAGGGCCGCATTCTTGTGAAAAGCGATGGTGTCGGGATCGGTTACGATGCCCCACGCGGCGACGACCGGTTGGGCGATGGTTTCTATCAAACACGCGACACTGGTTTCCTCGATTCCTCCGGCAAGCTCCATCTCACCGGCACCCTCGGCGGTGCCATCAATGTCGCGGGCCGGAAAGTCAGCCCTGCCAAGGTTGAGGCCGCCCTCCTTGCCACCGGTTTGGTCCGGAGCGTGAAGGTCTTCGGCACCCCGAGCGCCGATGCCGAACGTCACGAGGAAATTTCCGCCAGCGTGGAAATGACGCCCGGGGCTTCGCTAGACGCCCTGAAACAAGCTGCTACGGGAGTCCTACAAAACTGGGAGATCCCAAGGCACTGGAAAGCGTAGCACAGACATTCCTGTCTGTTCTTTCACAAGCCTCAGCAAGATGCCCAGACAGGAATGTCCGGGCTACGTTTGACGAACAGACAGGAATGTCTGTGCTACGGAGGCTGGGGCTTGTGGAAGAACAAACAGGAATGTCTGTGCTACGTCCGCAGACGACTTTTGACTTGAAAGGAATAGGTGGGGGGATTACAGGGGAGAGTTGCGCAAAGTGCCTTTGTTGGAATTTTTTCCCGTTGCTCCGATGAATTCTTTTTATGCAGACCCGGCTGTCCGGCAGCGTTTGGTGGAGTACTTGGGAGGTGATACTTTGGAGGCGGCCACGGCGGTGTATTTGACTCATTCAGACGGCTGCCTTTTCCAGCGTTCCGAACTGCACCCACCGGCTGAGTTGCAGTGGTTTCTGGACCGGGAATTGGACATCGCCCGCTCGATGGCGGACCGGGAGTCGTTGCTGCTGCATTTGGATATCGAGTATGTGAATTTCGACTCCCCGGGAGTCGCTTATCTGGATCCGCTGCGGACGTTCGAATTGCAGGAGCCCGTGGTGCGTGTCATCGAGCGGCTGCTGCTGGAATGGGGAATCGAGCCGCTGCATATGATCACCGGACAGGGCCATCATTTCGTTTGGCGGGTGAGATTTGATTCGGAGGTGGCGAGGCGGATCGCGGCGCTAAAACCGTCGCCCGAACTGGTGGCAGCGTGCATGGAGCGGGTGGGCGAGGGTGTGGGAGCCGCGATCAGCGAAGATCAGCAGGGGACATTCACGGCGATGGCGCTGCCGATGGAATATCTGGCGCACCGGATCAAATGGGAGGCTGCGCCTCACACATCGCTGCCGGTGGAAATCACGGCGGTGCATGTGGGACCGTGTGTGACGAGGCAGCGGGAAATGATTTCCATCGATATCTCCGAATACGGCGATCCGCTGCACACGCGGATGGTGCGGCTGCCTTACACGAATTACCTGAAGCCATGGATCACCGGCCTCGCCCGGGAGATGGGGATCGAAAACGAGCTGCCAAGATTCCGCACGCTTCCGCTTTATGAAATGGACGTGCGGCAGGCGATCCAATGCCGTCAGGACGAGCAGGCAGTGATGGAGCTGGCGCGGCGGGCAGGTGGCAGGATTCCGCGTCAGGAGCGGGGGACCGCGAAATTTCTCGATGAGTATCTGGCGTCTTCGTTGCGGAAATTTCACGAGTATTTCTATTCGGAGTCCCATCACCCGAAGGAGCTGTGGAAGGATACCTACGATCTCGTGGCCTTGGATCGATTCGCTCCCTGCGTCCAGCATCTATTGGAAACACCTAACGATCGATTGCTCAAACCTGCAGGGATGCAGTTGGTGTCGCGCGCCTTGCTGGCCGAGGGCTGGCATCCACGCCACATCGCCGGGCTGATCCGTTCGAAATTTGAAAACTCGGAACACGGTTGGGGAGTGGACTGGCAGGAATACGAAGCCGGCACGCGGGCGGATTTCTATACACGCCTGTTTACCGGGCTGTGGGCCACACGGGTGGACGAGCTGGTGGACTTCAACTGCATCTCCACCCAGGAAAAAGGTTTTTGTCCCGGCCCGGTGCTCGGGAAATGCAAACTTGATCGCTACCATGAAATCCTAACCCATCCACCAAACCCATGACTTCCTGGACCATCGGCTTGTCCACCGGTTGTTTTTACAGCCGCCCCATTTTCGACGTCCTTGACGAGATCCGGCAGAGCGGATTCGACGCCATCGAAGTCTGTTCGTTTCCCGCGCATCTGGATTATCATAACAAGGACGACGTCGCACGTGCCGGCGAGCGGTTGCGGACGCTGGGGATACGGCCGATTTCGTTTCACGCGCCATTTGCGGATCCGATCGACATCACGGCCCTCGACGCGGATGCCCGGGCGGCGGCGGTGCATGAACTGGTGGTCGCCTGCGAGGCGGCTGCGGTGATGGGGGTGAATAACATCGTGCTGCATCCGGGCCCTGAGCGCTCGGGACGTCCGCCGGAAAACGAGTTTCTCGACCGCATGAGAAACGCGGCGGAATCCCTCAATATCGTCGCCGAGCGATGTCACAAACTCAACGTGCATCTGGTATTGGAAAACATGCTGCCGCACCTGTTGTTCGGCCACATCAATGACATGCTCTATCTGCTCGGAAGCATCCGGAACTGCGAGGTGGGAGCCTGCCTCGATACCGGTCACGCCTTTCTCGCCCGTGAGCTCGGCACCGTGGTTCACAAGCTCTCCGGCCACCTCCATCTGGTTCACGTCAATGACAACCGTGGTGATCGCGACGATCATCTTGCTCCCGGCGAAGGCCACATCGACTGGCCATGGCTCCTGTATGAACTGAAACGCTACAATTTCTCCGGCACCTTCATTCTGGAGCTTTCGTTACGCGACAATGAATCCACAGCCGACATGCTCCAACGGGCGTGCTGGGCTCGCGACTACCTTGTCAATCTGATGCGGAAGCTCGATTAGCGCGACGATCTGGCGGGAAAATCTTCCTCATCGGTGTCCCGGGCTTTACCTACGGGTTCGATCCGCTAGTTTCCCCATGCACCCAACTACATGGCGGAAATGGATAAACTGGATACCCTGCAATCGGTCGAACTCGCCGATGGAGTGGAAATTCGCCTGCGAATGGCGGGGCCGATGCTGAGGGCGAGCGCGTATCTCATCGATTTCCTTATCCGGACAGCGGTCCTGGCAATCGGTGCGTTCGGCATCGCGCTCGCGGGTTTGGCGATCGGAGGCAGGGTCGCAGGAGGTCTCATGCTGCTTTCCTGGTTCCTGATGGACTGGCTCTACCCGGTGGTTTTCGAGGCCGGAAAGCGGGGTGCCACGCCGGGAAAACGGATGATGGGTCTGCGCGTGGTGCAGTCCACCGGGTCTCCCATCACCCTCGGCCAGGCGGTGGTTAGGAATTTCCTGCGTTTCATTGATGGCATGCCGTTTTTCACCTACGCCTTCGGGCTGACAAGTTGTCTGGCATCGAAACGCTTCCAACGCCTCGGGGATCTGGCGGCAGGTACGGTGGTGATTTATGACCACGTGCCACAGATGCCCTTGGTGGCCATTCCGCCACCGATCGTTGCTGTGCCGTCGCCGGTCGGGCTGACCGCTGACGAAATGCGGGCGCTGACCTTGTTCCGCGAACGAGCCGGGCTGTGGTCGGACGGACGGCGCGCGGAAATCGCCGATCAGGCGGCGGTTCTCAGCGGCGCTTCCGGAACCGCCGGAGTGACCCGGCTGATGGCCATGGCACATTGGGTGCAGGAAAAGAGAAACGAACATTGAAATGACGCCCGGAGATTTCGAACACCAGAATGCCGAACGTTGGGCAGAGTATGAACGGCTGGTAGGCCGCGTGGAGGATGGCAGGCCGGACCCGGAAGCCGAGCAACTCCCACGACGGTTCCGCGAAATTTGCATGGATCTCTCTCTGGCGGAATCCCGGATGTATGGCTCACGAATCACCGAACGCCTCAACGCCCTCGTGATCCGTGGCTACGAGGTGATCTATCGAACACGGCGTGGGAGCTGGGAAAATATCGTATCATTCGTGGCGGTGAAATTCCCGCAGGCGGTCAGGCGCGAGTGGCGGTTGTTCTGGCTGTGCAGCGCCGTTTTCTGGCTACCGTTTTTCGCGCTACTCTTGTCTGCGAACCATGACATCCGTTGGATCCAGGCGGTGCTGGGAGGCGATGGCATGGCATCGTTGGAGCAGATGTATGGCGGCAAAGAGGAACAGCTCAGCCATTTGAGATCCGAGTATGGTTCGAATTTCATGATGTTCTGTTTCTATATCTATAACAATGTGGCAATCGATTTCCGGATCTTCGCGGGCGGCATATTGGGTGGACTGGGAACCTTGTTTTATCTGCTTTTCAATGGGCTCCAACTCGGTGCGTCGGCGGGTTACGTGGATCACGCGTGTAATCCCGAATCCTTCTGGTCCTTCGTGGCCGGGCATTCGTCGTTCGAGTTGCTGGGCATGATCGTTTCCGGAATGGCGGGAATGCGGATGGGCCTTGCGATCCTCCGTCCCGGCCGTTTGCCGCGGGTGAGGGCGCTGGTTGAAGCCTCGAAACAGGCCATGCCCTTGATCTACGGTGCCGCGCTGATGACGTCGATGGCTGCGGTCGTCGAGGGTTTTTGGTCGGCACAGGCGATTCCCTCGGAGTTGAAATACACGGTGGGGATCGTCGGGTGGATTTTGCATATCCTCTATTTTACGATGGCAGGAAGGGGGAGCGCCCGTGCGGCTTGATCAGGTGACTGCGGAGATTCGGCCGCGAAGCGATTGGGAGGCGGTGGATCTGGGCTTCGCGATGGTGCGCAGGGATTTCTGGCGCTGCTTCACCGGCTGGTGGCTGGCGCTCGCCTTGCCCACGTTGGTCGCGGGATTCCTGTTATGGGATCATCCGGCGATTTTGCTAGTGCTGTTCTGGTGGTGGAAACCGGCGGGCTCACGGATGGTTTTGTTTGAGATCAGCCGACGCTTGTTTGGCGAACAACCCTCGTGGCGATCCGTCTGGCGGGAAATTCCCCGCGCTTGGTATCGGCGGTTTTTTTATCGCTTCGTGTGGGCGAGATTTTCTCCATGGCTACCGGTCACGCTGGCGGTGGAGGACTTGGAAGGACTGCGCGGCAAAGCTTACAAACAACGATGTGCGCAAGTCGTGCGCCGTGGCGAAGGCGTGGTGATGTGGATTTATTTCTCCGCTGAATGCGTCGCCGCATGGATGGCCATGGCGATTCTGGGGCTGGTCCACATGTTGATTCCCGACGGACAGGACAGCGCATGGCGGTTGGCGACAGACATGTGGAATTGGGATCAGGCGGCGGAAGTCCCGCTGCTCATCCTGCGGACCGTGGCCGTTTGTGCGATGCTCGCGATCTCGCTAACGGATCTGTTTGTGATCGGTGCCGGGTTCGGCGTTTATATCAACAACCGGACATGGATCGAGGGCTGGGATGTCGAGCTCGCCTTCAAAAGGCTGGCGCAGCGGCTCACCAAAGTGATCGTGCTCGTGATGGCGCTTGTGGTGATCGGAGTGAATGGAACGGCGCTTGGCAATGAGCCGAAGACGCCTGCTGAAATGATCCGTGAAGTGAAAGCGCATCCGGATTTCAAAGTTCATACGGTCACCGAGAAGGTTTCCAAGGATAAGCCTGCGAAGTCGTCATCCGGCTTGTTGGGCGGACTTGGCGAGATGCTGTCCCTGCTTTTCGCCATTTGTGCGGTGGTGCTTTTTGTCGGATTCATCGGCTGGGTGATTTGGAAAAACCGGCACGTCTTCCGGATGCGGGGGGCGCTTGAAAAAGT
Source organism: Luteolibacter sp. (assembly GCA_039925065.1). Lineage (GTDB taxonomy): Bacteria > Verrucomicrobiota > Verrucomicrobiia > Verrucomicrobiales > Akkermansiaceae > Luteolibacter. The sequence goes on from JBDSZP010000024.1 coordinate 12,249, forward strand.
CAGCGCCGCCAAGGCCACCGCCCGGGTGGTGATGGGCATGGAAGTTTCAGGAAACACACTGCCTACCGACGTGCCGACGGCGGCATGGGCGCTGTGGCAACAAGGCCGCCATCAGGAGGCGCTCGCCCTTCTCTATCGGGGATCGATTTCGCGGGTCATCGAACTCGGTCGCGTGGACATCCAGGAATCTGATACGGAAGGCGACTGCATGCGCCGGGTGGAAACCGCCGGTCACGCGGCGCATCCCGATTATTTCCGTGGAATCACAAGCGTCTGGATCCGGCTTGCCTACGCCGGAGTGAGTCCGGGCGATGCGGAAGTCCACACGCTTTGCCAACAATGGCCGTTCGGCGAAAGGAGGGAGCCGTGAAACGTCTGTTTCTGCTACTCGCCATCGCACTGTCCTTGACGGGCTGCGACTATACCGAGGTCGTCCGCGAAATCGGCTACAAGGGAAAGGCCCGGATCAATCCCTGGCTTGCTGCCGAGCGGTTTTGTGCACGCTCCAATCACAAGGTTCGCTCGCTGGTCACATGGACCGCGCCGCAGTGGGAGGATGCCGTGTGGGTGATGCCGGCGTCGATTCTCAGCAATGCGAGTTTCACCCGGCAGGTTGAGGACTGGGTGGACGACGGCGGGCATCTCGTGTTGTTAGTGGAACACGCCGACGCGGACACCAACGATTGGTCCGACCATACGCCTGAGCCGCAGTTGGAGAATGCTTTGATTGATATGCTCGATGACGTGGGTATCGATTTGAAAGATCACGAAGCCGCGAAAGGGGACGCGCATGCCACGAAGATCGAGTTCGATGGGCAGAGCTTCGAAGTGGACGCGAAGTCCGAATGCTCGGTGGCGGTCGATGGAGAAGGAACGGGCGTTTTCGCATCCGTCGAGAGCGGCGAGGGACGTGTGACAGTGATCACCGACGGACGTATTTTCAGAAACCGCTGGATCAGTGACAAGGATCACGCGGCGCTGCTGGATCGCTTGGTCCGCGTCACCGACTTCAAAGGAAACATCGTTTTCATTCGCGGCTCGGGGCTGTCCTTGTGGGCGATGCTCGGGAAGCACTTGTGGCCGGTTCTCATCGGCCTCGGATTGTTGATCCTGCTCTGGCTTTGGAAAAGTTTCACCCGCTTCGGTCCGATCGAAACTTCGGTGGAACCTGCCGTCCTGAGAGGTTACGACCACCACCTCGAAGCACTCGGCGATTTCCAATGGCGGCTGGATCGTGCCGTCGGTCTTCTCGCTCCGTTGCGGACTCAAATCGTCGAGCGCGGCCAGCGTCTCTGCACGCGCTCCGGCCGGCGCGACGATGACTTTTTCCAGGTCCTTGCCGACCGCGCTGAAATTTCCCGCGAGCGGGTTTTCCGGGCACTTGCGGAAGCCACACCCGCCGACGCCGCGATTCTGACCCGCACGACCGCCGACCTTCAACTCCTGCTCCAAGTCCTTTCCTAACTCTTCAAATTCATGAACTCTGAAATCTACCCGAATCCAGCGGAAACACCACCCATCCACAGTTTGGCGGAGCTGATCCATCGGATGCGCGAGCAGATCCGTTACGTGATCCTCGGCCAGGAAACAGTGATCGATCAGGTGCTCGCCGCTTTGCTGGCAGGTGGCCACGTGTTGCTGGAAGGAAAACCCGGCCTCGGCAAAACCCATCTCGTCACCACGCTCGCCAGGACATTCGGCGGCCACTCGGCGCGGATCCAGTTTACCCCGGATCTCATGCCGTCGGACGTCACCGGCTTCCGCTTGTTCGACATGAAGAGCCAGACCTTTCAACTCCGCCAAGGACCGGTCTTCACCAATCTGTTGCTGGCGGATGAAATCAACCGGGCTCCTGCGAAAACCCAGGCCGCGCTCTTGGAAGTGATGCAGGAAATGCAGGTCACCATCGATGGAGAAACCCTGAAACTCTCGCCGCCGTTCATGACCCTCGCCACGCAGAATCCGGTCGAACATGAAGGCACCTATCCGTTGCCGGAAGCGCAGTTGGACCGTTTCATCATGAAAGTGCTCATCGAATATCCGAACCGTGAGGCCGAGTGCGAAATCGTCACCCGCGCCTCAGCCGAAACACCCGGCGCACCGGATGGCGGAGTCGCGTTGGTCTGCGGGCCTCGCGAAATCATCGCCGCCCAACAGGCAACCGCCGCGATCCAAGTCGTTCCGGAAGTCGTGGCCTATGCCGTGGCGTTGGCCCAGGCAACCCGTGAATCAAGGTCCGTCTCACTCGGCGCGGGAACCCGCGGAGCGATCAGTTTGGTGCGCATCGGCAAAGCATTCGCCGCTTTGGAGGGCAGGGAATTCGTCACTCCGGATGACATCAAACGCGCCGCACTCCCGGTTCTCCGGCATCGGGTACAGCTCACTCCCGAGGTCGCCATCAGCGGTCAGGATGTGGATGAAATCCTCCAAGCCATCGTCGATAGCGTGCCAGCTCCAAGGCAGTAAAATCATGAGTCCCACCTTCCGACTGCTGGCGCTTGCCTTCACCTGGCTGCTGCTCGCCATCGTGGCGGCGGCCTTGCCTGTGCTGATGCAGCCGTGGCTTTGGCTGGGTGGGGCGCTGGCCCTGTTGGTGATGATCGACGCGCTGATCGTCAGGTTTCGCGAACCCTTGGAAATCGAGCGACGTCTGCCGGGTCGTTTCGCCCTCGGGGAAGCGGGCGAGGTGCGGTTGATTCTCCGGAATAAATCCGGGAACCTCGCGAACATCGAAGTCTTCGATGGCATCCCGCCGGGCGCGGAAGCACCGACCTTGCCATGGTCCGGCCAAGTGCCGGCGCAACGCGAGATCAAGGTGTTTCATCCGGTGAAATTGCTGGAGCGCGGCGAGGCGGAATTTGGTCCGGTGCATGTCCGGCGCATTTCGCCCATGGCGTTCTGGGCGAGAAAAACCCTGCATCTCACTGCGGAAACGGTGAAGGTTTATCCGAACTATGAACCGGTGATCCGCTTCGCGCTGCTGGCCATGCAGCATCGCGAAAATCCGATGGGCATCGTCCGCCGCGCCCGGGCCGGAGCCAGTCAGGATTTTCAACAGCTCCGTGATTATCGTGATGGCGATCCACTGGCGCGCATCGATTGGAAAGCTTCCTCACGTCGACAGGTCCTGATCAGCCGCGACTATCAGGAACAGCGCAATCAATCGATCGTCTTCCTATTGGACACCGGCCGGCGGATGCGTGCTCTCGATGGCGGCGTTCCCCAGTTCGATCACATTCTCAATGCGATCCTGCTCGTCGCTCATGTGGCTCTGCGTCAGGGCGATCAAGTGGCGGTGAAATCCTTTGGCGGCACCGACAGTTGGCTGCCGCCGATGAAGGGCTCGCACGCCATGCCGGTTTTGCTGAATCACCTCTACGACTATCAAACCACGCCCGCCCCGAGTGATTTTGCCGGAGCGGTCGAGCAATTGATGGCCCGCCAGCGGCGTCGATCACTGGTCATTCTGTTGACCAATCTGCGTGGCGAGGACGGCAAGGAGTTGGTGCCCGCCTTGCAGGTATTGAAGACGCGTCACCTTGTTCTGCTCGCCAGCATGCGCGAAAAGGTGGTGGAGGATGCGGCGACTGTTCCTGTGGATTCGTTTTCCTCCGCACTGAAATTCCTGGCAGCGGATCGCTATATGCAGGAGCGCCGCGAGATTCTTGCGAACCTTGCCGCACGTGGGATTCTGACTCTGGATTCCACCGCTCAGGAGTTCGCCGTGGCGCTGGCGAATTCGTATTTCGATATCAAGGCGGCGGGTCGGCTCTGAACAAGGGGGCCCGTGGCCAATTTAAAGCCCTACGTGATCGCGGTATGGTGATGTGGCCGTTTTTGTGGCATTCTTTTGTACGTAAGGGATAGCACAACAATAGCCCCCCCAGGGCCCACGGGCGTCGGAACAAGGGATCCGATGCCCGTGGTCATTTTAAGACCTTGGTTTCAAAGGGGTGGCTGACATCCGTTATTGTTATGTGATAATTAGGTGATTTTCGAAAATTCTCACTTGCGGGTCCCCCAAACTTTTGTAGATTTTAATCACAGTGAGTGAGATTTTCACCTTGGTGAATCTTTAACTCATCTGGCATTTCCAGGTTTCATTTGGAAACGGCAATATTTGGATTCGAAATCCGGGGGGAGATTGAATTCATAGCCGTAACCACCTGAAATTCTTTGGGGGGAATGTGCTTAAATAGCGTGGGCCGGTGAAGCGGTCCACGCTTTTTTGTGCCCCGGAATCCGGGTTCGTGGCCGGGTTAGTCTTGCCATTGCTTGATTCGATCCCATTCTGCCAACCGCTTATGATGCAGACATTGATCGAAACGTGGTTCGGCTGGGTACACAACTGGGGTTACGGCGGAGTGGTTCTCTTGATGGCGATGGAGAGCTCCATTTTTCCGGTTCCGAGCGAGTTGGTGATCCCTCCGGCTGCGATTCTTGCCGCGCAGGGGGGCAGCATGTCGCTCACGGGAGTGATTCTTGCAGGCACTTTCGGTTCGTGGCTTGGATCGGCGATCACCTATTGGACCGCATTTTTCGTCGGACGTCCGATCGTGATGCGTTTTGGCAAACTGTTCATGATGCCGCCGGCGAAGGTTGAGCGTGCCGAAAGATTCATGCACCGGTATGAAGGCGGCGGAATTTTCTTCGCGCGGTTGCTCCCGGTCATCCGCCACCTGATTTCAATTCCCGCAGGCATGATCCGGATGGGTTTTCTGAAATTCAGTGTCCTGACTGTCATCGGATCCGCGCTCTGGTGTTGCGTCCTGGCGGTGCTCGGTCAGAAAGTCGGAAACACGCTGGCTCCCGCGCAACTCGAAGCGCTCAAAAAAGGTCAGGGCGTCGATCTCACGCAACTGATCCACGCCGTGAAACATGAATCCCTCTGGATCATCGCCGCCGTCGCCGTGGTCTGCGTGCTCTATTTCGTCGGCATGCGCCTGACCGATGCGAAGAAGGGCTGAAGCGATGTTTTTTCGCGAACTCCGAGGAGGTTGATGGGGTCATGGAATTCGTGCTGGGAGCGAACGATTCCCATCGCAAGCCTCCCGGAAAACAGGAGCTGCTAGCCAGCGTCAAGGTTTTGCCGCGCCGTCACGAAGGGCCGGATGATGCCGGTCCGATTGCCTTCGTTCCGAGCAGGAGATTCCCTTGGGTGGCGAAGGCTGCCAAAAATTGACGTGCCGGTGACAGGATCGACACATGGTGAAAATAATTTCGATTAAAACGGATTCCAAAAAACGGCCGTAACAAAGATGAATTTCTTTTAGAATGTGGATCTGCGGGCGATGTCTATCTAGCAGTTCTGATTTGATTCATTGACAAGCTGGCGACGATCCTCGCAGGTTTTCCCAATTGGTGGTCCTGTAAAACAGGCCGCCACCTCCCCGTACCCCCCTCATGAAATTAGTCCATTCGGTTACTAACGTGCAATCGCAAGCCTTGCGCCAATCGCGGATGTCGTCAGCTTGCAAAGCCCTATTCCGTGGCAGTCTTCACTTTCGGAGCGCTTTGATCGGCTGTTTGCTGGCAGCCCAGATTTCCTCCCATGCCGCTGTTACCGATGCCGTTGTGTCGAAAAATGGTCCGCAGCTCAATCAGGGGCGGGTGAAGGGCAGTGTGAGGGTGATGTCCGGCGATCATTTCAATCTGAACTCGGGGCTGACGATCGATGGCTCGTTGATCGTTCCGGGAACCCCTGAAATCACGGTCAATGGCGGGGCATCATCCCCGCCGATTTCAGATGGAAGCGGACCCGTGCAGCCGTCCGGCTATCGAATCACTATCAACGGCGGCGTTTCCATGGGAGGGATCACGCGCAAGGTCGATGCTGTTGCTCTCCCCAGTGCCCCAGCGCCGGTCGTGGGAACCGGTTCGCGCTCCGTCAATATCAACCAGCCCGGTGACAGTCCCGGTGATTTTGCGACCATCCGCTCGCTAACTGTCAACGCCCAGGGAGCCACGATCAATCTTCCACCGGGTCGCTACGAGCGGATCACCCTGAACGGGGGCAGCACGCTCCATCTCCAGGCGGGAACCACGGCCCTCCCCGCCCTGTATGAAATCCAGCAGCTCGATATCAACGGCGGATGCCATATTTCCGTGCCGGGACCGGTCTTGTTGCGTCTGAAAAATTCCCTCAACATGAATGCCTATCTGGGGAATGCCGCTCATCCCGAATGGTTGGAAATGAGCTTGTCCGACGGCAGCCTCACCTTGAACAGCCAGAGCGCCTTCCACGGCAAGGCGGTGGTGCCCGACGGGACATTGACGGTGAATGGCGACTCGCTCCTGCATGGCCTCGCTTTCACCAACCGACTCGTTCTCAACGGGGGCGGAATGATTGAGTGTGAGGGCAGCGGGGGAACGCCAAATCTCGCGCCTGTGGCCACTGCGGGGGAAACCTCTACCTCCATCGCCACCCCCGTCGGCATCCCTTTGGTCGCTACCGATCCTGAGAACGCACCGCTCATCTATCAAATCACCACTCCGCCGGCGAATGGAAATGTCACCCTTGCCGGTGCCGTCGCCACTTATACGCCGAACGCGGGTTTTACCGGTGATGACACCTTCTTTTTCAAAGCCTCCGATGGCAACCTGGATTCGGTGCCCGCCGCCTTCGTCATCCACGTTTTCCAACCCAATCGCGCACCTGTGGCTATGAGTCCGGTTTTCGTGGTCAATCAGGGCGAGAACAACGCTCCGGTTGTCCTCAGCGCCAGCGATCCGGACGGCGATGCGATTATCTATCAAATCACCACCCAGCCCGCCCTTGGCACAATTTCTGGAAATCCTCCGACGCTCACGTATTCCCACACCGGCCCCCGTTCCACTGCGGTCCTCGAGGACACCTTCACCTATACCGCCACCGATTCGAAAGGTGCGGTCTCGGCGATTGCTTCAGTGAGACTGCAACTCCAGCCGGTGAATCGCCCGCCAACCGCTTCTCCTCTAACTTTGAGTGGCAGCGAGGACTCCGGCATCGCCATTTCCCTGGCCGGAGAAGACCCTGACGGAGATGCGCTCGAATACGAAATCGTAGCCGATCCCTCCAATTCATCAGCCGCACCAGGTCCGCTTCACGGCACTTTATCTGGAACTGGATCCCAGCTCTCCTATCATCCAGTAGCGGATTTCCATGGCACGGATCGCTTCTATTTCCGTGTCAAGGACGCCGTCCTCCCATCCGCTGTCGCGGAAGTCACGATCACCGTGCTACCGGTCAATGACGCGCCCGTTGCCGTGGCGAAATCCCTCACCGGCCTCGAAGATGGAACCATCGCCATCGCTTTCGATGCCACTGATGTGGATGGCGATGCCTTGTCTTACTCCATCACGCTGCCTGATGGGTTTCCCGGCACCGTTACCGTGTCAGGTGCCAGTGCAATCTTCACCCCAGCAGTGAATTTCAATGGCTCGGCAACTTTCACCTACACCGCCACGGATTCTTCCGGCGCGGCTGCTACCGCGGAAGTCAGCCTCGAAGTCACACCCGTTAACGACCCGCCCGTCGTGATGGCAAATCCTGCGCCGCTCACGGTCGCCGAAGATGGCTCTCTGACATTCACACCTGTCGGTTCGGACAGTGATGGAGATGCGTTGATCTTTGAAATCTCCGCCCAACCGGAGCACGGCACATTGACCCCGAATCCCGATGGCAGCTTCCTCTATACCCCTTCGGAAAATTTTAACGGACCTGACTCCTTCACCTATACCGCCAGGGACGCGGAAACATCCGCCGTTCCTGTGACGGTGGCGATTTCCGTCACCTCCCAGGATGATGCGCCGGTGGCTTATGCCGCCAGCCATACCCTCGCGGAAGATGGCACCGTCGAGCTGACCCTCTCCGGCTCGGATGTTGATGGCGATCCACTGGTTTTCGAAATTGTCAGCCAACCACAGCACGGCTCGATCACGGGTAATCCTCCGAATCTGATCTACACTCCCACCGGGGATTTCAATGGCTCGGACTCGCTCTCGTTCAAAGCCGTAGCGGGCGGGGCGGAATCCGCCGTCGCGACAGTCACGTTCATCACCACTCCGGTCAACGACACTCCAGTTGCCGTTGCGGCCAGCCTTGCGACAGACGAAGACACGACTCTCCCCGTGACACTCGCAGCGACCGATATTGAAAACGATGCGCTCACATACGAAGTCACCGTCCAGCCCCAACATGGCAGCCTATTCGGCACCGCCCCCGATTTCACCTACACACCCGTTGCGAATTACAACGGCCCTGACAGTTTCAGTTTCGTCGCGAAGGATGACACAACCACCTCCG
>JBDSZP010000025.1:0-5911 GCA_039925065.1 Luteolibacter sp.
CCCTCGGCAGCCAAAGTCCGTCCGCCCCGGCGGCAGCGACCTCAAACCGATAGTCGCCCGGCGGCAGATAGGTAAACAGCGCCGTCCGTTGGTGCTCGGCATCGACCCACGCGCCGCTCCCCAAGCCAGACAAGCGATAGCGAAACCGAACACGCTCCGGTGCGCTCAACTGGGCCAGTGTATAGCGGATTTCCAGCGGACCAGAACGCGGAGGGATCGATAATCCAACGTCCCCGTTTAAACCCATCGCCGTCCCGCCCAACCTCACCTCTTCAATCAACGCCGGCAGCGCCGCGGTCGCGGGCGAAGGCTTTTCTTTTGGCAGGATTTCCAACGCCCCCCGGGCGGTGGCAAACCAGAGATGACCATCGGGCATCCGGGTCGTGGCCCCACGAAACCCCAGCGAAAACTCGGTCGAAGGCAACCCGTCGTCCCGTCCATAGGCGGTGCAGTGAAGGGAAGTCTGGCGTCCGTCCAGGACAAGCTCGATCTCGTCCCGTGCCACACGCAGCAAGCCACTCGTCGTGCCCACCCAAAAATCCCCCTCCGCCGTAATGATCAGCGAACGCAGGTCATCAATGGGCAGGCCTGTGCCACCTGGCAACCGACTGATCCGGCCGTCCCGCCAGCGGTAGAGCCCGCCTCTCAACGCACCGATCCAAACCGTGTCCGGGCCATCTGGAACGATGAACTGAACGGAGTCTCCGGGTTTAGCCCCCGGCAACGGCACCGGGACAAATTGCTCCCCTGATTTCTGGAAAACCAAACCCTCTTCCGTTCCCGCCCAGATCCGACCGGCGGGATCTTCGGCCAGGGAAAGCACATGGGTCAACCCGCCTGTCTCAGGCATACGGAGGTCCTGCCCGGCCTGGTGACGGACGAGCGGCCCCTTGACGGTCGCCGCCCATAAAGCCCCGGTCCGGTCCACCAGCAACGCAGTGACGCGATCACGCAAGGATTCACGGCGGAACGTCCCTTCACTCAAGTGCAAGAGACCGCTCCCGGTGCCCACCCACACTCCGCCGGTCGGATCTGGATGAACTGTCATGATGCCCCTCGGCCAGTCAGGCCAGCCGCTCGGAACGGTAAACGTGCGATTGGTCGCGTCGGTGGCACGCACGAGCATGTTGTTGCGCCCGGCCAGCCAGAGCCTCCCCTCATTGTCCGCGCATACGGAACAGGTGTCGTCATCGCGTAATCCATCCTTGGTCTGCCGCAGGTGGAACCGACGCGCATGCAGACGGCTCACCCCTGCGGACTGTGTCCCCACCCAGATGTCGCCCTCACGATCCTCAAAGACGGACGACACCGCGCCCCCCTCCACCGGCACCTTTGCCAAAACCCCGTTCCGGAACCGGATCAATCCGGCATTGCTCGTCCCCAACCAAAGAGTCCCCGACGAATCCTCCATCATCACATTCACGGAAAGCGCACCCAAATCCGCCATGGCTTCCTGCGAGCCATCAGGATGGTAACGCACGAGGCGAATGCCACGTGTCGCCCACATTCCTCCTCCCCCGGTTCGTGCCAGATGCACGTACCCGACGCTCGCTGGATCGATCGATTGAAAACGCTTCCCGTCAAACGAACCGCAGCCGGCCGTGTTGCCATGCCAGATCGTTCCGTTGGCCGTTGAAGCGACTTCATTCTGATGAGCTCCTCCTTCCCCTATAGCCAGGCCATCCCGTTGAGAGTAGTCGGTGAGCTGACCATCCACCCAGCGTGACACCTTGATCGGAGCCTCATAGCCGAACCAGACCGCTCCGGAAGCGTCTTGGGCAAACGAAGTCGTCCACTCCGTCTTCATGAGGGGCGCGGACGGCACGATCACGTGAAATCGATCACCGACCCGCCGGGCAACGCCGCTCCAGTCCAATCCCACCCACAGGCTACCATCACGAGCGGTGAACAGCGCATGTACCCGATCCGACTGCAGGCCCGGAGTGTTCTCCGCGTGAAATGCCGTGAACCTCACGCCGTCGAACCGTGCCAACCCGCCCAGCATCCCCACCCAGAGATAACCATCGGGTGTCTGCGTGAGGCTCGTCACCCGGTTGCTGGGCAACCCTTCCTCCATGCCCCACGTGCGCAAGACATAGTCCTCGGACACTGGAATCGAAACATCCGCAACCACCGGGGCACTTTTGGACTGTGGAACGGTCGCAAAGGCACAGGCAAAAACCAGCAGCGGGATAAACAGGTGGAAGCGCGGCTTGAACACGTCCCACCCCTACCGCCGCCAACCCGCCGTTGTCCAAACAAACCAGGGGTTCATCAGCAACTTCACGTGTCGACAGCCGTCCCGGGCCATCATTTTCCCCGCTTGGTTCAGCTAGGGTTTCTGCTCAGAACGATCAGATGATTGTTAAACGGAGTGCCTCCCCAAAGTGGAGAGATGCTAACATTTCCGTAGGGCGAGAGGATGCGCCCGAAATCCTCATGAGTGGGATAATGGGTGGGTGCGGCTTTCATCCAAAACGTGACCTTGGCCAGTAGATCGCCAAGGACCGTGATTTTGAAACGCATCGATGCATCCCGCAGCCCGGAGCGGATCACCAGTTTTCCGCCCGGAGCCACCCGCGATGCTGCGAGCTTGAGCAGCGTTTCCTGCTCGGGCGGTGTGAAAAACTGGAGGATATCCAGAATGCTCACGTTTCCCAGATGCTCGGGAAGGCCTGTCCGGGCATCGTGATGCGAGAAGGTGAGCCCGTCGCTGGCTGTGGAGAGGGCGACCCGAGTTGCCATTTCCACTTTCCGCAGATCGTAATCCAGTCCGTGGAGCGGCACGGTGACGCCTTTCGCCCGGAGAAAAAAAGCGAGCAATCCGAGGCCGCATCCGAGATCCAGCAGCGGAAGATCCGAGCTGCGGAATTCTTTTTCGAGCGCCTCATAAAGCGGATCAGTCCGCAATTTGGCGGCGGTGTAGTTCCGTTCCCAGCGACCGGGAAACAATGACGCGATCTTTTTAATGGCGGAATTGCTCATGTGGAAGGCGGGTTCAGGGGCCTGAGAGGATTTCCGCCTCGGAAGACGAGCAGGGGAAGGCGGGCGAGAAACCCGAAAAACAGTCGGATGTGCATACCGGTGAGCAGCGCGTTGTCCCGCAGATAGCGGAACTGGGAAATTCCTCCTTCCTCCTTGCTCGGGTATCGGACGGGCGTCGGAAGGTTGATGATCGGAACTCCGCGCCACGCCAGACGAACGGCTGCTTCCGGATCGAAATCAAAGCGCTTGGCAAATCTTGTGGATTCCAAAACCGCGAGGAGATCGTTCGCCGGATAAACGCGCATGCCGAACAGCGAATCATCCACGCCCCAACCGAGCGTTTCCAGATTTGCCCAGAAATTGGAGATTTTACGCCCGTTGACGCGCAGGGCAGGGGCGGAAGCATCGAAAATCGGTCTGCCAAAAATGGCTGCCTCAGGATGGGCGGCGGAGAGTTTCAGAAATGCCGGGATGAAATTCGCGGGATGCTGGCCGTCCGCATCGATGCTGAGGATGTGGGTGAATCCAGCGGCGATCGCTTCACGCAAGCCGTGCAAAACTGCCGAGCCTTTGCCTGAATTTTTTTCCAGAAAAATGATTCTGAACCCTTGTTGTTCAGTCGTTTCAAGGGGTCGGATGAGGTCCGGTGAGCCATCGGTGGATCCATCGACTACAACCCAGACGGGCGTCTGATAGGTTGAAATCGTCGCCACCGTTTCCCGGAGAATCGGCCCTGTATTGTAACTGGGAATCAGAATGAGTGGTCGCACCTCGGCCATGTGCGCTTTGCTTTAGAGGGCAATCCGCGTTGGGGCAAGTCCCAGAGGGTCCTAATCCGACGGGGAGTCGATTTGCCGCCGCAGCGGGTCAGGTTTCGAGAGTTCCTGCTCGTAAACGGCCGAAAGCCGCTCGGTGAAGGCTTGGGACGTCTCATCAGGCCGCGGAATCAAAGGTTCGCCGAGATCGAAGCGGATCTGGATCGGAAAAATTGGACGCCGCCACAAGGGCCATCCTTTTTGGAGAAAGCGCGTGTTGCTGCGGATGAAAATCGGGTAAACCGGAACTTGCGACCGGATGGCGATGATCGCGCAGCCGCCTTTGAGCGGATTGATCCAGCGGGCATCGGGGCGGGTCCGGGTGCCTTCGGGGAAAAGTAAAAGCTGCCCGCCGCGAGTGAGGGATTCCGAGGCATTGCGGATCAGGCGGGACATGGTGTCGTTCGCGATGTAGCCAGCCAGTCTGGCACCGCCGCCGAGGAGGGGGTTGATGAGAATGGATTTTTTCATCACACACACGGCCTGCGGAAGCCGGGCGACGATGAATACCACGTCCCAAAGTGAGGTGTGGTTTGGCGCTGCGATGAATGATCCTTCGATGTCACCTAGTCGGTCCAACGCGGTGAGATCGGCGTGCACGAGATCGGAGAGGCGGAGGTAAACAACGAATTTTCTGAAAAGCTGATGCAACAACGTGCGTCCGAGTTTTTCTCCCACGCTGCGGGGAAGGATCAAATGCAAAGGTCCACCGATCAATGTCAGCAAACCGCCGAAAATTCCCCAATAAAGCAGCCCCAAGGCCATCATCACATAATCCCACGGAGCGCGCAGCCACCACCGTAGCGACATGGCTTCCGTGGGTTTGATGGTCTGGGCGCTGGGATTGCTTGATGGCACGGAACCAATGGGTAACGACTCTCGTGCTGCGGGTCGAATTGATTTTTCCACGTTTGCGTTTCCGTAATGGACTGGCTGTGGTAGCCATGGCGCGTGCAATCCCTTCGCCGGCTATTCCCACTTGCGATCCTGATTCTTGGTTGTCCCCAGTGCTATCAAATTGGCCCACCGGGAGGCGGGCAGGATCTCCGTCCCTATTCTCCACCCGCAACGAGCCAATCCGGTGGAGGTGGGGGGACCTCTGTTTCGGCGCTGATGCGCCAAGTGAATTTGAAGGTGGATATGGTCCGCCGGGGCACCCAAGGGCGGAAAGTTGTTCGGCCGATGACCCCGCGTTACATCACCATTCATAGCACGGAAAACTATACCGCAGGGGCGGCGCAGCATGCGTTGGCTTTGAAAAATGGTGCGCTGCGATCGGCGATGAGGCCCCACGGGAACCGGATCGGTTATTTGATCTGGCATTTTACCGTGGATGAGAAAATGGCCATCCAACACATGCCAACCAATGAACAAGGCGAGCATGCCGATTTCGATGGGCCCGGCAACCGCCTCTCCATCGGGATTGAGATGTGCGAAAACCGCGGTTGCAGCTTGTCCTCTACCGTCGAGCGCACTGCCAAGCTCACTGCGGTCCTGATGAAACGGAACCGCATCCCTTTGCAAAACGTTGTTCCGCACTATCACTGGCCGCGCCGCGGAAAAAATCCGCCCAACAAAAACTGTCCGCATTTCCTGATGGATAACGGACGCCCCGGTGCAAAGTGGCGCGGATTCCTCGCCAGGGTCAATTATTACTACCGCCAGCTCGAATGATGAGTGCGCCATCGAAAGACCACGGCAGCCCGGGAAATCGCGAGGTCGTGCTGGAACCGGATGTTTACTACGTTTGCCAACGCTGCACCGCCTGCTGCAAATGGCCGGGTGACGTGCGGATCGAAGAGGACGAGGTTTCACGCATCGCCGGATTCCTCGGGCTGACCGATGATGATTTCCTTGATCAATTCACCCGCCTCCGCACCAACCGCCAAGGGCTTTCCCTGATTGAAAAGGAAAACCACGAGTGCATCATGCTAGACGGCAACGCGTGTCGCATTCACCCCGTGAAACCCGAACAATGCAGCGGATTTCCCAATAAATGGAATTTCCCCGGCTGGCGGCAGGTCTGCGAAGCAATCCCCGTGAAGGTCGAGAAATAGGGGCAACGCGCAGAGTGGTCCGCACAGTCCCCTGTGCGGCTCTTGCGTTGCAGC
>JBDSZP010000026.1:0-62474 GCA_039925065.1 Luteolibacter sp.
TTCAGTGGTTATTGCGATTCATCAGACTCGTATTGGCCAGCTAATCATGTTCTCCAAGCCGCAAAAAGATAAATACTCGCCAGGGTTTATCATTGAGCCAGTAGAAATGGCTGATATACCTAAAGAAGAACAGATAAAACTCACAGATCCAAATCTTGAAGAAGATGCTTATAAACAACTCAAGTACGAACTAGAGACTAAAAAGAATGACCTCCAAATCGCTCAAGACAAAGACATTAAGAAAATTAAAGAGTTCATATCATACTGCGGTATGTCTACTGATGAGCGTGATACTACCCAAAAGCGTTGTGATTTTGAGAAATTTATTTCTTTAATCGTTCGTGATCGCTTGACCTATAACTATGCCGCTGTTGAAATGGTCCCGACTATGCCCTCAAACGCGGCGTTCTACAACGGGATGGGGAACGGCTCTTGCGTGAACCGGTAATGCGGCTGGATTCCGCGCGCGGCCAGCTAACACAAACGATGAAGGCTGCGCTGGAGTCGGCAGCCTTGCGATTGAACGAAGCTCGCTCGCGGCACAAGGCACAGCTTCCGGCGAGGGTGTTGGAGCGGCGACTTGAGTATCTAACTGACATGCGTCGCCGCATCGAACGCGTGGCTTCGGACACTCTGGAAAAGCGGGCCGAACGCTTGGCACGGTTGCGCGGCCTGCTTCGCACGCTGGGGCCGGAGTCGGCATTTCAGCGCGGTTTCTCGATCACACTCGGGGCGGATGGGAAAATTGTCCGTTCGGTGAAGGCATTGAAAAAGGGCGATCTGTTGCGGACGAAGCTATCCGATGGCGAGATTGTTAGCGAAGTGATGGAGTGAGATCATGCAGCATTTACAGAGCACATGGAAAAATACGCGATGTTTGTAAATGTGAAGTGACTGCTTGAGTTTTTGCAAAGTCGCACTCAGTCTCGCAGCGCTATGAGTGAAGAAGCCCGCCCCAAACCATTGTTTTTTGTCGCCCTCGCGTGCGTGATCGTCGGCCTCCTCGCCTACGGTTTCCGCTCGGTGATTTTCCCCAAGGATCAATCGACCAAGACCGCGCAGATCAGCATGGATGAATTGAAGGACGTGAAAGGTGTCGAAGCCGCGGACGCGAATGTGCCGACTTCGGTCAAGGAATACGTCTTCAAGCCGAGCGAGAAATTGCCGCCGATCACCCAGACCAGCGGTTACTCGCCGATGAACGCGCGCACCGTGAAATTCGCGCTCAACGTGTGGGCCGGCTGGGCACCGATCATTCTACAAAACGAAGGCGGCGCCCCCGGAAAAATCTGGACCACCCCGAGCGGTGAGCCATTCAAAGTGGAGCTCGTCCTCATCGATAACCCTGTCGCCATGCGCGATGCCTATGCCGCGGGTAAAGTCCATGTCGGCTGGGCCACCCTGGACATGTTGCCGCTCTTCATGGACGAGTTGAAAAAGGACCCGCGCATCATGCCACGCGTTTTCCAACAGGTGGACTTTTCCAACGGTGGTGACGGAATTGTGATCCGCCGCAATGCCGCGAAAGACCCCAACAGCCCGACGATTTCCGACCTGAAGGGAAAGAAAATCGTGCTGGCGCAGAACTCGCCGTCTGAATATTTCCTGCTGAACGCACTGGTCAACGGCGGCGTGCAACCCGGTGAAGTGAACTTTGTCTACACCGAGGACGCGTTCCAAGCTGCGGCCGCTTTCAATAGTGATAAATCCATCGCTGCCTGCGTCTCGTGGGCTCCCGATATTTACAACCTGAGCGAGATCAAGGGTAACCACATGCTGGTCAGCACGGCCACTGCTAACAAATTGATCGCTGATGTATGGTTCGCCCGTGGTGACTTCGCCCGTGATAATCCGGATATCTGCGAGGGTCTGGTGCGCGGAATCTTCGAGGGTATGGAGAAGGCTAGAACCGACGAAGGCAAGAAGCAGGCCGCTGCCCATATGGCCAAGCTCTACAGCATTCCGGAGGCGGACACCCTCAGCATGCTCGGCGACGCCCATTCAACGAACTACGCGGAAAACCGCGAGTTTTTCATGAACCAGAACAACCCCGCTAACTTCGAGCGCACCTGGAACACCGCTTATCTTCTCTATCGAAAAATGAACCGTATCACCCAGCAGGTGCCGTTCGATAAGGTCATGGATTTCTCGATCCTTCAGAAGTTGGAAAATGAGCCGATCTATAAGAACAGCCGCAACGATTATCAGATCAACTTTGCAGCGAAGACCGTGCAGTCGATCAAGGCCGAAGGCTCCGAGATTCTGACCAAGGTGGTGACCCTTCATTTCTATCCGAACTCATGGGATCTGCGCAAGACCATCACCGTTCGTGAGAACGGCAAGGACATCGAGAAACCCTACGAACCGGGTGTTGACGCCGTGCTCGAGGAGGTGGGTAAACTCGCTGGTCAATACGGCGCTGCAAACATCGTGGTGGAAGGTCACACGGACAGCTCCATGAGGGGGCAAGTCAGTTCACAAATGGTGAAGGAACTCTCCGGCAACCGCGCTGCTGCCGTGAAGACGGAGATTCTCAAGAAATTCCCCAATTTCAACGTCAATCAGTTCTCGACCGATGGCATCGGCTGGGACCGTCCGTTTGATCCGAATGATTCTAACAATCATGCGCTCAACCGCCGGGTGGAGATCAAGGTGATCGCCCTTGAAAATCCCGAGTGAGGATTTGCACTGACGGGTTTCTGAATTTCATTCTGCCAAGATGAGCGGACCTGAAGAGCTTTCGACGTTGCCAAAAGCCAAGCCACGAACCTGGCTGAAGCGGGTTTGGACGATCCGTGACGCACCGAGCTATGCCGAAGGGCTGCTTTTTGGAGCCGCATGCATTGCGCTTGTCCTGCTGGTCTGGTGGGGGCTGACGTTGGGCGAGGGTGACAAAAGACTTGTTGATGCATTCACCCTTCCAAGCCCCAAGGATACCTTCGAATCATTTCCCTCGCTCTGGAGGCGCGGTCTGTCCCGCAGTATTGTCATTTCGCTTTCGCGGGTGCTTGGCGGTTTTCTGCTGGCAGCATCGATCGGGGTTCCGCTCGGTGTGTTGGCCGGGAGTTATCTGCGGGTGAACGCGTTCATTAAACCATTTGTAATCTTCGGGCGCAGTATTCCAATTGCGGCGTTGATCCCACTGACGATGGTTTGGTTTGGGCTGGGGGAGTTCAATAAAGTGATGTTCATTTTTCTAGCAACCATTGCTTTCATCATCTTCGACACGGTGAACACGGTGCATGCGGTTCCGGATCGTTTCATCGACACCGCCTATACACTTGGCGCACGTGGGTCGGTAAAAAAGGGCGCACGCATTGCTGCGATGGCGGGACTGGGCTACGGCTTGTTGATCATGGTCGGCTGGTTTTTATTGGATGAAAGCACCGCTCTGAATGCGGAGTTGCCTCTCGCTGGAACGTCCCATTGGACTGCGCAGCTTTTTACGGCAGCTGCTTGGGGGCGCTTCGCGGTCGGGTTTGCCATGGGGTTTTTACTCTGGTTTCCGATTGCCGGGCACCAGGTATTGCGGAAGGTGATCTTTCCTCTCGCCCTGCCGGACATTGTGAACAGCCTTCGTCTGATCTTCGGTCTGGCGTTCGGTTACATCATGCTGGTGGAAGTCATCAATGCTCAGAGCGGGATTGGCGCACTCATCATCAACAGCCAGCGCCGGGGCTACCAGGGGCATATCTATCTCTGCCTTTTCATCATCACCACGGTGGCTTGGGGCATCGATCGTTCGATCATGATGCTGCAACGTTATCTCTTTCCTTATATCAAAAATGCCGAGTCCTGAACCATCATCTTCGAGCCAGCCCTGCGAGTTGAAGGATGTGACGCTGCCGTCCGATGAAGTGCCATTGGTGGTGGATTTTAAGAAAGTCACCAAGAGCTTCGACACGGGCACGCCTCGGGAATTCACCGCGATCAAGGAGGTGACATTTGCCGTTGAAAACATTCCGAAGATCGGAGAATTCATCGGCATCCTCGGGCCCAGCGGTTGCGGCAAAAGCACGGTGTTGCGTTTGATCGCCGGACTCGCTCCGCAGTTTCCCGCGACTTCGGGAACGGTGCTGGTGCATGGCGAGCACGTTACCGAACCTGGTCCCGACCGTGGATTTGTGTTTCAGGATTACGCGAATTTTCCCCACCGCACGGTGATCGATAATGTGGCTTTCGGACTCGAATGCCAGCAGGTGCCGGAAAAGGAACGCCGGGAGCGGGCGCGGGAGTGGATCGCCAAAGTCGGGCTGGACCCGAAAAAAGACGGCACCAAATACCCGCATCAACTCAGCGGCGGGATGAACCAGCGCGTCGCGATCGCCCGGACGTTGATCATGCATCCACGGATCATTCTGATGGATGAGCCTTTCGGCGCGCTCGATCCGAGTACCCGCGTGCGCATGCAGGATCTGCTGGTTTCGCTATGGCGTGAACTGGAAGCGACGGTTTTTTTCGTCACCCATGACGTGCCGGAAGCCGTGTATTTGGGCGACCGCGTGCTTGTATTCAGTCCATCGCCGGGCACAATTGCACATCAACTTGCAGTCGAACCTCCGGATCGCCCGGCACAGCAAATGCAGGCTGAGCCAGCGTTTTTGGACTCCGTCCGCCATGTGAGATCGCTTTTGGACCAATTGGAAACGAAATCATTTTGAGTCAATCAACGGAAAATTCCGACGGCATGGCAGCTGCCTTGAAGCGCTCGTTCACCTGGCACTGGCATTTGTTGGGCCTTGGTGCCGGGGTGGCGTTTGCTGTTCTCAGCGGGACGCCCGTTTTGTGGCTGCCATTTCTGGCGGCTGCCGAGGCGGGGTATCTGGGTTTTCTCGGGTTGAATCCACGCTTTCAGAAAGTTTTGAAAGCGAAGGGATCGGCCACTCCTCCACCGTTGTCGGCAAGTCCTGCCCAACGTTTTCAACAGTTGATGGAGTTCCTCAGCGCGACGGATGTGCAGCGTTTCCAAACACTTCAATATCGCTGCTCGGAGCTCATCAAGCTGAGGAAGAGCATGGCATCGAAGGAAAGCGACTCCGGTGTCGAAGGTTTCCGTGATGGCTCCTTGGATCGCATGCTGTGGTTGTTTTTGAAACTGCTCCACCAGCGCTCCGGGCTGGAACGTTTCCTCGGAGCCACCCAGCGCGAGGAAATCGAACGAGAACTTCACACTGCGGAAGCCCAACTTGCCACCACTCAAGCCCGCGACAAGGCGGCCCAGCTTCCTGAAGGACGTCTGACGACTTCCGTCCGCGAACGGATCACCACGATCCGCGAGCGCCTCGATAATCTCACGAAGGCCACGGAAAGCCTGGAACTCGTGACTGCTGAAATCGACAAGACCGAGCAACAAATCACGCACTTGTGTGAAGTCGGCATGACGATGAGCGACGCAGCCGGACTCAGCGTCCAGATCGACAGCATTTCCGAATCCCTGCAATCCTCCGAGCGGATTTTCTCGCAGGAATCCTACTCTCATATTTTCGACGACGAACCGGCCCCTCCCTTGCTGTCGGGTTCGGTTCCCCAGCGCACCGCCATCCGGCAGTAGCTGACCATTCTCATTGGTTCAAACATCACCTCTAACCGTAGATCAAAATCATGTTCCGCCGCCTATCCAATATTTTCCGGGGTTTCCTCGGGCTCTTCGTCTCGGGTCTGGAGAAACGCAACCCGGAGGCCTTGCTCGAACTGGAGAGAGAAAATCTCCGCAAGCAGATCGCCCAATTCAACCAAGGCCTCTCCGCCCACGCCGGACTCTGTGAGAAACTCATCTCACAGGTAAAGCGCCAGGAAGCCGAGGAACAAGACCTCAAGGCCAAGGCCGCAGCGAACCTCCGCGCCGGAAACCAACGTCTTGCCGGGGAGATCGCGCTCGAACTCCAGCGCATCCGCAAGGATCTGGCAGACAACCGCGCGCAGCTCAATGATGCCGAGAAAACCTACAAGGAACTCGTCCTGTCCCGCGATACGGCGATGAAAACCGCTCGCGCGAAAATCGAGGCCCTGCGCAAGGATCTCGATGGCATGAAGATGAACAAGGCCCTCGCCGAGATGAATGAAATGGCCAGCGGAATGCTCACCCAGATCGGCGGATCCGGTGACACGTTGGATCGACTCCATCAGATGGTGGAGGAGGAAAACACCAAAGCCGCCGGACGTGCTCGCGTCGCCCGCGACAGTCTGGACACCACCCGTTTCAAGGAACAAGCCTCCGAGCGCGAAGCTCTTGAAGACATGGCTCTCGCCGATCTGGCTGCCGAGCTCGGAATGGCGGTGCCCGGTGCGGAAGCCGCGCCCGCGCCCGAGTTCAAGAAAGAGATGACGCCTCAGTAAGCTGGATTCATGAGTAATCCAGCATCACCCGTTTTACCTTCGTGGGCGAGGGAAGTCATCGATCTCTACGAGTGCGGTGCTTGTGCGCAGTTCATCCTTCACGGAAATGTCAGCGACCGTGTTCTCCTGCCCGCTGCGGATGGGAAAACACGCGTCGTCACCCTGGATGAGTTTCTCCGAGAGCGATTGCTCGCCCAATTCGACGTGGTGATTAGCTATGATCTTGGTAACGGGATCCGCGTGGAGAAGGGCGGCGAGCGTTTCGCCGAATGGCCGGCGGGCAAGGAAGCGATTCTGCCCAAAGCACCCCGGGAAGCCATCCACGTCCTAACGCATTATCTGCGGTTCTGTGCCAACGTCGCCCAGTTGAAGCCCGAGCGTGCCGTCCGGGTGGCGGTGATTGTGAAAAATGCCGGGTTGATTGTGCCGCCGTCAGCAGGCGGGGCAAACTATGAACTCAGCGCCATCGCCAGCCAATTGCGAGAATGGGCGGCGGATTCGGCGATCGCCAACCAGCATTGCGCGACGTTTCTGCTAACCGAAAATCTTAACGACCTGCATCCGCTCGTTTCGCAAAATCCACAGGCCGCATGCATCGTCGTGCCACTGCCGCAGGAGGGCGATCTCCAACCAGTGCTGGCCTACCTGAACGGGCGCTATCCAATTCCGCTGAAACCGTTTTCGGGAAATCTATCCGAACCCGCCGCCGCTCTCGCTGGCGCGACATTGCACTCCATCGAGACCTTGCTGCAAACCCGCCAACATCACGCTCAGGAACTCACCGCGCAGGATCTTGTCGGACTGAAAAAGGAGCTGGTGGAGAATGACGCGCAGGGTCTCATCGAGTTCATCAAACCGGATCGCACGCTCGAAGACCTGCACGGCCAAACCGCGATCAAAGCCTGGCTGCGTCAGGACATCGCGCTCTGGCGTGCGGGTGATCTGGCCGCCCTGCCGATGGGCTATCTTTTCTGCGGGCCGGTTGGGACGGGCAAAACCTTCATGGTTGAGTGCCTCGCCGGTGAGGCTGGTGTCCCGGTGGTGAAGATGAAGAATTTCCGCGACAAGTGGGTCGGCAGCACCGAGAGCAATCTCGAAAAAATCTTCCGCCTGTTGGACGCCTTGGGGCGGTGCATCGTGTTCGTCGATGAGGCCGACCAAGCTCTCGGCCGACGCAATGCGGATTCCGGCGATTCCGGAGTTTCCGGTCGCGTCTATGGCATGATGGCCGAGCGCATGAGCGATTCCCGCAAGCGCGGACGCGTGCTCTGGGTGCTCGCCACCAGCCGGCCGGATTTGGTTGAAGTCGATTTGAAGCGCCCTGGTCGCGTGGACGTGAAAATCCCGCTATTTCCAACAGCCACGCCGGAGGAAGGATACAAGCTCATCCGCGCCCTCGCCAAACGTCGGGGCGTTGTGTTGGACGAAGAACTGCCCGAGCAATTTCGATCAGGTATTCCGGATCTTCTCACTCCTGGCGCGGCTGAAGCATTGTCGGTGAAACTCTATCGAACGCTGAAAACCGGAGCTGCCAGCCCGGTGGAAGCATTGGCCGCCGCTTTGCGCGATTATCAAGCACCGGTTCCACTTTCGGTCATTCAGGCGCAAATCACCTTGGCCTCCGCTGAAGCGACGGACCTCAGTTTCGTGCCGGAGCGGTTTCGTCCGGTTTCCTGACTAGGTTTACACGGAAACTCAGGCGAGGTGGAAGAGGGGGATTCAGGTTGTCGTTGAATGGCATCCATTGAACATCCTCATGAAACCCAAGCGCTCTGTTTTCCATCTGAACCGCACACTGCTTTGTTCCTTCGCCGCAATCTTCGGGGGATTGTCGATTTCCTGCCGTGAGAAGGAAACACGGACGGTTGCTGCGGTCGTTCCCGATACTTTCACCGACCGGTTGATTCTGGGAGATGCCAAGTCTGAAGCGGCCCATGGATTCAATTCAGACAGCTCGGAAACGATCGAAGGTGGACTCGGCCAGCCCGCCCGCAGAATTCTGCCGCCGACCAAGCCGGGATGGAAAGGTGGCAAAATGGCTTTCCTTGTGAAGGTCGATCCCGACAAGCAAAACTATTTCACCGTCCGCTTGTGGGGCGGAGACGTGAACCACAACCAACTGACCCTCCTTTGCGATGGGAAACAGATCGGTTATCGCCATCTCGGAGACATCGAGGCCTTGGACATTGGAGCGGATCAACCCTGCTATCCCGGCCGTTTCACCTACCGCACCTGCCCGTTTCCTCTGGCGATGACGAAGGGAAAACAACAGTTGGATCTGACCATTCAAGCCAGCGGTCCGATCTGGGGCTACGCCACCAATTTCGACCAATACCAGAAGCCAATGACCGAGGCGAGCCGGGGAATTTACGGTGTTTTCACCCACACCGACGGTTGTCTCCAGCTTCCCGCTGCGGAAGTTCAGGGCAAGTATCCAGAGTTGGCCCCTGTCCGGAATGGGCCGGGCGTGGAGGTTCTGGAAGAGTTGAAAAAGCGCGTGAATGGAGAGATCGATGGATTGCTCAAAAATCCGAAACAGGCGGCAAGTCAGATGCAGGCGGTATTTCTCGCCCGGGCCTATGCGACTCCTTGGACCCATGCCGCCGGAAAACCTGTAACGCTGGAAAAAATCACCACCAGCCTGGACGCTCTCTATCGAGCTTTTGTGAAGGACCCCAGCCTAGCCCATGCTGAACCGTCCACCTACAATCCGGATTGGTTCGGAACCGGACCGTCGGGCTTGATTGTCACACTGCTGAAAAATGAGCTGGCTCCTACGATGGATGCGCTGATCGACGATGGCACGGGCAAACAAATCAGCCGCCGCGAGGGCTACACGAACATGCTCATCGCCTGCCGCGAGATTCACCGTGAAAACCGCCGCCAATATACTAACCAAACGATGATCAATGATCTTTATGGGATCTATCATGCGAACCGCGGGGTCGCCGCACTCACGCCGGGAAAAGCACTGTCGGAGGAAAAAGCCCTCAGTTACCTCTATGAATCCGTCGGGCTGGTGCCTTGGCTGGGTAAGGAAAAAAACGGTGTGCCGGAATACACCCTCGGGAAATCATTCTATCAACTAACGTCCAAGGGACTCACTAAAGAGCTTGGATTTGTGGGTAATTATGGCGAAGTGCTCGATTGGGTCACCCAGATTTATGAAGCCACGCGCCCGGCTGCGGGCCAGCCTGGTGACGAGAAAATCAAACAGCAGCTCGTCAAGATCGCCCGAGCCCGCGCGCCGTTCCGCTATCCGATGCTCGATGCTGATGGAAACCGGGCCGTGGTGCAGGAAACCGTCGTCGGTTGGCGCGATACCCATTATCCCGGCGATGTGACCTACTCCCAGCGCCCGTCATGGGACGGGACGCCATTGGAAGTGGCCTGCGCAACAGGGGATCCGCAGATCGTAGGCTATTGTCAGCAGATGTTGGGGGATCACCAATTTTTCAATATCCTGAAAAAGACTATGGAGAACAAAGGATTCCGGACGACTTTCGGAATGCTGGCGGTGCCCGTGCAGTATGAAAAGATCACGAAGCTGGCAGCCACCCACCACCGGCTTCCGATGTCGTGGGATCAGCCCGATTTCGTTTTCTCCGATGAGGAGGACGGCGTGGTCGCGATCAAGAACGGCAAGGAAATCTTCTACGCCTCGCTCTACTGGCGCGCTCGGAACGCGGTGAATTTTCTCGGACGTGTCCACTACCTGACGCCTGAAGTCGATCGCGTCGCTGTTGTTTCCGAAGAGATCCAATACAAACCCTCCGGCATGGAATACACGCGGGAGAATTGGACGAACTTCGGCTTCGCCAACGGTGGGATCAAATACACGGACAAGGTGGATTCCGCTCACACCGGAGAGAAGCTGCCGATTGCTAAAATCCCGGATGGAGTCTCATTCAAACCCGGCCAGGAAAGTATCTTTGCAGGCAAAGGCGATTTCTACACCTTGCGCTACGGGCCCTATCTGATCGGAATGAACATGTCCGCAGACAGGACTTTTGAGATTACGGTCCCTGCCGATGCAAAATCGGTTAAGGAATTGGTTTCGAAAAAAAGTGGTCTGCCCGCAGGGAGTGTTAGCAAGGTGTCTCCGCACACGACCGTGGTTTTTTATTTGGGTAACTGAACTTAGCCCATATAAGGGGAAACGCCTCGTTCATTCATTGGTGGAATGGTGCGAGAAAATGGACGGGCATGTCCGCGCTTAGCTTTTGCCAGTTTGATTCGGCAAAGCTTATTGTTTAAATTGATGTTAAATTTGGATATCGTTATCTAATGTGCTTTGTAAGTCATTGGTGATGAGTTTGGTTCGTGATTCTATTGATACTAGATCTCGTTGATCTTTCAGATTTCTTGATCTCATGGGGTGGGAGGTTAACTTCTGTACATCCCCCCATGAAAACAACGAAACTACTGATTCGCGCGGTAGCTGTCGCTGCGGCTGTCGCAGCGGTGAATGCCCAAGCCCAGAACCTTTCGGCAACTTTTGTCGATATCGGCCCGATGCTTCCGGTTACCGGAACCATCGATAACGGAAGCACCATTCCGACCAATCCCGCGGGTGTGATGCATTTCACGGAATTTGACGCGTTCTGTGTCGATCCAACCCAGCACGCGGACTATGGCGAAACACTCGTCTATCAAATTCAGGATCCTTTATCCTTGGGGAATTCCGTCAAGATCGCGTGTCTTGTCGGTGGTTATCTCGCGTCGTCCCAAACAGCGCAGGATGCCGCCGCCGTTCAGTGGGCGATCTGGGAAACGACGACCGAGTCACTCCTAGGCCAATCGCTTTTGGACGGGAATGTGAGGATCGCCCCGGCCAGTCAAGACATCGCGATTCTGGGCAACCAATATCTCGCGAACGTCAACAGCTTTACCCCCGCGACGCTCACTTATTTGACGAATCCCAGCCGTCAGGATGTTGTCACATGGAGTGCGAGCGCGCGTTCGGTCCCTGAACCGGCTACCACAGGTTTGGCAGCGCTTTCCTTAATGGTGCTCCTGCGTCGCCGCAGGCGTTGAGGTGCTTCGTGCAGATAAAGAAAAGCACGCGTTGGATCAATTACGGCCAATTGATCCCGAAAACGGCCACAACACGCGAATTTTGGGAGGGAAATCAACCAAGGTTGGAAATCCGCAATCACTAGAGATGAATAATGGCTGGAATGGTGCAGGTGATGAGGCGATGATTTCAAACAGCAAACGTGTCCGATCTTTTCACCAGTCCTGCGGCATTGCCGAACAAACCGAACCCCGCCGAACCCTTGGCCGCGCGGATGCGACCTCGCTCGCTCGAAGAAGTGGTTGGGCAGCAACATATTCTGGCGTCGGGCAAGTTGCTGCGGCGGGCGATTGAGTCCGATCGCTTTACTTCGCTGATTTTCTACGGACCGCCGGGAACGGGGAAAACAACGCTGGCGAGTGTCATCGCGAGAACGACCGGCTCGCGCTTCGAATCGCTCAACGGGGTGGAGTCGAACGTGGCGGAGATTCGCGCGAAGATCGATCAGGCGAGGACCTGGCGCGAACTGCGCGGAGAGACGACGATTCTTTTCATCGACGAAATCCACCGATTTAACAAAGCGCAGCAGGACGTGCTTCTACCGCACATCGAGCGGGGAGTCGTCCGATTCATCGGAGCGACGACGCACAATCCCTATTTTCATGTGAATTCGCCACTGGTTTCCCGGTCGCAGATTTTCCAGTTGGAGCCGGTCCCGGTGGAGGATGTGATCGCGATGATGCAACGGGCATTGGCTGACGCCGAACGTGGGCTGGGGGATTACAAGATCGAAGCGGAACCTGAAGCTCTCCGGCATATCGCAGAAAAGTCCGATGGTGACGTCAGAAAGGCTCTAACTGCTCTGGAGCTCGCCGGGCTGACGACTCCAGCGGACGATGACGGCGTCGTGAAATTGACCTTGGAGGTCGCCGAAGAATCCATTCAGCGAAAGGCTGTCGTCTATGACATGGATGGGGACGCCCACTACGATACGGCGTCCGCGTTCATCAAGTCGATCCGTGGCTCGGATCCGGATGCCGCGCTCTATTGGTTGGCCAAAATGCTGCATGCGGGTGAAGACCCGCGTTTCATTTCCCGTCGTTTGGTGATCTCAGCTTCCGAAGATATCGGCCTGGCGGATTCCAATGCGCTTCGGGTGGCGCTGGATGCGCACGGGGCTTTGGAATTTGTCGGGATGCCCGAAGGTCGGATTCCGTTAGCACATGCCACGGTCTATCTGGCCACAGCCCCGAAATCCAACTCCGCTTATGCCGCTCTCGGTCGTGCGATGGCAGACGTGGAAAATGGCAGAACGCTGGCTGTTCCTCCCCATTTGCGAACAAAGACCCGCAAGAAACTCGCCGCTGCTTCGGGCGAATCCGAGGAAGCGCTGAAGTATCTATACTCGCACGACTACGAAGGTGCCTATGTGCCTCAGGCCTATCTGCCAGAAGGGCGGACCTATTACCAAGCCGGTGATCAGGGATTGGAAAAGCGCATCAAGGAGCGCTTGGAGTTCTGGAGGAAATCGCTCGGTGATGCCTGACGATCATTTGATTTCAGTAGGAAGCGGAATTTCCTTCCGAATCGAAGTGGCGGTTTCCGTGGGGAAATCGCCGGGTACCGGGAGCTTGGTATCTCTTCCTGCAAGCCACCAAAGCGCCCGAATCATCACGGTCTGAACTCCGGCGCAGCGCATCCGCTCGGGCTGGTCACTGTCATCCTTCCAAACATGGCCGTAAGTGGCGGTGTAAACGCGGCCTTTGCCATAGCTCACCGTCCATTCGATCGGCCATCGCATTTGGGTTACCTTATCGTAAGTATAGGAAAGGACCTCGACGTTTTCGGCCGGACCACGGGCGTAGTGATAGACTTCAATGTCAGGCGTTTTCCATTTTCTCGGCAATCCCTGGTGCATCGGGTGATCGCCGAGCCTTGTGATGACCGCATCGACACGATCGCCGTGGCCGGTATTTTGCCCCTCGCCCTTGGGGATTCGGATGATGCTTTCGTCCTCGCCGACAGCCAGGGCGACTCCATCATCGGCCTTTCGCCAGCCAAGGCCGATGATCTTGTTGTATTCCTGCCAATCGGGAAAAGCATTGTTTGCGGAGTGATAAATGAAAACGCCACCGCCTTCATGGACATAGTCTTCAAAATCTTTCCTCACCTCTGCTGGCCAGGACGGACCTCCATTGATGTCGTTGCAAGTTTGAATCACCACATCGTAGTCCGAAAACTTCGGCCGCCATTCGTTCCACCCCGGTGATTTTGCGGTGGGGGGCGAAGTGGAAACTGTGACCTTGAACAGACTCGTGGGCTCCAGGATTCCGCAAATCAGCGCCGTATTGAGCTGCCAGTGATGATTGCTGAAGCCATCGACTAGCAAAACCTTTACAGGTGTCGTCTCTGCGAACAGGGGCGAAACCGCACAAATCAAGAATGTCATGGCGCAGAGAAGTTTCATGGGATTATAGCGGACTTGCGGAAACGGACGGAGTTTCAGCAATTCGTCAGGCGGAAAGCAACCTTCTTGGCCGGGAAGCTGATCGGGGCATTCCGATCAATGATTGCCGAAGAGATTCCGCACCAGGAATTCCGCGCGGCGGTATTTTCCGTAAGGGGTTTCAGCCGCTCCGTGGTTGGAGTTCGTGATCGGCAGGTATTCAAAATCCTTGTCGGCTTTTTCCAGAGCGTTGATGACCTGCATGGTGGAAGACGGATCCACGTTGCTATCCAACTCGCCCACCACGAGCAGAAGTTTTCCTGTCAATTTCGCTGCATGGGTGACATTGGAATTCCGCTCATAGCTTTCATCAACCGGCCAGCCCATCCACGCTTCGTTCCACCAGATCTTGTCCATCCGGTTGTCATGGCAGCCGCAATCCGCGACGCCGACCTTATAGAAATCCCCGTGGTGCAGCAGCCCCGCGAGAGCATTCTGCCCGCCCGCGCTGCCGCCGTAGATCCCAACCCGGGAAATGTCCATCCACGGACGGGTTGCTGCGGCGGCCTTGATCCACGCGATGCGATCAGGGAAACCTCCATCTGCCAGATTTTTCCAACAGACATCATGAAACGCCTTGCTGCGCCAGTTCGTGCCCATGCCATCGATCTGCACGACGACGAAGCCGAGCTCGGCCATGGCATTCAACCCCGACCACGCGAAGTAATTCTTCGGCACGAAAAAATCATGCGGTGCTGCGTAGATATCCTCCACGACCGGATAACGTTTCGCCGGATCGAAATTCGTCGGGCGGACGATCACTCCATAAATTTCGGTCTCTCCATCGCGGCCCTTCGCTGCGAAACGTTCGGGCCGACTCCAACCGGTTTTCTGCAACGCGGTGTCATCCTCGCGCGAGAGTTCCGTCATCAACTGGCCATCGTCCGCGCGGTGTAGCTCGGTGACTGGCGGTAGATCGACGCGTGACCAGGTATCAATGAAAAATTTCCCATCCGGTGAGAACTTGATGCCATGGTTGCCATCGCCCGTAGTCAGCCACGTGAAACCGCTGCCGTCGAAGTTCACCCTGACGAAATGAATGTGATAGGGATCCTGGCCCGTCACGCCCATGACCTTGAGCAGGAGTTGGCGCTTCTTCTCATCGACGTCCACCACCTCGCGGACATTCCAATCTCCCTTGGTGATCTGTTTTTTGATGTCACCCGAATCCGCATCGAGCAGGTAAAGATGATTATACCCGTCGCGCTCGGATGCCCACAGGATCTCACGGGTTTCCGGTAGTTGGTGGATAAAGAGTTTCTGCGAGTAATCGATGAAGGTCTTGCTCGTGTCTTCGTAAATCCTGCGCACCGATCCGGAATCCGCACGAACGCCGATGATCCGCATCACCTGATGGCCGCGTTGATTATAAACGAAGGAAAATTCCGAGGAATCCTTGTTCCACGCGACGTTGGAAATCTCCCACGGATTCTTAAAGAGCTCATTGTCGATGGCGATTTCACGGTGGTTCCCGAGATCGAACAATCGCGGCATTGGCTGTTGAATCGCATCGCCAGGTTTCGGATAGTCGATGGTTTTGAGCTTCGGCTGAACCTGATCCGGCGGTGAGGACTGCACGAGGTGGATTTGTCTCGTTGCGACCGCTTTCGCCCGGAACGCTACCAACTTCTTGGAATCCGGCGACCATTGCAGCGGGCCGGTGAACCCATCATCGTCCGTGCCACCATGGCTGACCTCCTCTGCCGGACCACCTTCCGCAGGCTCGATGAAAACGTTATGGTTCCTGATGAACGAGCGCCATTGTCTATCAGGTGAGAGATCGTCCCGTTCGTATGGCGGGGCAGGGACTCTTCCCGTGATCCGCGCAAAAGTCGGAGTATCTTCCGTCTCGACAGCGGCCAGCGGTTCGCCATCCGCCTTGGTCAGGAGCCAGACGTGTCCGGAGTATGTCTGCTGGGTGGCGGATTCCCCAGGAGCGATTTTTCCAAAGGACTTGCGATTGCGCCCTCCGCCTACCCAGAATATTTCGATCTCACCATCCGTGGCGTTTTCGATCGTGACTGCGGAAGGCGGTCCGCTGTGCCCCTCGTGACCGCGCACTTCCTCGGGCGCGAGCAAATGACTTTCCTGCGCTGGAAGATCGTCGGAGGAAACCTGCTGAGACGTCGGATTCAACCTCCAGGATTTTCCGAACGCCCGGAACCGCACGCTGCCGTCCCCCGTGATCTCGAGTTGATCCAATGGCAGTCGCTTGCTGTCCACCTCACGTCCGGTCGTGTAGGCGAGGGCTTTGGCCAGCAGGGCCTGATCGAATGCAGGCCCCTTGCGTCCGGTCTTCAGATCCACTTGGAAAAATCCCAATTCGCCCTGTTCCGCGTTCACCCGATAGGCGAGATGGCTGCCGTCCGCCGACCAGAAGGCCCGGAGATCGTTGCTAGTTAGGAGTGAGGAAGCATTTTTTCCGAAATCATCGGCATGCTTCATCTCTTCGCGGATGTCCCTGGCGAAGGCTCCCGGAAGAAGCATGCCGGAGATCAAAAAACATAGCGTGGGAATCTTCATTTACTTCGCCAAAACCATGAATTCTCCAGCCTTCTTTCACCACAAATTTAATTGGTGGGAATCTCGATCATCCAATGGTGAACCCGCACAAATTCGTGACCCAGGGTGGTTTTCATTACGGGCTGCTTTCCAGCATTTTACCGAGCGTTTCCTCATCGAGAATTGGCACACCAAGTTTCTCCGCCTTGTCGCGCTTCGAGCCGCCACCTTCACCGGCGAGGACGTAGCTGGTTTTTGCGGAAACCGAGCCGCTGACTTTGCCGCCTTTGCTTTCAATGAGTTCCTTCATGGCGTCGCGATCCACGCTGAGGGTCCCGGTGATGACGAAGGTTTTTCCCGCGAGCGGTAGGGCTGATAGGTCGGCCTCGGCGGCGATGGGGAGGTAGTTGTCGGAAACGGGATCGATGCCGAGTTCCCGGAGATGGGCGAGGACGTGTTGGCCGGCTTCGGATTTGAAAAAGGTGATGATGGTTTCCGCCACAGCAGGGCCGACATCGCCGGTGATGGAATATTTCGCTAGAAACTCGTTTTGCTTTTTTGCCGTCGCGCGTGTGTCCCGGAGTAGCTCTGCCAGGATTTCGGATTCGGCAATCTCGTTGATTGTGCGATGGAGGCGCGTGAGTTCCTTGGCTGCCGATTCACCTAACTGGCGAACGCCCATAGCGAAGAGCCAGCGATGAAGCGGCTTGCTTCTGGCTGCTTCGAGAGCGGATAGAACCTTCGCTGCGTTTTTCTCACCGAAACGTCGCGGGGCATCTTCAGTGCCGAGATTCAGATTCGCGAGGGTTTCTCCAGTGAGCCTGAAGAGGTCGAGAGGCGTGGCGCAATGGCCGTGACGGACGAGGGCTTCCGCAACGATTTCGCCGAGACCATCGAGATCGAGTGCCTTGCGGGCGGCGAAGTGCTTGATGCTGGTGACAGCCTGGGCCGGGCACTCGAAATTTGTGCAGCGCCAGGCGACGAATCCTTCCTCCTGCGAGATCGGACCACCGCACGATGGGCATTTTCCGCCGACGCTCTCGAAGATGGAGAAGACCGCCGCGTCGGGGACGGGCTTGGTAATTCTGACAATGGCGGGAATGATTTCTCCGGCTTTCTCGATCAACACGGTGGCGCCGATCTGGATCTTTTTGCGGTCGATTTCGTCCTGATTGTGCAAGGTCGCACGGGATACGGTGGAGCCGGAAATGAGCACCGGTGTTAGCTCGGCCACGGGCGTGAGGACTCCAGTGCGGCCGACCTGAATGATGATGTTGTTGAGTGTGGTTTCCTTTTGCTCCGGGAGGAACTTGTAGGCGGCGGCCCAGCGTGGCGCACGGGAGGTGAAGCCGAGTTGTTCGCGTTCGGCCCGGTTGAGCACCTTGATGACGGCACCATCGGTTCCATAATCGAGGTCATGACGGTCGCGGTTGATCTGCGCGACTTTTTCCAAGAGATCGTCGAGATTTGTGGCAACGAGTACCGGGTGGTTTCGCGGGATGCCGACGCTGTCCAATAGATCGTGGAAATCATGTTCACTGTCCAGCGGCGGCCCGTCGTAAGCTCCCAATCCGTGAGCAAGGAACGCGAGCGGCCGCTTGGCGACGATCTTGGGATCAAGCTGCTTGAGCGTTCCGGCTGCTGAATTTCGGGGATTCGCAAAAGTCGGCAAACCCGCTTCATCGCGTTCCGCATTCATCGCTGCGAATGCTTCATTCGGCATAAAGATCTCACCGCGGACTTCGAGAAGGGCGGGGATGGCGGGTTGGGGATCGGGGAGTGGGAATGAATCGCCTTTCTTCAACACCTGGAGATCGATGGGAATCAATTCCCCGTCTTCGGTTTTGATGAGATTGCCGACGTGTGCATCGGCGATTTCTGTGCCGGTGTCGTTATTTTTCCAATGATTGTGCCCAATGGAGCGATAGCCCTGCGCCTCGAACCACGATGCCACTTCCTGGACTGTGGGAACCGTGCCATCGACAAACGGCTGCGAAACGACGAGAGCGGCACCCTTTGCCGTGCGCAGGACTCCGTGAAAGCGGATCGCATCGCCGAAAAGCTCGTTGGATGCCTTGATGTTTTCCAGATAAGCGAGGCAACCCGCTTGTGCTCCGAATGCAGGAGGAATGGTGAGCTTGATGACCCGCCCGATTTTGGCTAGGTGAAAAACAACGTGCTCGGATTGCCCTCCTAACAAAGGGTAACCAGCGGCGAATTCACGGAATCTCTCAGGATCGATGAGGTATCCGGAATCACCGGCCCACGATACCACGGATTCGGCTTCCTGTCGGAGCCGTTTTTGAACATCTGTTCCATCGCTTGCTCCGAGGTCAGCCGTAAGCCGCTCTGCCAAGCTTTGCGCCGGGCTTTGCGAAGACGGTCCGCGAGAAGTTGCGCTTGAGTGATTCCGTTCATGGCTTGCAAGGTAAGGGAGAAGGCTTCCCACGTCAACTTCCTGGGGAAATCCGGATGTGGTGTTGCTTCTCAATTCCAGCGGCACTGTGCGGATCGTGCGGACGTTGTGGGTCACATCGTCGCCGCGGGTTCCATCGCCGCGCGTGGCGGCGTAGGCGAGTTTGCCATTTTGATAGAGCATAGAGACCGCGACGCCGTCGATCTTCGGCTCGATGGTGACGGCGATGTCCTTGCGTTTCAGATTCTTCTGGAGGCGCTGATAGAATTCGATCAGCTCCTGCTCGGGGCATGAGGCACCGGATTTCTCCATGGCTTCCGCGCTGAGTTCGAATACATCATCGATGCTGAGCATCGGGACGGCGTGCTGGATCTGTTGGAAGCCGTCGATTGGCTCGCCGCCGACGCGCAGGGTAGGGGAGTTCGGATCGTGAAACTCCGGATGTTTTTTCTCAAGTTCTTCTAATTCGCGGAAGAGCTTGTCGTATTCTGCATCGGAAATTTCAGGCGCTGCCTGAGTGTAATAGAGGCGGTTGTGGTGATCGAGTGAAGCGCGGAGCTCGCGGATGCGCACCTCCGGACCGGGAGTTTGGGGAAATGAAAAAAGGTCGGACTCGGCCATGGGCTGAGTTTCAAACTTCGACGGATGTTTTCAAGGTTCGAAGTCGATTTGCGGCCCTGGATTGCTGGTGTAGCCGGCAGGCTGAATTTTTTCCTGCGTGAAACGGACGACGACTTGATATTTTCCACCTTCCCGACCGATTCCGAGCAACGCGCTACCGCCGCTTTCCAGCCTCCACAGATGCGAGGAAAGCATGCTGCTCTCAGGGATGGAGGCGAGATCGATCTGGGGAACCGCCTGCAGGGGCTTTCCATGAAGAGTGGTCAGCAATTCGATGAATTCCTTCCAACTCGGTGCTAGTTTCGCGTCATACGAGGTGGCGGGAAATGCAGCGGTCCGCACGTTGATTTCCTTGAGCGTGTCCGCCTCGGTCCAATCGAAATAGAGCGAGGCATCCTGGCCACCGACCTTCTGGCGAATGCGGAAAATGCCGTTCAGCCCGGTGCGGCCGATGAGATTGTCAGCGATCGTCATCACCACCAGCTTCGAGGCTTTGAGCTTCGCGAGAACCATATCGTGTTTGTCGCCGAACTTCAGCGTGTCAAAAACGGCGCTGTCGTCGGGGATATCGGTGGCGGCGAGAGGATGATTCGCATCCAGCCATTTTTTGTCGTCCGCATGGAGTTTCCCCAGATCGAAGCTGACTTCCTTGCCGTCCTCGCGGCGAATGGTGACGGAGGTGGCGTCGCGCTTGAGAAAATCGCCCACAATGGAGTGCAATCCGTCGGCGCTTTTCCATGGCCGGGATTCGGCAACAGCGGGAAGCGCGGAAGCAATTACAAAAACCAGGGCGAGAGTGTGGCGGGAAGGCATGAGCATGTGCGGGAAGAGGCAATACACGAACTCCGCGATTTGTCTAACGTCGTGAAATGATTTTTTAGGCCGTCCGAACCGCAGCGGGAAAATTATTATGACGCCGACAATTTGCCGCCTGGTCGACCCCGAAAACGAGTGTTTTAGCCACTTCGCCAGCGCGTTTCTACAAATTTTGCGCAAAAAACGGGCATTTTTCGCTTCAGAGTGCCGAATTGATCATTGGTCAAAACTCCAAAGATAGTGTTAGTGCTCCGATTCGATGCTTACAAACCTACCCGTCAGCCGGGCTCTCGCACAGGGCAAACTCGTCATCTCCGTGGATGAAACCCGTACGCCAGGCGATCCATTCAAACTTCCTGCTGTCCTGCGCAAGCTCATTGAGGCGGACATCGTCGCTCTCGAAACCGGGAATCCCGACAGCCAGAAGCCGCTGGGCGATCACATCGAAGCCTCTGCCCCCGTCTGTGACGCATTCGAAAAGCTGGAGGCCATCCTCCGCATGGCTTACAACGGTATCGGTGCCATTGTTGGCGCGAATATTGTTCCCGGGGGGATCACCGAAGCTGACCGCCTTGGGGTTTTTATCTCATACGGCTGGGAAAAAGGTCAGCTTGGCCACTTCACCGAAGATCGTCTCCTCGTCCTTGGCAAGTTGGCTCTCGGGGGGGAAACCTCCGTCAGCCCCCCCGCCTGGCGCTACTCCGCGACACTCGTCAGCATCATCCGTGCTCAGCTCGATACCATCGAGAGCGAGCAGCGCGTTGGTAGGAGCGGGCACCGCCAGATTTCCACCGCGGATCGCATCGAACGACGAAATCTTCTGGAAATCCACCTTCACCGCGCCCGCCACCACTATTGCTCTGCCAGCGACGACCTCGACACCACCAAGGAACTGGCTAAAATTTCTTACCCTCCCCGCCGCAAGGCAAAATTCACGGCCAATTCCATCCCCGCGATAGGTCCACCGTTTGTCACCGCTAACATCTATTTCGCCTGAAAACCGGATTTTACTGCTGGGCACGCCGCAGTTCGGAGAGGAACGGTCTTTTCATCGGTTCGGAATTCTCCTGAATCCGGGCCATTATCCCGATGGGGTGGGTGCCGCTGTCAGATTGAGATGCCACGACGGTCATACAGGCATGAAGTTCCTGTATGGAGATTCGTAAGCGCAATTACGATGCTTGTCGTAGGTTTTTATTGTGACAGGGATACGTATCAATATCATAACGAAAATATCGAACAGCCTATCGATTCGGGTGTCGTGAGCGGATCCCGTGTGGAACTACCTGACGTGAAGTCTTTTGATGGAGATTTTCTTGATGGCGTCCGGATTGATATCCGCGTCATCTATTAAGTATCCGGGACATTCAGGATTTTTCACCACAGGATGTTATCGTTTATAATTTGACCGCAGCTAACATCGAGGCTATTGAGCTCGCTCCGGGAGGTTTCCATGAATCCAGTCTGGAAAATCATTTGGCAACGAGAGGGACGCAAATTGGAAGATCGTTCGTCGCTGGAGTCGATTTTCGAACATTGGATTCCTGTCGGGCATGGTGTCTGCGGATGTGAACCTTCGCCGCCCGCATGGGCAATCGGCACGAGTTTTGAGAGCAGGATGACCTCCGCCGCGCGGGTGATTCAGGCTATACGGTTTCAGGGCGGCGATCATATCATAACCAACGACTCATGAAGACGAACCCCCGCCCCCCCAATGAAAACGAAATTTTTCCTGCTTTTCATGAGCTTGGCCATGGCTGCTCATCCTTCCACTTCCGCAAGCGAACCCGCACCTGACGGCATTTCCGACGTTTGGAAACTGCGTTATGACGCACAGACGCTGGTTGGGACCGATGACTCCGATCACGATGGAGTGACGAATGCCGCCGAAGCCGCCGCTGGAACGGACCCGCTCGACCCGTTGTCTTGCATGCGCGCGAACATCGGTAATTTGATTGAAAACGAGGCAGTGCTCGATATCACCAGCCAGCCTGGAAAATGTTATCAGTTGTTCACCGCCGCTTCGCCAGGTGGGCCTTGGACGCCCGCAGGTGATCCGTTTTGCGCCAACGATTACGCCCTCCGGATACCTGCGCCGCGCATCGGTGACAGCATGTTCTATCGAGTGGGCGTTGGCGATTGCGACACCGATGGCGACGGTCTGTCGAATTGGGAGGAGCTCCAGCTATTTGGTTTTGATCCGAACAACGGCGATTCATTCTCCAGCGGAATCGAGGGCAACGATCTTGCGGTAGCTGCGGAAATGCTGGCGTCACCGCAGGTCACTGTGACCGTTGCAGCACCAATTGCTTACGAAAAGGAAGGGACCCACGCCGTAGTCACTTTCACCCGTGCTTCGGCTGTTACTTACCCGCTCACTCTTTTCCTGAAATTAAGTGGTAGCAGCGACCCTGCGAAATCTTCAGCGGGTTCAAATGACTTCATCCTTCAAGATGCCAACGGTGGACCGATCTCCCATCGACTGGTGATCCCCGCTGGGATGTCCAGCGCGGATCTTCACGTTGTGCCGGTTGGCGACACCCTGCGCGAAGTTCCCGAGAAACTACATATATCTATCAGTCAAACGTTGGGCGGGACGGTGACGATCCGTGACGCGATGCCGACGCCTGCCAATCAGACCGTTTTCATTGCAAATCTTCGTCCGATCTTTGGGACGTCGTCCGTCGGCAGCGGCACGGCGGTCATCCGTTTGTCCGGCGACAACGATATTGCAAATGTCATCCTCTCGTTCTGGAACCTCAAATCGTCTGCCATCGGTGCCGAGATCCAGGCGCAGGATGGAACGCTCCTCGAGTCGATTCATGCGTCCGAATATGCCGGTCATGCTTGGTCCATCCGAGCAAGTGGGCCATACGTAACCGACCAGAGTCTTTTTGATGCCATTTGCGCCGGAGGCGTCGGTCTTTCGATCAAGACTGAAGCGAATGCCGACGGCGAAATTGAGGGCGGGTTCGTCCTCTCCTCCGGCAGTGACGTATTCCAACCGCCGTCCGACCCGGGACCCATCGCACCGCTGGCGGATCAGGAGCTCGACCGCGACATCGTGCGCTTCCTGACGCAAGCGACGTTCGGTCCCACCCCGGACGATATAGCCGCCCTCAAAGCTCTTGTCGCCAGCCATTCGGGTGACCGTATTGCCGCCTTTGGAGATTGGATCGACCAGCAGTTTGCCCTGCCATCGCCCTCCTTGCTCGCCTACACCGTCGCAGCAGACCGTCAGGAAATCGAAGCGAGTGCCGCACTGCCGCCGGATCATCCGAGGTTCAATGCGAATTTCGAACCATACCATTACAATCGGCTCCATGGCTGGTGGCTGCTTGCACGTCATGCGCCAGACCAACTTCGCGAGCGTGCCGCCTTCGCACTCAGCGAAATCTTCGTGATTTCCGACTTGGATCCGGTGATTCATGAGCACGTTTACGGCACCGCGCATTACTACGACATGCTCCGCGAGGGGGCTTCAGGCAGTTTCCGCGTTCTCCTCGCTAACGTGATTACCCACCCTATCATGGGTCAGTATCTGTCTCATCTTCGTAATGAGAAGGCAGTGCGCGATGCAATGGGCAATGTAGTCGTTTCCCCGGATGAAAACCTTGCCCGCGAATGCATGCAGCTTTTCTCTCTCGGGCTCGTCGAGTTGTTTCCCGATGGTTCCCCTAGATACGGTTCAGACGGATTGTCCATCCCTACTTACGATCAACGCGACATCGCCGATCTTTCCCGTGCTTTCACCGGTTGGTCCTTTAGTGTCATCGATAGTCCAGCCACTAGCGACAACGTCGTCGTCAGTAATAACTTTTTTCAAGGCAATGGTATCCGACGCCATGAAGATCAGTGGACTCATCCGCTGACAGTTTTTCCGGAGCACCACGACACGGACGTCAAAGTTGTCCTTGGAACCACTATTCCAGCCGGGCAAACCGGCGAGCAGGATCTGGCAGTTGTCCTCGACCGCCTCGCCTCCCACCCGAATACGGCCCCGTTCATCAGCCGCCGTCTGATCCAGCGCCTGGTCACCGCCAATCCGTCTGCGGCTTACCTGTACCGTGTATCCAGAGCCTTCACCGCATCGGGGGGAAACCTTGCCGTTACGATCAAGGCAATTCTGTTGGATCCTGAGGCCCGCTCACTGGATACTGCGCTCGGTATTTCCGGCTTTGGCAAGAAGCGTGAGCCGATTTTACGCTATCTTGCCTTTCTCCGAGCCGTTGATGGAAAGTCCCAGATGCTGCTCTCTGATCTAACGAGCTATGGCTATCCTGACGCCGAGCTGGCCAAGTTCCCGGTCGGCACCACCGTCGTCCGGCTCAGTGAATTCGGCTCCTGGCCAACCCAGACTCCGCAGTCCGCGCCTTCGGTATTCAATTGGTTCCTTCCCGACCACATGCCGGCCGGCCTGCTTGCTTCCAATGGTCTTGTCTCACCCGAGTTCCAGATTCTTAATGAATACAGCGTTTTCCAAGATATCAATTTCATCAACTATCTTATTTTTGGCAAACAATATGCGCCGTCCGTGCCTGGGCAGGAACTTCCGCCCTACAACTATGCGGGTAACGCATCATGGTTGAGGATGAGTTACACCGCTTTTGAAGCGCCCTATATGGCGGTCGTCGATACTAACGGCGACGGCGAGTTCAATAATCTGGACACCGCCACTTTCAACAACCCAGCCTCCATCGCCGCCGCTTGCGAGGCTCTTCTCGACCAGATGGATCTAATGCTCTGCGCCGGGTCCCTCAAGGCACGTTATGGTGCCACGCGTGGCCAGCCCCGTCAGATCATCCTCGATACGATCATCTCGACCGACTCCGGTCAGAACAACAACGCGGGACCAGGATATCAGGCCGCGCTCATGCGGGGGCGCATCCGCGTCGCTCTGTGGCTTGTCATGTGTTCTCCTGATTTCGCGATCCAAAAATAACCTGAACCTACACTTCTCATGAAACCATCCGATCATTCCCCGCGCTCCTCCCGGCGGGACTTTCTTCGTCAATCCGCCTGTGCGTCGCTCGGTGCCGTCGGCTTGGTGAATGCGCTCGCCAATCTGCGCCTCATCACTTCCGCCATGGCCCAGTCCGGTCCAGCACAAGGCTACAAGGCACTTGTCTGTCTCTTTCTCAACGGAGGCAACGACGCCAACAACCTCCTCGTCCCCACAGGCGATCCGGCTACCAATCCACTTCGCGCTGATTATGAGCACGGCCGCGGTGTTCTGGCCATTCCCTCTGCCAGGCTCTATCCTCTCATCGTCCCCTCGGGCACCCGCGCATTCGCGCTCCATCACGGGGGATTGGTCTCTTCCATGGGGGTTCACCCCGCCGGTGGCTCCCTCGCCAATCTCTTTAATCAGGGAAAACTCGCCTTTGTTAGTAATGTCGGCACGTTGGCGTATCCGGTTCCCTCACGCATGGACTATATCAGAGGTAATGTTCCTCTTCCTCTCCAGTTGTTTTCCCACGCCGATCAACAAGCCCAATGGCAGTCCTCCATTCCGGATCGGCCCTTTTCGTCCGGTTGGGGCGGTCGTGCCGCCGATCTGCTGCACTCATCCTATAACGACCCGGGCGAGTCCAAGGTTTCCATGTCGATCTCGCTGGATGGAATCAATTCGTTTCAAGTCGGCACGACCGGCGCCGTTGT
Source organism: Luteolibacter sp. (assembly GCA_039925065.1). Lineage (GTDB taxonomy): Bacteria > Verrucomicrobiota > Verrucomicrobiia > Verrucomicrobiales > Akkermansiaceae > Luteolibacter. Next base: position 25,876 of record JBDSZP010000026.1, read on the forward strand.
TCAATATGTAGTTAGGCCGAATATCGGCACCGTCCCGCTCAATGGCTTCGACTCGGTGCAGGGTGACAACGATCCCTATGACTTCGCCCTTAATCCTGATGGGAGCTACAAGACAAACGATGCCAGCAAGCGTCTCAAGGGATTTGAGGACATCATGCACCTCACCCATAGTAATCTTCATGAGGAGGCATACAACCGAGTCGTCGCCCGTGCCCGTGCCACCGAAAGTTCCGTTAGCGCCGCCATCGGGGCCGCGGCGGCCAGCGGTATCGATTTCGATGCCATTTTCTCGATCGCTAGCGGATCTCTCGGAGATCAGTTGAAAATGGTTGCCAAGCTCATTGCTGGGCGTTCGGTCCTCGGTAACAACCGACAGATTTTCTTCTGCCAGATCAGTGGGTATGACATCCACGAGGCCCACCTCGGTTGCCATTGGAATCTTATTGGCGAGCTTTCCTCCGGAATGCAGGCGTTCCATGACGCACTTCAGGCGCTCGGAGTTTGGGAGAATGTGACGACTTTCACCGCTTCGGATTTCAACCGCTCATTCACTCCTAACGGATCGGATCCGGCCACCGCTGGCTCCGATCACGCATGGGGTGGCCATACCATGGTGATGGGGGGCGCGGTCCATGGTGGTGAAATCTACGGGCACTTTCCGTCGCTTAAGCTCGGCTCCGCCGAGGGCTCGATCGACACCGACTCGTGGCGCGGAACTTGGATCCCGGATACCTCGGTTGATCAATACTCCGCCGTCCTCACCTCATGGATGGGAGTTGGCAGCAGCGAAATGGAAGCGATTTTCCCGAATCTTCCCCGCTTCGACAATCCATTCAGCAGTTCCTCCACCAACCTTGGCTTCCTTTGATTCCAGCAGGATTCGTTCATTGATCCTCACTCGCCGTTCCCATGGATTCCCTCCACAAGATTTTGCGCTATACGCTGGCCCTGAGTGGCATCGTCCTCCTTGTTCCCTGGCTTCGTCATTCCACAGCGGTGTCGGCCAGAGTTGATCGCGCTCCCATGACAACGGCAACGTCAAAGCCTCCGATGGCACCTCCGGAGAGTGCCGTCATCACCCTATCGATTGCCCGGGAGGCTGCGTCGCTGAATTCGCCCGATCACACCGTCTCTGACGATCTCTCCACTCTTGATCTAATGATTTCCTGTTACCGGCTTCACAACGACGGAAATCCTGTGGGAGCGAACGAGCAAATTACCGCCACGCTGCGTGGTCACAATCCGAAGCACCTCGCCTATCTACCTCAGAAGGGGGCCTTCATTGATGGAAACGGCCGCCTCATTGATCGATGGGGCACGCCTTATTTTTTCCACGCATTGTCGGGCGATCACATGGACATCCGCTCCGCGGGACCTGATCGTGTGCTTTGGACCAAGGATGACCTGGTCCATCACCCCGGGGACTAGCAAAAATCAGGATTGGATCGAATCAATGTCCCTGCGGCTTTTGCCTTGGCTCCCATTCTTTTCTGGATCGGGAACGCACCGAGAGGACAACCGGAATACCGGGCGCGGGGTGGGCGGCGCGGTAGCGGTTGACGATGTAGGATTCGTAGCTTTGGGCCATGAGCCGCTTGTCGTTCACGAAAAGCACGATGGTTGGCACCGGGATGACGCTGTATTTCTCCTCCACGGCGGCGGTGGCGTAGTAGAGCTTGAGGCGTTTGCGGAGCTTGTTGTCGATCGGCGGAGGTGTGGCTTCGAAGGCACCTTGAAGGATGCGGTTGAGCTGACCGGTGCCGGGGATATTTTGCGCGCCCTTTTTGATTTTGAGGGCTTCCTTGAGAACGTGGTCCACCGAACCGCCGGTTTTCGCCGAACATGCCACAAATGGTGCGTAGTGGAGGAAAAATAGCTCCTTACGAACGTGCTCGGTGGCTTCTTCCAGACGTGCGGTGCGATTGGCGCCGGGGTGGAAGAGGTCGAATTTGTTCAGTACGATGAGGCAGGGTTTTTTCTCCTCCATGATGAGCTGGGCGATTTTCCGGTCCATCGAGGTGACTCCTGCAACGAGATCGATCACAAGCACACAGAGATCGGCGCGGCGGACGGCCTTCTCAGTGCGCATGGCGGAGAAAACTTCGACGGAATTATCGCGTTTCGCCCGTGGGCGAAGGCCGGCGGTGTCAATCAGGGTGAAATTTTCGCCTTCAAAGGAGTAGGGGAGATCGACGGCATCGCGGGTGGTGCCGGCGATTTCGGAAACGATGGTGCGCTCGTCCTTGAGGATGGCGTTCACGAGGGAGGATTTCCCTGCGTTTGGCTTGCCGACGATGGCGAGTTTGATGCCGACCGCTTCGGCAACTTCGGCTTCAGCCTCGGTTTCGGAGACGAGCGGGGCGATGACAGCGTCGATTTCATCACAAAGATGGCCGAAATTCCGGCCGTGCTCGGCGGAAACGAAAACGCTGTTGCCCAAGCCGAGGCGGGTGAAATCCGAGTGGGAGTTTTCGTGTTTGTCGTCATCCACCTTGTTGATGACCAGCAAAACGGGCGGCTTGGCCTTGCGAAGCTTTTGCGCGAGTGCCTGATCCACTGCGGTCAGTCCGGAATGGGCATCCACGACAAACAGGATCAAATCCGCAGTCTGCATGGCGATGTCCGCCTCGATGGAGACTTGCTCGTCGAAGCCATCCTCGATGCCGCCACCAATGCCGCCGGTGTCGATGAGGGTGCAGGCGACCTGCGTTGCTTTTGATGGCGCGGAGATCCGATCACGGGTCACGCCCGGTTGATCGTGGACAATGGCGATCTTCCGTCCGGCAAGGCGGTTGAAGAGGGCGGACTTGCCGACATTTGGGCGTCCGACGATGGCAACAGTAGGCATGGGGAAAAGAATGCGGGATTTTGAAACAGGAAACAAGGCCGGAGCCCTAGAAAGAAAAACCCCGCCTTTGCAGGCGGGGTCAATTACCGAACAGGAATGGCGGAGCGGACGGGACTCGAACCCGCGACCTCCAACGTGACAGGCTGGCGCTCTAACCAACTGAGCTACCGCTCCATGTCCCGTTCCGGTGCGCGGAAGCTATTTACCGACCCGGGTCCGCGCAATCTCTTTTTTACACTTTTGCGAAATTTTTTCCACAGGCTGTTTTCTATCAGGAAAGGGCCTCGATCGTGGTTTCCAGCGATGCGAGATCCTCGACGGAATAAACGGTCGCTTCCTTGTCGATTTTTCCAACCAGTCCCGCGATGACCTTTCCTGGGCCAAGCTCGATAAACGTACGGTGACCCATGGCGATGAGCGCTTGGATGGATTCCGTCCATCGAACGGAGCCGGTGACTTGCTTTTCCAGCATCGTGCGGATTTCCGCAGGCTCGGAAACCTGTGATGCGGCAAAGTTGCAAACGACGGGAATGGAAGGGGGCTGGATGGAAATACCGGCGAGTTCGGTGGCGAGCTTGTCCTGCGCTCCCTGCATCAGCCGTGAGTGATAGGCACCCGCCACGTTCAGTTTGATTGCACGACGGATACCGAACTCCTTTGCCTGCGCCACTGCGGCATCAATGCCGGCCACAGTGCCTGATAGCACAATCTGCCCCGGAGCATTCAAATTCGCCACATCCACATCAGTCGCGGCTGCCAGAGCGCGGACCTGCGCCTCATCGCCGCCGATCAAGGCCGCCATCGCACCTTCTGTTTGGAGACAGGCTTCTTCCATGAATGCACCTCGACGCGCGACGAGCCGCAATCCATCTTCAAAGGAAAACGTCCCGGCAGCCGCGTGAGCCGTGAATTCACCGAGCGAAAGTCCCGCTGCGGCGACCGGAGTGAAATTCGGCAAGCGCTTCCGGAGCAAGCCTAGCGCGATCATTCCGTGAAGGTAGAGCGCCGGTTGGCAGAATGATGTTCTGGTGAGTTCTTCGTCCGGTCCGTCGAACATGATGTCCGAAATGGAATATCCGAGAGCCAAATCGGCCTGATGCACCATGCTGCGGGCGAGGGCGGAAGTTTCTGCCCAATCCTTGCCCATGCCCACTTTCTGGGCGCCTTGTCCTGAGAATAGAAGAACGATTTTGCTCATGTCCGCCAAGGCTTAGGGAAATGCGATGCGGGAGGAAAGGGGAAATACGTCGGAGGACGCTGGGGACGTATTCGTAGGAGGAAATTGCGGCGGTTGTCAGGGAGGCTGCGAGCGTTTTCCAGTTAGCCGGGGAGAAGCGAAGAGGGAGGTTTCTCTCCAATACTCTCCCGATCTCAGCGGCTCCGAGGAGCAAGAAGACCGTATTTCGGGCTGAAAAGATACGCCGCCACGAATAACAATCCGAGCACGATCACGATCGCCGGGCCCGGTGCGATGCCAAATTTCCCGGAAACCAAAACCGCACCGATCGAGCCAAAGCAGCCGATCAAACCACCGCCCCAGAACAACGCGGAGGTGCGATCCGTCAGCAGGGAAACCGTCGCCGCCGGAGTGACCAGCAGCCCGACGGAAAGCACGCAGCCCACCGCTTGCAGTGAGGAAACGAGTGCCAGCACCAGTAGCGCGAGAATCAGATATTGGATGAAACGCACCGGCACGCCTTGGGCTGCTGCGACGTTGGGTTCGAAAAGCGTGAGCAAAATCGGTCGCATCAGCAGGTTGGTGATCAGCAGGGTGAACGCGCCGATTCCGTAGGCGATCCAGATGTCCGCGTTACCCACAGCGATGATGTCGCCGAACAACCAATGCTCGAGTTCCTGCCGCGTATCCAGCTTCGGCAGCAGTGCGAGCCCCGCCGCAAAAGCAGCCGTGTAGAGCACCGCCAGCGCCGTTCCTTGTTCCACCCGGTTTCCCCGTGCGACCGCCACTGAGCCAAGTCCCACGAGCAGCGCTGCAAACATCGCGCCGAGAAACGCATTCCACTGGCTGAGCGCTCCCGTCAGTAAAATCGCCAGCGCGATTCCCGGCAACATCGTGTGGGAAAGCGCGGAAACCGATAGCGCATTACGCCGCAAGACCACGAAGCCGCTGAAAAATCCATTCGCAAAGCCAATAAAACCGGCGGTCGCAAGAGCGCGTTGATAGAATGGATTGGTGAGGAGCTCGGAAATCATGTTAGTGCGCGGCAGCCGGATCGTGGAAGGTTTTTTCGATCAACTCCGGTGTCAGGACTTCCGCAACCGGTCCGAAGGCGAGGGGGCGCGTGGCCAGCACCAGCGCCTCATCAAACAGACGCGGCACCGTGTTGAGATCGTGATGGGAAGCGATTACGAGCCTGCCCTCGTGCGCCAGTTTGTTCAGTAAATCGCCAAGTAGCAGCGAGGCATTCCGGTCCAGTCCGGTGAACGGCTCATCGAGCAAAAGCACGTGCGCCTCCTGGGCCAGCGCTCGGGCGAGGAAGGCGCGTTGCTGTTGGCCGCCGGAAAGCTCGCGGATCTGGCGGTGCTGCAAATCCTTGAGATTCAGGGAATCGATCGCACGGTCCACTGCCTCCGTATCGCTGGCGGAAAAATTACGCCACCAGCCGGTTTGCGGGTAGCGGCCCATTTCCACCAACCCACGGACCGTGATGGGAAATGACCAATCCACCTCCTCGCGTTGCGGTAGATAAGCGAACTCGCGCGACCATTTTTTCACCGCTGTTCCACGCCAGGTGATCGTGCCGGACGAGCGCGGAACCAGTCCGGCGATGGCCTTGAGCAGCGTGCTTTTCCCCGCACCGTTCGGGCCGATGAGTGCCACGCGATTGCCACAGGATGTCGCGAGGGAGACACTATCCAGAGCCAGTAAGCGCCGATAACAGACCGATAGGCGGTCGATCACCAACTCGTGGTGATGGCCGTGGTGGGCGCAGCAATCGTGGTGAGCGTCGCTCATTTCGCGGAGGGAAGGGGGAGTTCGAGAAGCTCGTCGATGTCTCCATCGGCATCGAAAATGTGAGTGAGAGTGGGTTGCCCAGCCGCTTCCAGCGCTAGCTTGGCGAAACGATGTTCGCCCGCTGCCGGAGGATTTTTCCAATGAACGAACAGCGACACATGAGGGTTGCTCGGATCGAGTTCCAGCTTCCCAATCATCGGCGACGAGTCCAGAGAAACCGGCACCACCGGGCCGCCCGTGTCGATTTTCACCTCGGCCGCTGGAGCGGAAAGCACCAACCGGAAAGGAACGGATGCGGCGATGGCCGTCTTCGCAACCACAGGCCCGGCGGGGGATTCCGCCGTCAGCTTGGCCGAAGTCACATGCATCAAGCCCGCTGCGGTTGCCATAAGGGCAAGAGCGAGAAGGAAAAATCGAATGACTGGCGAGCCGCGCACGGCGGGAAAATGCCCCCGCCTTTTTCAATATGCAAGAAACTTGCATCTGGAGAGCTTTATATACTGGTGCGCATCAGGATTTGTGAATTCGGGTGACGCGAAGCTTTGGACTGAGCCAGCCTGCTGGCCACGACGGCTCGCAGCGGGCTGCGTGGCCGAAAGCGGCAGCGGGCTGCACGTAGTCCAAGTCAAACCGCGAACCAACGTCATCGCCAGCGTTGACAAATCTACAAATCATCATGCGTGGCGGGATATCGGGAATCTGCGGCTGTTTTCTTCGCCAGCCCCAGCCCCAGCCCCTGAATCCAAGCCCCTCTGCCCGGAAGCGGTATGGATGCGCAGGATATGCGGGGTTTCCGGCAACGCAGGGAGAGCAGGTTCGGGCCGAGAGTGATGCCATTGCGGTGTGATTGCAGCGACTGAGATCTCTCGACCAAAAGGCCACCCAGCCGAGGCTGGCTATGATTTTGCCGACCGCCCGTTTCTCGTATTCTGGGAAATCACCCGGGCCTGCGCACTCGCTTGCAGCCACTGCCGCGCCGAGGCTCAGTCACGTCGGCACCCGGAAGAACTGGACACCGCCGCTTCCCGCCAGCTCATCCAACAATTGGCCGGATGGAAACCGCCGATGCTCATTCTCACCGGCGGCGATCCGCTGATGCGCCGCGATGCTCTTGATCTCGTCCGCCAGGCTGCCGGTGCCGGACTGCACGTCGGCCTCAGTCCTTCCGCCACAGCGCGGTTGCTCCAGACGGATTTTGCGGAAATCAAATCTGCCGGAGTGCAACGGATGTCGCTCAGTCTCGATGGCGCGACCCGCGAAACCCACGATTCCTTCCGTGGTGTGCCTGGAACCTACGATCGCACGATCGAAGCGGTGAAACGGGCACACGCGGTCGGGCTCGATCTACAAATCAACACCACGCTTACCCGTGGAAACATGCATGAGTTCGAGGCGTTCAAGAACCTGATGTTCGAGCTCAAGCCCGCGATGTGGAGTGTCTTCCTGCTCGTTCCCACCGGGCGCGCCGGGCTCGATGATCTTCCGGACGCAGAGGATATCGAACGCGTTTTCGAGGAAATGGCGGACTTGGTCGGAAAAGCGCCGTTCGCCATCAAAACGACCGAGGGTCATCATTTCCGTCGGGTGCTGATCCAGAAAAAAGGCTCTTCAGGCCGCAGCCGGCCGGGGATGCGGTCGCCACTCGGCATTCGGGACGGGCGAGGCGTGATGTTTATTTCCCACACCGGCGTCATCTCGCCCAGCGGTTTCCTCCCGATGGATTGCGGCAACGTGAAAAACACCCACCCTGCGGAAATCTACCGCAATCATCCGCTGTTCGTCTCGCTCCGTGACAACGACGCCCTCGGCGGCAAATGCGGCGTTTGCGAATACCGCTCCGTCTGCGGCGGCTCCCGAGCCCGTGCCTACGGAATCCATGGCGATCCCTTCGCCGCCGATCCCGCCTGCATCTATCAACCCAAGAATTTCACACCACAAACCGCATGATCAACCTGACAAAACTATGGACCGGCGCAGCCCAGCCTGCGGACGGATTGAGATATGGACACGGGGCCGGAGCGAACGCCACCGAAGCTCGCGCACGCAAACCGATCGTCGTCTGGAACATCACCCGCACCTGCAATCTGCGCTGCGTCCACTGCTATTCGGACTCGAACGCGATGCAATATCCCGGCGAACTGAACTGGGAGCAAATGGAGGACGTCGTGGACGATCTCGCGGCCTACAAAATCCCATCGCTCCTTCTATCCGGTGGTGAGCCGCTGATCCACCCGCGCTTTTTCGATCTGGTGAACAAGGCGTCCGAAGCTGGATTGAAACTGACGATTTCCACCAATGGCACCCTTATTACTCCTGAGAAAGCCGCGCTCCTGAAAGCGGCGAACGTCGCTTACGTCGGCATATCCCTCGATGGCATCGGGAAAATCCACGATGAATTCCGCCGTAAGGAAGGGGCCTTCGATTCCGCGGTGCGTGGGTTCAAGAACTGCCATGACGTCGGTCAGAAGACCGGGCTGCGTCTCACACTCACCCGGCACAATGTGCAAAACATCGGGCAGATCCTGGACTTCATTGAGGAAAAGGAAATCCAGCGTGTGTGCTTCTATCATCTCGTGCCCGCCGGCCGGGGCAGCGAGCTCCAGGTCCTCGGTGCGGACGAGGCGCGTGGAGCCATCGATACTCTCATTTCCCGCGTGGAAACCTGGCACAAGCAGGGCATCGACCGCGAACTCCTCACCGTCACGCAGCCCGCCGACGGCGCCTATCTGCTTGTCCGAATGCAGAACGAATCCCACCCGAATCTCGAAGAGGCCCGCAGGCTGCTCGGTTGGAACGGTGGCGGCGCGAACAGCTCCGGCCGCGGCATCGCGAATATCGATACCCAGGGCACCGTCCACCCCGATCAATTCTGGCAGGACGTGATTCTTGGCAATGTGAAGAAAACTCCGTTTTCTCAGATCTGGGAAGGCGGTCACGAGCCATCCGCCGGAATGCTCGAATCCATCCGCTCCATCGGCCTCCTCAGCCAGCAGGAACGCCAGGTAAGGATGAGCGGCCCATGTGCCGACTGCAAATGGTTCTCCGTTTGTGGCGGCGGTTTCCGCACCCGTGCGGCATTTTGTAACGACGGCGATCTGTGGGGTTCGGATCCCGGCTGCTATCTCCGTGAGGAGGAACGACTCGAAGCGCAGGGTTTGTTGGTTTAGCGCTTCCTGAGTGAAACGGGCAAGGTCATCTCCGGGGGGGGATGGCCTTGCTTTCCCTCAACCCGCATTTTTCTATCCAAATTCGTATGCCTTGTCTTGACCAGAATGATCCCATAAAAGCCCGGATGGTAACCGCCTTCGACCGTTTGGGTATTCCGCCCTGTCTGACTCTATCCGACGAAACCCTGCGTGAGGCATTCCGCGCGGCAGGGAAACTGAACCACCCCGATGCGGGCGGTGCGGAAGGGGAGTTCACCGCGCTGAATGAAGCCTACGCCGCCTTGAGCAGCCCCTCGCGGCGATTGCAATTGTGGCTGGAATCACGGGGGCTGAAGCCGGAAACACGTGGGACCATTGATGCCGCGCTGATGGATCTCTTCTCGGATGTCGGTGCGGTGACGCAGCGTGCCGAGTCGCTCATCCGCAAACGGGACGAAATCAAATTCGCGCTCGTCAGGGCGATGCTGGAAGGCCAGACGCAGATCTGTCGGGAGGATCTGGAAAAGGCGATCGCCAGAGTGGAATCCTGGATCAACCGCGAATGCGAAATTTTCCCCGAACTGGAGAAATCCGAAACGCCTGATTTGGAAACTGCGTCCAAGGTGGCCAGAAACCTCGTTTTCCTCGAAAAGTGGCGTGCGGGACTGCGCTCGTGCTTTGCGAGGCTCGTCTGAGGACGCAAGGAGTCAGGACGCCCTCGTCCTGACAATCCGGCAGAGAACCCTCTTTGATTCGAGCAACGTCACAAGCCCCAGCAAGATGCCCAGACAGGAATGTCCGGGCTACGGTTAACGCACCAGTTTCGGCGCAGCCGGCTTGCCATGCACCGGTGGTGCCGGATGAACCGGGATCGCGGCCGGAGGCGCATTTTTTCCATTGGCCGCCGAAGAAACCGCCGTCCGGGAGAATTCGGCCGTAGTGCTGAGATACCAAATCAAGGCGCCGCCACCGATCACGGCGACGAATATGAGCAGCGCAAACAACAGCCCGAGGCAGGATTTCATGGGGTTTTCTAAAGTCTTGATCCCACCGTTGCCAGCGGAATTGGGGGTTATCTCTCGATCCTCGCGGCAAAGGCTCCGTCGGTTTTGTCGCGGAACGGCAGCGCCTCGCGGGTCGAAACGAGCTTGAGCTCGGGATGGTCGGCAAGGAATGCTTCCACTTGACCAAGGTTTTCCTCCCGCTCGATGGAGCAGGTGGAGTAAACGATGCGACCGCCGGGCTTCAGGCAGACGAGCGCGTTTTCGAGGATTTTTCGCTGCGTGATGGCGATCTTTTCAATATCCGGAGCCTGCAAACGCCAGCGAACGTCCACGCGGCGGCGGATCACGCCGGTGTTGGAGCAGGGGACGTCCAACAGAATGCCATCGAAACTGCCGTGCCATTCGGTCGGCGCGGGTTGGGTCCAATCGTGGACGGAAACTGCGGCTTTGCCCGCGTGCAGGCGTTCGAGATTTTCCTCAAGCCGGGGCAGGCGCTTCTCGTTGGAGTCCGTGCAAACCAAGCCTTCCGCCGATCCCAGCGCGGCGGCGATGAGAAATGCCTTTCCGCCAGGAGCCGCGCAGGCGTCGAGAATGCGCTCGCCGGGTTTCGGATCGAGCAGTTCGACCGAGTGGCGTGTGGCAGGATCCTGGATGTAAACCGAGCCCGATGCCAGTAACGATGTGGGCAGAGATCCATCGAGTTGATAGAAGTCCTGCGCCCCTTCCACCGCTTTTCCTGGAAGCAATTCCGGTGTCGGGACGAGGGGATTCACCCGGAAATAAGTCACGGACGGTTGATTGTTCCACTCCATCAGTGCGACAGCTTCGCGCTTTCCGAATGCCTGACGCCAGCGGTTGAAAAGCCAGTCCGGGTGCGAGTGGATGACTGTCAGCGGCACGTCATCGAGATCGTCCAACATGCGCTTTTTGGAAAGTGTCGCCCGGCGTAACACCGCGTTGATCAGGCTGCGGACGCTTGCTTTTCCCGCCTCTACGGTTTCGTTGACCGCAGCATGATCCGGCAGCCCGAGAATCAGCAACTGGCACAATCCGACACGGAGGATGTCGCGTGTTTCCGGATCGAGCTTCCCATCGCGCAGCTTGCCGATCCAATAATCCAGCAGCCGTCGGTGGCGCAGGACGCCGAAAAGGATCGCTTGCAGAAGTCCGCGATCGGCAGAAGAAAGTTTGCGCCTCTGGGCGTGGCGTTCGATCAAAGTCTCGGCGTAATCATGCCCCTTGGCCCAGGCACGAAGGGCGGAAACGGCGGCTTGGCGGACGTGAAAATTTTTGGCGGGCATGGAAAAAAAGAACGGGTCACCGCGATCACGTAGTGTTGGAAAGCGCTGGATTGGGGTATCCCTATTTCGCTGGCGGGACAAATGACAGCAAAATAAGGTTGGTGGGCTCCGGGTACTCCCCCCCCGGAGCCAGCTATTCTCCAAGTGCCCCCCAGCGGAAACGTTTCCCGCTCGTGAGGCTCCCCCAAAGTGCCCGTTTGTCTCGGGGCTTGGAACATCATTTATACCGCTTCCTGTGCGCCATCGACAAAATGCGGGCTTGTCTTCCCAATGTGATTTTTTACACACCCCGGCTGTGGACTTATCGAACGTGCATGGAGATGAAGCTGCGGGTGGTCTGAACGAGGAGGAAGTGAAACGGCGGCACATTCTGCCAAAGGCACTGGTGGTGGGCATCGTATCCGGTGTTGTCGCATCGGCGTTCAGGCTGAGTTTGGAGCATGCGGAGCATTTCCGGGAAGCGACCTTGGCGAAATTGCCGTCCTGGCTCGCCCTGATTGTGGCGGTTGTCGGAGGTGCTGCGGCAGGAGGACTCGGGCTTTGGCTGGTGCGCCGTTTTGCACCGGAAGCGGCTGGGAGCGGAATTCCGCATTTGAAATCCGTGCTGCATGGCGAAACACAGATGCGCTGGAAACGCATCCTGCCCCTGAAATTTCTTGCTGGCATTCTCAGCATCGGCGGAGGCCTGGCATTGGGCCGTGAAGGTCCGACCGTCCAGATGGGTGGTGCGGTAGGGCTGCTGACCGCGAGTTGGTTCCGGATCAAGACCGGTTTCGGTGAGAGGAGGGCTCTCATCAGTGCGGGCGCTGGTGCCGGACTCGCCGCAGCCTTCAATGCGCCGCTCGCCGGGGTGATTTTTGTGCTGGAGGAGCTTCAGGGGAATTTTACACCCGTCGTTTTTGTCGCCGCGTTTCTGGCATCTGTCTCGGCCGACGTCGTGTCCCGGTTGTTGGTGGGAACGGCGCCGGTTTTTCATTTGCATGAGCTGGCGGTGATCGATTTGAACGAACTGCCGCTGGCGCTGCTGCTCGGAGTGCTCGCGGGTTTTATGGGCATCCTTTTCAATCGGACTTTGTTGGGAAGCTTGGATTTCGCGGAACGTTTCAATCGGTCCAAATGGTTGGCTGGGGCGATTGCGGGTGGAATCGCCGGAATCGCGGGATGGTGGATGCCGGGGTTGGCAGGAGGCGGCGGCGTGATGGCGGGCAAGGCGATCAGCGGGGATTTCCCCTTAAGTCTTATTCCGATCCTCCTGTTGTCGCGGTTCGCGCTGACAATGATTTCCTATGGCTCCGGCTCGGCTGGAGGGATTTTTGCGCCCATGCTGGTGATCGGGGCGCTGGGAGGATTGCTTTTCGGAATGACGACGGAAGCTCTGATGCCGTCTCTTTTGGCGCATCCCCAGGCATTCGCTTTGCTCGGAATGGGGGCTCTTTTCACATCGGTGGTCCGGGCACCGCTCACCGGGATTGTTCTGATGGTGGAAATGACCGGTCAGTATGAATTCATGCTTCCCTTGCTGGTGTCATGCCTTAGCGCCTATGGAATCGCCGAGGCATTCCGCGCTCCGGCTATTTATGAAGCACTGCGGCATCGTCGGGCTACGGCACATTGAATTGCCGGAGTGCTCCGTCATTTTCCCTAAATATTCAAAAATATCTCCAGATCCAGGAAATCCTGGCCGTGGATGAGATGATCGAGCAGGGGAACGCCGGTGAGATCCTCGACGACGCCCTTGTTCGTGATCATGGCGGTGTCCATTTCATCCTCGAGTTGGTTGAGGACGATTCCGGCGCAGGTGAGGCCCTTGGCGCGGATGGCATTCACGGTGAGAATGATGTGGTTGAGCGCTCCGAGTTTGTTTCCGGCGACGAGGATAACGGGCAATTTCAAATCCGCAGCGAGATCGGAGACGCGGTAATTTGGTGCAATCGGGACTTCCCAGCCGCCGACGCCTTCGACGATGACTTTTTCGTGTTTGGCGGAAAGGTGGTAAAATCCCCCGATCAGATCGACGGGATTGATCGTGCGGTTTTCCAACATGCAGGCGACATACGGGGCGACGGGCGTGTTGAGATAAACCGGGTTGATTTCCTCGATGGCGACTCCACCGGATGCTTCTGACAAAATCACAGCGTCCTCGCGCCCTCCGCAAGCGACGGGTTTGTAGCCCACTGCGTCCACACCGGCCTTACGCAGACAGTCGATGATCAGGCGGGTGACATACGTTTTACCAACTCCCGTGTCCGTCCCAGTGATGAAAAAGCTCATGCGCCAGCGTGCCTCCGCCGCTGCCGGACGGTCAAGAAGCACGAGCGACAAATTTCCTTTTTCGACTTGGCTCCGCCGTTCATGCTCCCGGCCACATGACAGCAGATTTCCTGGTGATCGGTGCCGGTATAGCCGGCCTTTCTTTTGCGTTGCGCGCCGCCCGGCATGGTTCGGTGATCGTTTTGACCAAAGGCGACGCCTACGAATCCAACACCGCCTGGGCCCAGGGAGGAATCGCTTCGGTTTTGCCGGAAAATTTGCGTGATCCCGGAGACTCGGTGGAATCCCATGTCGCCGATACGCTCGATGCAGGGGCCGGCCTTTGCAAGGAAGCCGCCGTTCGCACGATCGTGGGTGAGGGGACCGCCGCCATCGATGATCTGGTCAATTACGGGGTCTCTTTCGATAGGGAAGACCACCATTTCCTGCTCGGAAAAGAAGGAGGCCATTCGCACCGCCGCATCCTTCATGCCCGGGATACCACCGGCCGCGAAGTCGCCCGCGCACTGATCGAGTCTGCCCGCGCCAATCCCAATATCACGTTGCTGGAACACCACTTCGTCATCGATCTCATCACCACCGCCAAGCTCGGGGCCGCCGTCGATGACCGGGTCGTCGGGGCCTACGTGCTCGAAACCAAAACCAACGAAGTCAAAGTCTTTCGCTCGGACCGCGTCATCCTCGCCGCGGGCGGCTGTGGAAAAGTCTATCTCTACACCACCAATCCGGACTCGGCCACTGGTGATGGCGTCGCCCTCGGCTGGCGGGCTGGCGCGGCCATTGCGAACATGGAGTTTATCCAATTTCATCCTACCTGTTTTTACAACCCCGGCGCTACCGGGCCCGAAGCGCGGTCCTTCCTCGTTAGTGAGGCTGTGCGCGGCGAAGGCGGAATTCTCGTCAACGCAAAAGGCGTGGATTTCACCAAAAAGATCGACCCGCGCGGCTCCCTCGCGCCGCGCGATATCGTCGCCCGCGCCATCGACCGGGAAATCAAACGCACGGGTGCCACCTGCGTCTATCTGGACGTCACCCACAAGCCCAAGGGCTTCATGAAAGAGCGTTTCCCCTATATCTATGAGACGTTGTTGAAATTCGGCCTCGATTGTGAAACCCAGCCCATCCCGGTTGTTCCGGCCGCCCACTACCAATGCGGCGGTGTGCTAACCGATGTGAACGGCAAGACCTCCGTCCGTGGACTTTACGCCGTCGGCGAGGTCGGCTGCACCGGTCTTCACGGCGCAAACCGGCTCGCGTCGAACTCGCTGTTGGAAGGGAACGTCGTCGCCCGGCGCGCTCTCGATGAGATGCTGCGTCTCCATCCGCCCGGCAAGATCGTCATGGAGCCGCCACCGATTCCGGAGTGGGAATATGGCGATACCGCCGAACCGGACGAACTGGTGGTGATCTATCATAACTGGGATGAGATCCGCCGCCTGATGTGGGACTACGTTTCCATCGTCCGCACCGACAATCGCCTGCGCCGCGCCACCGCCCGTTTGCGGAATTTGAAAAAAGAAGTGCGCGAGTTCTACTGGGGCCACCGCGTCAATGCGGATATCCTGGAACTCCGTAACCTGGTCGCTGTCGCCGGCCTCATCGTCGAGTGCGCCGTGCGGCGCAAGGAATCCCGCGGCCTCCACTATACGCTGGATCACCCGAACGCCGAAGATCGCCTCTGCCAGGACACCGTCCTGAGGAAGTTCTGACGACCCAACGTAACACAGACATTCCTGTCTGTTCTTCCCATACCCGCCGACACGTGCGGCGCGGCTTAATGCATTACGCAGGCGAGTTCTCCGGTACCCGGGCCATAGAGCGGTACCTCGCGACCCTCTGTCCCATTTTTGGGGAAAGTATCGCCAACGCCAGACCCGCAAGGCATGGAATAATATGCGAAGTTACCTGATAAATCGTAATGCCGTCACGTGCGCGAGTCATCGCATTGCCGGTGGGATGGCTGATGCGATAGTGAATCAGGTTGATGGTGGGGGCGAGATGGGTGAGGCAGGTCGTTAGTCCAAGGACGAGGATTCCCAGCGTAAAGAGATCCTCTGCTGATATTTCGGTAACTCCGATGGTGGGATCCATGCCGCCGGTGATTTTCTTCGACAGACATGCGGCGAAGAACCAAGCCAAAAATGCCATGATCAGATAGGCGGCCGGAAGCAGGAGTGTTGCAAAGGCATACGAGTATTCGTTGTTTCCGATTGCTCCGAAAAACCGCTGGATCGTCTCAGCACTGCTGATCAAGGCAATCACGCCTGTCAGCATCCAATTGATCGCAAACAGTCTGAGGACAACGAACGTGGCAAGGGATAAGCGCATGATTTTTCAGGGTGAGATGACTCAACCGAATCCATCCGATCCGACAGCGGCAGGCGAGGAAAATAGTTTTTACAGATGGCGCATTTCGGCGCGCAATGCCTGGATTCTCCGGCACGTTCGGCACCCAGTCCGGGCGATACCCGTCGTCGGCGGTATTTTCGCTGGAATTGGATTTTTCCTCTGACCATGGTCCGCGCATGGGGATGACGCGCTTTCAAAAACTGGCCACCGGCGCCTTGGTTTCTGTTCTGATTCTGATGTTCGTGGGGGCGATTGTCCGGGTGACCGGGGCCGGGATGGGCTGCCCGGATTGGCCGACGTGCTGGGGCTGCCTGATCCCGCCGACAAAGGTGGAGCAAGTGGATTTTTCCAAACTGCCAATTGAGAAATTCAGACATAAGGCGGAGCGGATGGGGCGCGATCCCAAGACGATCACGGTGGAAAGTCTGCGCAAGGAGTTCAACCCGCAGTATGTGTGGACGGAGTTTTTGAACCGGATGTCGAGCATGCCGGTCGGCTTCTTTTCCCTGGCGACGTTCATCGCCGCATTCTGGCAACGTGAGAAACGCCCGCTGGTTTTCTGGCTGGCGTTTTCCTCATTCGTGTTAGTGCTGGTGAACGCATGGATGGGGGCTCGTGTGGTTTACAGCGGACTGACCCCGGCGGTTCTAACCACCCATCTCGCGCTTGCCATGGGTCTTCTGGGAACGTTGGCCTATTGTGCATGGCGGGGCACGGATACGCCGTGGCGTGTGCGGATGGAGCCCGAGCCGCTGGTAAAACTCCGGTTTGTGGTGACGGCCTTGTTATTACTCGTCGTGGGAGAGGGAATCATGGGTTCCCAAGTCCGTGAAATGACCGATGAACTGGCGAGGTTGCACGGCAGCGCGGCTCGCTCGACATGGATCATGGAACTCGAACGCTCGTGGTTATATCTCGTTCACCGGAGTTTCTCCTGGGCTGTGTTAGGTTTCGTCGTCTGGGGGTGGCAACTTACGAAAGAACATCGAATCGGTGGTGCCGGACGCGTTGAGAAAATCGTATTGGGAATCGTGATTGCGCAGATGGCGTTGGGCGTGGTCATGGCACGCATCCATATTTACAACTGGGTGCAGGTGCTTCACGTCGGACTCGCCGCAATTTTGCTAACATTTATGTGGTTGTGGCGTTTCGGTCTCTCGCGGGAAAACGGATCAACCGGCATATAGATGCTTTTCCTTGATCCATCGCGACACGTCGGGATGGAGCCATGGGTGATCGATTTGCTCGTTTGAACGCGATTCTCGAATGCCTGTGGCTGAAGCTGGATGTTCTCCGTGGACCACATGCAGCCGATAACCCTGGCGTGGCTGGATCTCCTCACCACGGGAGAGCACGATGAATTCGACCGCCTTTGCGAGGCGGTCGGGATGTTTCCATTTCGGCAGGGCCTCCCATTGATCGCCGCCCATGATCCAGAACAAGCGGCTATCCGGGAAGCGCTCCGCCATTGCTTCGGCAGTTTGATAGGAAAACGAAGGGCCTTCCCGGCCGAGTTCGAAATTGTCAATCCGCGCCCAAGGCAGACCCGCCGTGGCGAGACGCAGCATTTCACAGCGATCCGCTCCGCTGGCAGGTGCTGTTCCCGTTTTATGCGGAGATATGCGACAAGGCAGGAAACGGACTTCATCCAGATCCAATGCATTTCTGGCAAGTTCCGCAAGATGGATGTGGCCACTATGGACGGGATCAAAAGTGCCGCCGAAGAGGGCGATTTTTCGAGGGGCTGACATGCTGCTGGCCAAAGAAATATTAGTTTGCCAGGACTTTTACACGGACAAAACCACCCGAATGGCCCGATGTGCCGATGGCGGGTTTGATGCGCACGGATACCGTTTCGGTGAGACCATCACCTGTCGGAGACGGCGAACCGATCTCCTCATAATTCGAAGAAGACGAGGACCAGTTGGTGGAGTCACTGGAAACTTCAATCAGATAGGTGAGCGCGACGGGTGCCAACAAGCGCCGGTAGGTGAGAACCAGATACGGTTTGTTGTCCGCAGGGTTCGTCGCCGTCGCCACGCGGGGTGTGGCGGTTGTGTCCGGAGCGGTGGGGTTCAGGCCGAATGCCAGTTCAAGCAGATTCGGCACGCCGTCTTTGTCGCCGTCTCCCAGCGGGCCCGAATCACCAGCCGCGCTGAACGGATCAAGCTGGTGGGCTGCTTCCCAGGAATCAGGAAGGCCATCCGAATCCGCGTCACTTCCGGGGGTGATGCGGTAGATGCTATGCGTGAGTTGGAGCGTGTTCGCTGGTATTGCGTTATCGGCGGCGGAAAGGTCGAAATTGTTCCAGCCGGGCGAAAGTGTCATTGGTGCGGTATTCCAGTTTGAAAATCCATTGGAGGTCAGTGCTGACACGTTGTTGATCGTGAGGTTGCTGATTCCCGAAGAATCAGAGGCGAGCCCTGCCAGATCCGTTTCGGTGGATGATGTTAGCTGAGGTGTCGTGATGATGATGGCGGGCGGAGAGGCATCTTGAAGAGAGGTGACAGAGGTGCTCCATGGACTTTCGAGGAGCGCCCGGCGCGTCCTCGCCCGGTAATAATACAAAGTTCCGTCAATCAGGCCGTTGAAGGTATGAGACGTAAATGTGATCCATCCGCTGCTGGTTACGGTCGTGAAAGCGGGGTCGGAAGATGCCTGTATCTCATAGGCATCCGCTCCGGAGACTGCATTCCAGAATAGGGTATTGCTCGTCCCTCCGGTGATCGATGGCTCGGGCAGCAACACTGGTGCCGAGAGCGAAATCGAGAGGGATGCCGCTCTTGTGGTGGTGCCGTGTGCGTTACTGGTATTGGTGAATGTCAAAGTGCTGGTATAGCTTCCCGGGCTTGTTGAAGCTGCTGAGATGGTCGCTGTGACGATGGTGCTGGCACCAGGAGCGAGGGTTCCCGCAGTGTTTGATAGATTAAGTTATGGTGTGGTTTGGGAGGTTGTTTAATTGAGTGGTGTATTATTGGTGTTGGTGAGTGTGTAAATCCGATTATCAGGTAGGAATGGTCCACCGAAAGGTCCGGAGGCGTCGAGCGCGAGTGCGGGGGTGACCGAAAGTTCGCCGAAGGGGGTCACCGTGAGGGCAATAGGGCGGGTGACGTCACCAAGTCCGTTGGTGGTATTTGTAAATGTCACGGTCTCATTGAATGCCCCGGAGGGAAGCGTGTTGACTCCGGTATTGAGCGAGGCCGTGACACTCGTGCTTGCTCCTGGATTGAGGCTGCCACCGTTGCTGGACAACGTCAGCCATGTGCTGGTTTTGGATACGGCCCAAGTGAGCGGTTGGCCTCCCGAGTTGCTCAATGTGTAGGTCTGCGACGTTGGTGTAAAAGGGCCTCCGCGTGGTCCGGTCGAAGCCAGGCTTGATGCTGGGGATACGCTGAGATTTGCCCCACCCGTGACGGTGAGCGTCAGTGGGACGCTGGGGAAGGAGCTGGATGGATCGTTGGACGTGACAACAAGATTCCTGTTATAAATGCCTTGCGTGAGATTGGTGGCGTCGATCGCGAGTGTCACGTTTTGTGAAATACCTGCCGAAACGCTGCCGGATGACGGACTAGGCGAAACCCAATCGGGTGCGCTGATTGTATCGAGAAACGTGTTCATGATATTCAAGGCGGCAGTGTTGCCAATGTAAGTCCCGGACGTTCCTGCATAGACGAGATGATAAATACGGGTCACGCCGGTTAGTCCGGTGACGCGATGGTAGTCATTGTTCGTGTCGGTGGAAACCTCATGCGTCACGTTGCCATTGTCGGTCGTAATGATCAGATGATTCACGGACGGATCGGTGGTGCCATAGACCCGTTTCACGAATCCACGGTAAGTCACACCGTCGCGCACCACCGAGAGTATGGCAGAATCTGTCGAGCCACCGCCATCAGCGCCGAGATTTCCGGTGATTTCAAAATAACTGAGTCCGTTGACATCTGCGGCAAAAACCCAGAGCCCGTCGAGTTTCCGCGTGAAATACTGTCCTCCTGTTCCTAGCAGGGCGCTATTGACGATGACATTTTCCGAGTAGTTGAGATAGGAACCAATATTGGAGCCGAGGTAGTTTCCGCCATCATACATATCGCCGCCGCCATCAGTAATGCTGGTGCCGGTCACTCCCTCGGTGAATGCATATCGATTTGGGATGGCGCTGCGAACGAGGCTGTTGTTCAGGTTCAGATTGTTCAGCGCGGATTGAAGCGTGAGGTTGGCGAGAGCTTCGGAAGCGACGCCTGGCGCACGTGATTCGGTATGAATCGTCGACGGATCGGTCGCTAGGGGAGATTCCGTTTTGTCTACGGTCGAGGCCGCTGCTTTTTCATATGCGGGACCATTGCTAACGATTTCGGACAGTGAAGAGGAGGTGGTGATATTCCAAATCAGGCTTCCTCCTCCGGTGTTTGTGATGGTGAGGTTGCGGGTGGTCGATTGACCTTGGTTCAGTGTGATGGCGATGCCTGTCGGATTGATGGCAATGGCGGGCGAGAGTTGGACCTCGAAGGAATTGCTGATCCCGCTGACACCTCCGCCTGCCGCGGTGATTCGCACGTTGGCGTCCGCTGCCGCACAGCTCGCATTTCCCGTCCAAGAGCCCGAACTGAGGGTAATATTTCCTGCAGGAGTGACTGCCATCGTGCCATTGTTCCCTGATGCGGACAAAGTGACCACTGCGCTGGAAACAGTAATGACTGAATTGTTGATATCCCGCGCACTGACGGTCATGCTGAACGGTACGCCGGATTTTTGAGGTGAGGCAATCGTTGAGATCCCGAAATGATGAACGTCATTATCATAGGCATACGCTGTCGTGGAAGCTATCGTGAAAGTTGGGGACGAAGCGCTGATCGTCACTAACTGGGTGCCGTCGGTTGCCGCATCGTCCACGACGGTTGCGGCGAAAGTAACAGAAGTTTGGCCAGCGGGAATTGTCAGAGTTGCCGGCACGCTGAATTGCGCGGGATTTGATGAGTTGAGGGTGATTGTTAAAGCCGTCGGAAGTGTGCCGGAAAGGGAGACTGTTCCGGTTGATGTTGTTCCTTCATAGCCTGAATACGGGCCTGAAAGGGTGAGGTTATGGTTCTCATTGTCGGTCACCAGCATGTCTGCTGTGGCGTCCCTCCAACGAGGCACGGAGGCCGTAATGGTCGCGCTTTGCGTCCCATCGATCTGGGCGTCATCGACCACAGCGATCGGAAAAGTCACTACGGTCTGGCCAGGTTGGAAGACGACAGTGGCTGGAACTGTAAGTTCGGTCGTGTCGCTGGAAGACAGATCGATGGTGATGATTCCCGATGCCGGTGCTCCCAGTGTGAGCGTTCCTGTTTGCCCGCCGGCGCCTTCAATGGCAGTGGTGGGGACTGTGAGAGAAAACGGCAGGATTTCGTCGTCGGCCACCATTACCTGCACGCTCCGGGCGGTATTCCCCTGGGACGCCCCTGTAATGGCGATCATCCGGTTTCCATCAGCGATTCCGTCGTCAATGATAGTGAGATCGAACGAGGCGCTGATCTGGCCCGCAGGCACTGTGACGGAAGCAGGGACGGTGATTTTCGCAGGAGCACTTGAAGATAGGTAAATTATGGTATCGGTGGCCGCGACGGAATCCAGTGATACACTGGCATTTGCACTGCCGTCTGCTTCGGACACTTGTTTGGGAACATCAAAGGCAAATCCGGAAAGCGGGTTCGCGGTAATAAGAATATCATCGATCACTATACCATCAGTAGTCAGGGGGAAATCATCATACTGATTGAATCGGATCTTGAAGTCGGATCCATAGTTGATTCCAACCGCAGCGACAGCCGCATCCAGATCCACAGAGAATTGGCCATAGGTGCTGGGTAGCGATCGCAATCCCTGAACCTCCCACCACGTCGTTCCATCGGCACTGATCGCAACTCCGTCGAAATCCGCGCCGCCGATGAAGGGGCTGGCGGGAGGCCCATTAGGTTCGTCATTGTATCCTGCCGCCCAGAATTTCAAGACCGCTCCTGTTCTGCCTGTGAGATTGACTGTAAGGGTCGCTTCGTTCCGCGCGATGGTGGAGGTGGAATCCATCGTCATGTGGTTGACTCCACCGTGTGGCGAGTAGGACGACGTTACCATAGTCCTGAAAGTTCCGGTGCCGGTTGATGTCCACCAGGCGGGATTCAGCGATCCGCTTTCGAAATCCTCTGCAAAGACGATCGCTCCGCTGCCGGAGGACAACGGAGCGTTGGAAACGTCAAACGAGTTGCTGGTTCCGGTGATAGTGCCGGCCACCGCTTTTGTTGCCAGACCATTCTGCGCGACCGGAATCGAGATCTGCCCCGTCCAGACGCCGTTCGAAAAGGACCCACTGCGGCTGGGGCGGATGGGCAATTCTTCGATGGTGGAAATGCGCAGGTTGGGCCGCTGATAGGATGCGTTCACTCCGGGCGTCGATCCGGACCACGTCAATGGATCACCATTGGTGCTGTTGCTCGCACCGGAAATAGATAGAACATTGGAGGTGGTCGTCGACTGGACATAGGTATAAATGCCAGCGGACGTGTTTCGATCCATGCTGCAATCCACAATGAGATTACTGGTTCCATCGTAGTCGAAGGGAGTGGTGAAATTGAATGTCACCCATCCGCTGGCAGAGATTGCCGGACTTGCTCGATAGACCGTGGTCCAGCCTGTGTTGTCCCAATTGGTCACCCCGGCGAGCGATGTTTGCGATGTATGTTTCAATCTGATCGTCCAGTTAGTCAACGTTTCCCCTGCGGATGGAACTGAAGTGATATTGAACGAAAGAGCGGAGATGCGGGATGTTCCTCCAAGTTCGGCCGCTGTATAGAGGGAATTGGAGCGCGAGTCATGTGAATAGGTATTGATCCCATAAGCGAACGGAGTATTCCCTGAATCGATCGTTCCATGGAGCGAGGAGGCGAGAACGAAGAGATTTGCAATTCCGTTATAGCCCGTCACGGTCACTCCATCATCGTCGACGGCACGGATCGTTGCGGTGAAATCGGTGTCGAGCATTTGCTGCGATGGAATCGGATCCCACTCGAAACGAGCGATCGCACCATCGATCAGATCGAAGGAATTGCTTGAACCTGTATGTCCGTTTCCATCGCTAACATTGAGGATCACATTCGAGGCAACTGCATTAATTTGTATGCTTCCCGACCAAACCCCATTGAGAAAGGCACCGCCGATTCCGGGCGAAACGGCGAGCGCTCCCGAGTCGCTGGTGGCGCTGAGCGTGATAGGAGAATTGAATTCGGTCATGATCGCTCCCTGTGAATCACGGGCGGTGATGACTGCGGGAACAGGACCTTTTTTTAGCTCCGGACTGCCAATGGCCGCGAACGTGAAATGGTGCGCTTCGTTATCCCTTACCGTGCCGCTTGCCTCGCCTGAAATGAAACTCGCAGCGCTTGCGGTTACGGTAAATGCCTGCGGCCCGTCGGCGATCGGGTCGTCGTGGACCGTAACGGCAAACGAAACGGAAGATTGTCCCATCGGAATGATGACGCTGGCAGGGACCGTTACCTCGGCGGTATTGCTTGACGAAAGCGAGATCATCAAGTCTGCCGCCGCGTTTCCACCCAAAGTGACTGTGCCGGTTTTGGGAGTGTCGGTTTCGCGCATTACAGGTGGAACCGCCACGGTCAGATTGCGACTTTCATTATCCTGGACTAGCAGGTCCGATTCCGCATTTGTCCACCCGGGCAGGGTCGCGGACAAGTGGGCGGTTTGATCTCCATCCACGATTCCATCATCAGGTATGGTAATAGAAAATAGACCGCTGATGGCTCCGCGCGAAATCACAATCGATACTGGAACTTGGGCGGCTGTAGGTAAATCCGAGGCAAGCGAGATCACTTGGGCGGCAAGTGCGGGCGTGCTCAACGTGACAGTTCCTGCAACGCTGCCTGAGTTTTCCTGGGTGGTGGCGGGAACTGTGAGTTGGAGATTCCCCCCATCGTTGTCGATCACCTGCACGGCCGACTGAACCTCTGGATTTCCGATAGAGGATGCGGTGATGATCACGCTCTTTCGACCATCGATAAATGGATCGTCAAGGATGTTGATGGGGACTGTAGCCGAACTTTCTCCCGCAAGAATCGTGACCGTCGTCGGGACAGTGATCTTTGCCGGGGACTTTGAAGCTAGGTTGACGACGATATCACTGCTGGCTGGTATCACAGGTGTCAGGTTGACGGTGCCATTGACCACTCCATCGCCTTCCGTGACTTGGGATGGCAGACTCAGACTGATTCCACTTCCCAGCGGTGTGTCGAGTTGCACGGAGTTGACTGGGAATGAATTCGAATCTGCGGTTTTCGGGCTATCAGTCGCACGCAATTTGACGGAGGTTGCGGAAAAAGGAATGCTGATCGAGCCCGTCCATTCTCCCTCGATAAAATTGCCGGTAATCACCGGGCTCACCGGCAGTGTCACTGGGGAACTTTGGGTCGCGAGCGAAACCGCATTGGCAAGCGCCCGGTCCATTCCTGTGCCGGTTGTATAGAAATCCGTGCCGATCATGACTACGCGTCCCGCACCGATCGTTCGGCTGATTACCACAGGTTCGTTCGCAACCGTCTGCAAGTCCACTGTGCCGTTGGTCGTTGTGTAGGTATGCAGATAAGATCCGGTGAACGGCACTGGGACGTTGGCATTCACTGGTGTTTGCAGAGACTTGATCACTGTGATTGACGTTGGCGAACCTACGGGAGTGACGTCAAGCAGTCCACTGTTCGTTAGCAACAGATGTTCGTAATTCGTGTTTGAGCAGGCGATCACGGTGCCGCCGGAATTCACGAAGTTATTCAGCACTGCCGCCCAGGCGGTGCCTAGTGCGGCGAGTGTCGATGAGCTGCCGTCTTCCTGTTCGACGATCAGGAAGACATTTTTTCCAACAAGTAGTCCTGCGAGTGTGGTGGCATCCGAGGTGGTTGTGGAAGTTTCATGGAAGTTGGTAAAATGATTAGAAATCGCCTGTTTGGTTTGGACGTATTCACCTGCTGCCGAGTTATCCGAGTAGGCGGTCCAGGAGAGTATTTCCACTGTATCGGAAGCGATCGCGTTGAGAGCCGGGTGCCCCGCGTAGGAGGATACTGGATTTCCCGCCACGTCCGAGGCACGGAGCGTCGCTTGGAATGGCGCATCGATGTATTGCGGATGAGCGATCGGACTCCAGATGAAGTGATCCAGGGGGCCGCTAGTGACATCGAATGGATTACTGGTTCCGCTGTGTCCGGAGGGATCCATCACAGTGAGTGAGACTCCGTTGCCATAACTTGTGAAGGTGAGCTGGGTGGATAACACCCCGTTCACAAATGCGTTGGAGGAATTCGGAGTCAGGGTGGCGGGCGTTTGCGAGATGTCCTGTGCCGTGAAACTCATCAGTCCTGAGAAATTCGTAATGATCGCGTCGTTCACATCCTTGGCAGTCACGCTCACCGCCACCGGGCTGTTTCGTAAAATGCTTCCCGGTATCGGAGTGATCGTGAAGTGATGGGCGTCATTGTCATCCACGCTGCCGATGGCGGATGCTTGGGGAAATCCATTGGCAATTGCAGTCAGTGTGACCGGTTGGCTGCCGTCGGTTTCGGCATCATTGATGACAGCTAGAGGAACGCTCGCAATGGTTTGACCGGCCGGGATGGTCACTGTGGCCGGAACCGTCATTTCGGTCGTATCGCTGCATGCCAGATTGATAGTAAGATCGGTGGCCAGCGTGCCGGATATGGTAATATTCCCCGTTTTTCCGATATCTCCCTCACGAAGGGCTGGTAGACCTACCGATAGGATGCTGGCCTCATCATCAAGTATCGTGATGGAGTCATTGCCAGCAGTCCAACCGGCTACGATGGCGGAGATGGCGACGGTGCGGCTGCCATTGATCTGGTGGTCATTCGGAAGAGCGAGGCTGAATTGTGCCGTGCTCGAGCCCGCCGGAATTGTGACATTTGAGGGAACCGTCACCGAGGGGCTGTCACTGGAAAGAGTGACCGAAACCGCGTCCTCCACAGGCGTGCTGACTGTGATGACGCCGGTTAGCGGCGAACTGCCCTCAAACGCACTATCAGGCACGTCGATGGCAAGGCTTGCCATTTCGTTGTCATGCACGGTGAAAGTTTTCGAAACGTTGGCAAAGGGGGGAGCCGATGCGGTGAGCACCGACGTTTGCGAGCCATCCAGAATTCCATCATCTGTCGGGCTGATCAGGAAATTCACCGATTCGGTTCCTGCCTGCACGGTAACCGTCGACGGCACGGTTGCCTCGGCGGTGCTGGACGAGAGGGTGATCAAGGTGTCCGAAGCGGGAGGCGGGGTGATGAATAGAGTCGCCGTCACCGGTGCATCACCTTCGGTGGCGGAATCCGGAGCTGTGATAGCCAAAGAGTTGGTGAACGCCTGCGCGACGAGTATGTCGTCAAATGCAAATCCATCCGTGCTGATGGTGAAATTGTCATAATGATTGAAACGGATTTTGAAATTCGAGGTATAACTCAATCCTCGTGCGGCCAGAGCGGCATCCAGATCCAATTGGATTTTCTGCCAGGTATTGGAAATCGAGCGCAGGTCCTGGATTTCATACCAAGTATTGCCACCATCGTTGCTGATGGCCACGCCATCGAAATCCGCACCCGTCGTGAACGGATTCGTCGCCGGGGCGTTAGCTTCATCATTGAACATTTTTACCCAGAAGCTGAGTGATAGATTCGAGCGTCCTGCGAGATCAAGTGTCAGGGTTGCCTCGTTGCGGGAATAGCTGTCATTCACGCTGGAGTCCATCGCGAGGTGATAGACACCTGCATGTGGCGCGTTTGCCGTGGTGACGAGCGTGCGGTGGGTGCCGGTCCCCGTGATCGTCCAAGCGCTGGCAAGAGTTCCTGTTTCAAAAGGCTCCCAGAAAACTGGCGTGTATTGCGGCTCGATGGTCAGGTCCACCGACCGTGGGAGTGTGGCGCCGCTGGCGGAGTTCGTGAAAATGATGGTGTCCGCATAACTGCCTGGGACCAAACTATGGGTTGCTGGATTGAATGTAGCCGTCAACGTCGTCGAAACACCAGGGGCGAGCGTTCCTCCAGAGCTTGAAAGAGTGAGCCATGCTTGTGATTTCGAGGCGGTCCAGTTCAGGTTGGAAACGCCGCTGTTGTTGAGAGTGAAAATTTGCGCCCCCGGTGTGATCGCCCCGCCGGTTTGACCGGTGGCCACGAAACCACCATACGGAGCGATGCCCAAATTGTCGGGAATGTTATAGGACTCCACAACTCCGATGGAGGAGCTGCTTGATGGGGAGGTGGCCCCGGCACCCAGCCCTCGTTTCGCGAATGCGGCCCAGATGGAGTCCGAATTCGCTCCAGCGTTATCCACCAGATCGGCCTGGATGATCGCATCGCGGGATTGGAGAAAGTTTGGATTGGTAGGACACAATTTCATGGCGTCTGTCACCAGTTGCAACGCCATTTGATTTCCGACCGCATAGCCGCGCTGAGTGATGAGGTTGGCACGCAGGTCCCAAAGTATGACGCACCAGACTTCGCCTTCGTTGTGTACTTCATTGGCGGTATTGCCGATGATCGGGCTG
This sequence comes from Luteolibacter sp., assembly GCA_039925065.1. Classification (GTDB taxonomy): domain Bacteria; phylum Verrucomicrobiota; class Verrucomicrobiia; order Verrucomicrobiales; family Akkermansiaceae; genus Luteolibacter. Next base: position 53,347 of record JBDSZP010000026.1, read on the forward strand.
CGGGGAATCCCCGGATGGCTGCTGGCCTGACTGGGGTCGATATCCTTGAATGTGAGCGGATTCTTCGTCAGGTCCGTGGAATAGGGATAACGCCGGATGCCATAATAATAGTTTTGTGTGAGGCTGGAAAACTGCCGTGTGGCATATCCGCCTGCCGCATAGTTGCCGTTGACGTTGTCACCTGATTCGCTGAGGAGGCTCATGGCATAGAAGTCGGACCAGCCTTCGCCCATTCCCTGCGTCTGGTTCGCGCTGATCCCCACTCCACCGCCGACGAGACGGTTGCTCAAACCGTGGGTATATTCGTGAATCACAATTTCACTATCAAGATCGCCATCAACATCCGGCATGGGACCTGTGAAGATATACATCTGCATCCGTCCTGGCGATCCGTCGGAGGGTGTGGAGAAATTCGCATTGTTCGTGCCGCTACCATCCTGAGCGTCCGCCTGCAGGGCATCGTTGCCGGATCCTCCGCGGCCGAAGTTGTTGTTTTGGAAATTTCCCGCGGATTCGGTGAAGCCGAGTTCATACATCCTGTCATGTATCCAGTTGCTCAAATAGAACAAGTTGGTGACAGCCGCGTTCTTATAGGCATTTGGCGCAGCAGCAAAATTGACCGGGAAATCAAAGTTACGCGTGGCCGAAGTAGGGCGGGGGAGATCGGGGCTGTTTGGAGTCGCGTCGAAATCCGTGTGAGCATCCACGTTGTTTCCCAAGGTCTCAGTGAGGCCATCGTTGATCCAGCCGTTAGGCGATGCGGTTGTGTCCAATGCATCGATCGTGACCAGCTCCGATGCCACCTCCGCAGGTTGTGAGGTGAGTGGTGTGGCGTGGCCGGGAGAAAATGGAGTGGGACTGTCGTAAGGTTGTTTGTTGGAATTTCTGGCGTATACCCGGTAGGTGGCGTTGCTGATATAGTCGGTTAGTGAATGGCGGGTGAGCACTTCGCCGTTCTCCACATCCACCAGCACCCTGAACATTTCGCCCAGCCGGGTGCTCATGATCGTGACGTCCCATGCCAGTTCCGCCGAGTCCTGAGTCATCGGAACCCAAGTCAGGCTGGCGCTGGTGTCACTGATCAGTGGTGCGGTGAACGATTGTTTCCGTTCGACACCTTGCGCACCTTTCGTAGCCGAAACACTGCTTTCATTCAACCGGGTGCCGATGTTTTGCGCCGCCAGAGAAACGGCTTTGGTGGCCGAAACCGGTGGCTTTTCAATCAGCTCTTTCCGTTTGGCAGCGCTTCCTTCGGCAGCTTTCTCAGGGTCGCTCAGGTAGTTTCCTCCGATTGAGATGAGTTCGCCATTTTTTGTCAGGTTCGCACGCAGAATGGTTTGGAAAAACGGGATTCCGTCGAGTTCTTGCTGCCAGACCACCGTCCTCATCCCGTTGTGCGCCGAAGTATCCTCACGGCTAACCCGGGATTTTCCGGGTTTGAGCGCGGCGGATTCGTGCCCGAAAAGCGTGTGGTGCGCATCCACAAATCGAGCGACCGGTTCATGGGGATCCGCATTCTGGCCGGCAAGTGGAGGGCTGAGGAATTTCCCCACGGCCATGATGCTTTTGGGTCCTCCGGAAACCTCGTCGAACTCCACCTGCACTCCGGGCACGCTCAATCGTAATTCGGCAAGTGCCGCCTCACGCTGCGGCTGTGGGTTCGGTGGTGCTTCCTTCGCGAGCCGGGCGTCGGTATTCGGCAGGTGATCCTGCTCCTGTGGCGGCGGGTTTACGATTGCCGGAGGGGGTTTCTGCGGTTCGGCCGCATGAACCTGGGCGGCTGGCGGAGCTTCCTTTTGGTCCAAATGAGCTACGACCCACCATGAGACAAACGCTGATACGACGATCAACGCGATTAATCCCGGGGGTAGGACTGCCCTTTTAAACACAAACAAAGATATTGCCCTTCAGTGGGGGGCCGCAAACAAATAGTTGGAGCCTCCCGTTTTTACATAAATCGGAACTTTTGGCCCAGGAACGCCAGAAAGCGGGTGATCGCAAACTCCGATCGAAGGCGGATTCTTAACGGCAAAAGCGGGATGACGGCGGACAGAATGTCCGCGGCACATAGCGCTCAGAATGAACGCGCTCCTTTCACCAAAAAAGTGGGGGTGGGGCGGGATCCACTCGGACCACACGCTCCACCCCCGGTTCCCTCTCCTGTCTGGAGATCTGTTACTTACGCATCGAGCCTGAGGGCGGCTTTTTGCGCGGCGCTTTTCGCTTCGGTTTTGTTGCCGCCGCCATCGGAGTTGGTGAGGCGCATGCCGACGGGTTTCGAGACACCGAATTCTTCCATCGTCACGCCATACATCACATCGGCGCGGGCCATGGTGCGCTTGGAGTGGGTGACGATGATGAATTGGCTGTGGTCGATGAAACGGTCGAGCACTTTGACGAAACGGTTGATGTTGGATTCGTCGAGCGGGGCGTCGAGTTCGTCGAGAACGCAGAACGGGCTGGGCTTGATCATGTAGATCGAGAACAACAGCGCGACGGCGGTCATCGAGCGTTCACCACCGGATAGAAGAGTGATGGACTGGAGTTTCTTTCCAGGTGGCTTGGCGATGACTTCGATGCCGGATTCGAGCGGATCGCTCTCGTCCAACAGCGTGAGGTCGGCCTCGCCTTTTTCGCCGAAGAGTTCCTTGAACATCTCGCGGAAGTTGATTTTGACCTGGGCGAAGGTCTCGGAAAACAGGCGCTGGGTCTCGGTGTTGATGCGGTCGATGACTTCCAATAGCTCGGACTTGGAGTTGACGAGGTCGTCGTGCTGGTTCTTGAGGAAGGTGTAGCGTTCTTCGAGTTCGTCGTATTCCTCGATGGCGTCGAGGTTGACCGGGCCCATCGCATCGAGCCGACGTTTGATGTCGGCAACGATGGATTCGACGAATTCCCAGTCCGGCTCGCCAAGCATTTCACCGGGGATTTCAATCGCGTCATCGCTGGTGCCGTCGATAACGACGGTGGGCATTTCATCGTCTGAGTTTTCATCGGAATCGTCACCCGTGACGAGCGATTGCCGGCCGCCGCGGCCTTGCAGGGCTTTCTGCGAGGCGATGGATGCGAGCAGGGCGTGGGCGTCCGGCTCGAAAGTAGATAGATCGACCTGATGGCGTTCCTGGACGGTGGTGGTGATGCTTTCCAAGCGCAGTTCGAGCTTGGTCGCGGTGATTTCCTCACGGCCTTTTTGCTCGTTCACCTTCGCATGATCGCGGCGGACGGCGGCGAGCTGGGTTTCGGCATGCTCGATGGCTTCCAACAGAACGTTGCGGCCTTCGGAGCGGGTGTTGATTTCCACCTGGAGATCTTCGACTTCGCAGCGGTGGGTTTCGCACTCTTCGGAGAGGCGGGCGTTCTCGGCGTGGGCGGCCTCGATGCGTTGGTCGAAGGAGGAAATTTCCGTTTCACGGCGGATGGCGATTTCACGAAGTTCCGAGAGGCGGGCTTCCATCGGCTTCTGCTGTTCTTCGGCCGACTGCTTTGCGCGGCGTTCGACGGCGAGTTCGGTGCGGAGTTCATTCAGTTCATCAACGATGTCCTGTTCGCGACGGACGACCGAATCCGACTCGGATTGCAAGCGGCGGCTTTCGTTTTCGAGAGCTTCCAAACGTTCACGGGCCGAGGCGAGTTCACCTTCCATCTGCTCGCGGCCTTCGGCAGCGGCGCGGTCCCGGTTGTCGAGTGCGCCGCGCTCCCATTTGACGTTTTCGATTTTGGTGTCGAAATTTTCGACCTCGCGGGTGGCGAGGCTGAGCTGGCCTTGAAGCGTTGATAGATCGACCTTCTGGCGCTGGAGGCGTTCGCGGGAAACTTCGACTTCCTCGCGCAGTTGTTCGAGGCGCGATTCCAGATCGGTCACGCGCTGGCGGGCGGCTTCGTCGGCTTGGACGAGGGCTTCCACTTCGGCTCCGAGGGTGCGGGCTTCGTTTGCGAGTTCGAGAACGGAGGTGGTTCCCTCGGCCCCCGTGCCACCACGGAGGATGCCTTCGCCGGTGAGGATGACGCCTGCCAGGGTGACGAACGTGATATTCGGGTGCGAGGCACGGAGGCGAAGGGCGGTGGCTTGATTGGGAACGATGAGGACCTTTTCAAGGAGCCGCTCGATGACGGCGGAAATGCGTTTGTCCGACTTCACCCGGTCGAGCGCCCATGCGGTCGCGCCTTCGGGAAGGGCTTCCATCTGGGTGCCGGCGGAGTGGGGAACGAAGGTCTCGGGTAGAATTGCGGCAACGCCCAACTGTTTCTCGGTGAGGCGGGTGATGATCGATTCTGCGATGGCCTGATCCTGCACGAGGACGGCTTGGAGGTGGGTGCCGAGCACGGCTTCCACGGCGCGCGCGCAGGTGTTCTCGGCTTCGATGAACGAAGCGAGCACGCCGTGGATTCCGGGCTTGAAAGTGTCGGGTTGGCCGAGGCCTGCGAGAACGCTCCGGGTGCCTTTTTCGAAACCTTCGCCGCTCTCAACAAGCTGGCGGACGGCATCGAAACGGGCGGAGCGTTGGGCGAGGATTTTGTTCGACTCGACCGCTGCGGAGCGGGCCGCATCGAGGTCGCCGCGGGTGTGTTGATAGGTGCGTTCGGCGACTTGGAAGGTTTCCTCCAACTCGCCTAACATCGATCCGGTCGCCTCCACTTCGTTGGCGATGCGGACTTGCTCGGCGCGGAATTCCTCGAGTTCCAGACTGAGGCGTTGTTCCTCGTCGGCGAGTTGGCGGGCGCGTTCGCGGTTGCCTTCAAGCTGGGCGAGGGCGCTTTCGATTTTCGCCTGCATGGAAGCGATGATCGTTTGCGTGCGGTTCGCTTCGCCACGGGTTTCGCGGAGAGCGGCTTCGATGCGTTCGCGCTCCTCGCGGGTGCCTTTCGTCCGGGTTTCCTGCTCGGCGAGTTGGATTTCCTTCTCGGCGATGACGCGGCTGAGTTGGTCCAGCGATTCGTTGGCGGCGATGAAATCGAATTCCTGCTGGGCGAGTTTCTCACGGGTGGCGGCGATGTCCTCGTGGTTCTGGCGGATGCGGGATTCCAGTTCGGCCTTGCGCTCCTCGTTGAAAGCCATGCGACCGGCAGCGGAGTTGAGCGAGTTGCGGTGCTCGTTGAGACGGTGGCGGAGTTCGGCGAGTTCCCCTTCGAAAATGCGTGCTGCGGTGCGTGCTTCGGTGACGGCTTCTTCTTTGGCTGGAAGCTGCATTTCCAACTCGGTGTCGCGGACTTCGAGGCCACGGATGGAAACGGTGAGTTCGTCGCGCTCGGCAGTGAGCTCGACGAATTTCTTGTGGCCGAGGTGGGTGTCGAGGACCCGGGTATCGGCGGCGAGCGCTTGATAACGACGGGCTTTGGCGACCTGGCGCTTGAGGGAATTCATCCGGCGCTCCTGCTCGGCGAGCACGTCGGAAACCCGGAGGAGGTTGGCTTCGGTGAATTCCAATTTCCGGAGCGCTTCCTTTTTCTCCTTCTTGAATTTCGTGATTCCGGCGGCCTCTTCGAAAACCGCGCGGCGTTCTTCCGGCTTAGAGGAAAGGATCTGGTCGATCTGGCCCTGCGCCATGATCGAGTAGGCGGTCCGGCCGATACCGGTGTCCATCAGCAGATCATGAATGTCCTTGAGGCGGCAGAGCGTCCCGTTGATCCGGTACTCCGAGCGCCCGTCGCGGAAAACCCGGCGGGTGAGGGCAACCTCGTTGAAATCCACTTTGAGGGGCCCCTCGCAATCGGCCATCGTCAGGGTGACTTCCGCCATGCCGAGGGGTTTTCGCTTTTCCGTGCCGTTGAAAATGACGTCTGCCATTTCCCCGCCGCGCAGGGCTTTTGCGGAAGTTTCCCCAAGCACCCAGCGGATCGCATCGACCACGTTGGACTTGCCGCAGCCGTTCGGGCCGACAATGCCGGTCACGCCTTTAGCGAATTCGAACAGCGTTTTATCCGCAAACGACTTGAAGCCGTGGATTTCCAGAGTTTTGAGATACATGCAGACAGGATGTGGGGTTAGAGGTTAAGCCCGAGAGGGAACTGGGCCGCTCGAAGCATAGGGCCGTGTCCGTGGTGAAGCAACCAGCGAAGCGTTGAACACTCTGTATGTGGTGTTTGTTTTGCATCTGAAATACAAGATGTGGTGTTTTGTGAAATTTTAGGTTTCCGAAGTAATTTGTAGAATACCGCTTTGAGACAACTTCGTTTCACGATTTCAGGTGATCTATTGGGGCGAAAATGGCGGATGTGTTTCCAGGTAATCCCAGATGAACCGGCAGTTGCCTGCGAAACACTTTGCGGAAGGCGCAAAGTGTGTAACTCTTTCCGCCACCTTAACCTATGTGCCGCCGCTCTCTTTTTCCGCTCTTTTCCCTTCTCCTTACGTGTGTTCTGAGTTTGGCAGCCGCTCGTGCTGCAGCTCCAGCAGCTCCTTCGGATCTGAAAGTGACACCGCTCGGGGTGAACTCGTTCAAGGTCGAGTGGAAGGATAACTCCACCGATGAAGTCGGTTTCGAGCTGCGGGTGGGCCTGAAAAGTAAAAACGATCCGCCGAGGTTTCTCCTTCTTCCATTCCCCAACCCGACCGAAACAGGGGCGAAATCCTACACGATCACCACCAACAACCTGGCAGGCAGGGATCTGGATTTTCAAATGACGGCCTACAAGGGCTTGCCAAAATTTGAAGTCTTCTCGGCTCCCACCCCGATCGTGGTGGCGACGGCGTTCCCGACGAGTACCTTCGGAGCTCCAACGCTGCTCAAAGCAACGGCAGTTGATGAGCTGCAAATCAAATTCCGTTGGAAGGATAATTCCACGTCGGAATACGGGTATCTGCTTGAGTATAAAAAGGGTAGTGGCAAATGGCACAGCCTGGTTCAGATGGCCCCTGGAAAAACATCGTTCAGTTTGACGGCCTCCGGACCGTTCGTTCCGTCCACCACCTATTCGTTCCGCGTCCGCGCATACAAACAAAGCCCGGCTCTGATTTACACCAAGTATTCCGAAACCGTCACCGTCACCACGAAATCCTTCCAGGCTCCCACGAAACTGGTGGCAACGCCGGCAGGAGAGGGGGCGTTTTCATTCAAGTGGAAGGACAATTCATCATTGGATGCGGGTGTGGAAATCCAGCGAAAAACCGGTGCTGGCGAGTTTGAACGCTACCTGAAAGCAGCGGGAGTCAATCTTACGAGGACAGATCCTCTCGGAAACTTTTTGCTGGATACCGACTATCAGTTCAGAGTTCGGGTCTATCGTTTGAAAGGCACCAAAGAGGTCTTTTCTGGATATTCGAATGTCTTCTCGGCCAGGTCGGCTCCGATGCTCAGTCCGACTAATTTTGCAGGAACCGTTCCCAATAATACTTCCGTCACATTGACCTGGAAGGGCGCTTCCGCCGTCGCGAACGGCTACGAACTCCAGTATCGCGAGGTCGGAACCACGAATTTCTACACAAAACAGATCTATTCACGGCAAGAATCGTATACCCTCACGGGTTTCGAGCCCAACAAGAATTATGAATTCCGGATCAGGAACTTTTCGTTCTTCCAGACGGCCAAATCCGCTTACAGCCCTCTGATTCAACTTCACACGAAAGACAGTGTGGTGAGTAATCTGAACCCATTGATCTTCGCCGGAACCCAATTCCTTTATCAAATCCAGTGCTCGCATGTCAGCAGCACTCTGACCAATCTGGCCGTGACCGGATTACCTGCCGGTCTCGTCTTTAATCCGGCATACGGCACTATCACCGGAACATTGACCGCCCCCGGCACCTCATTTTCGGTGGTCGTCACCGCAACCTTCGCCGACGGCTCGAAAGATGTGCGAACCGTGACGTTGAAGCTGTCCGGTAAGTCGCCGATCGTTGTTCAGAATTTCGCAACAGTCAGCGTGCCTGTTTCAACTCCTGCGACGGTATCGGTCATCGGTAAATTTTCCGATCCCGACACATTAAGCGCCGCGCGGGTGACGACCACGGCAGGGACTTTTGATATCATCCTTTTCCCTGAGGCCACACCCAATACCTTGAACAACTTCCTCGATTACGTGGATGCCAATGCTTTTGACAATTCATTCTTCCACCGGACATTCAATAATTCGATCGTTCAGGGTGGCTGCTACAAACATACGACGGCAGACGGCTTCTCCCGTATCGGCACGTTTGCTCCGGTCGTGAACGAGCCCGGCCTCTCCAATGTCAGAGGCACCATTGCGATGGCAAAACAAAGTGGAAATCCCAACAGCGCGACCTCCCAGTGGTTTGTAAACGTGATGGACAACTCCGACACGTCACCGCTTTTTCTGGATTCCCAGAACGGAGGTTTCACTGTTTTCGGGCGTGTGCCGGCCAGTGGGATGCAGGTGCTGGATGCGATCAATACCTTACCCAAAGGCAACTACAACGATCCAACCGGAGCGGGCATCGATCCGCTGGAAGATGTTCCGATCAATGCCGCAACCGCACCTGCAACTTTGAATCCCAATGAATTGGTCAAAATCACCACCGTGGGTGCCGCGCCGATCCTGAGCTACCAAGTTGTCAGCCAGGACACTGCCGTCGCCACCGCTGCAATTATCAGCTCTGATATTCTCATCACTGGCGTCGCCACGGGAAAGACCACCGTTCAGGTGACCGCCACTGATCTGGACGGGAATTCTGTGAGCCAAAACATTGCGGTGACGGTTCCGTGATTGAATGAGCCTTGAAGAATTTGGCCACGGAGGCACGGAGCGAAGATGGAGGGAAGAGAGTTTCTAGATTTCGGAAACCGAGCCTCTGAGAGTCTCAACTCTCCTCCGTGACCTCCTCTTTTTCTCCTTCCCTCCGTGGTAAAATCTTCGGACTGACTGCCGAAATCCTACCCTGTCCGCTCGCCTGGAGACTGTCCGGAGTTCATGGTTTACCATGCTCTTCCGACGGCACGCGGAAAGTTTGAATTCCAGGCTTTGCCATGGACCGTAAGCAAAAGCGCTATTTCTTATCCTTAGCCCGCTGGAACCGCGAGCGCCTTGTGGATTCGTCCTCCACCGGAGCCTGAGATTTTTCCTCAACCCGGACAACTGGCCTGAACGCAGGTTCTGCGACCGCACGTTTCGGCTTCGCTACTTTCACCCGAGGCTCCCTCTTCGGCATGTTCGGCAAGGCGAACTGCGGCAGT
>JBDSZP010000027.1:0-8419 GCA_039925065.1 Luteolibacter sp.
GTGCTGGGCGAGCAGCCGCCGAAGATTGAGGTGATCTGCGCGGATGGGCGCCGCGAGGAAGGCGTCGCGGTTCTCACTGGAAATGGCGCGCTGTACGGTGGCCCGTTCAAGTTTTTCCGCAATGCGAACAATCATGATTCGAAGCTCGATGTGCTGGTTTACAAGGAGTCCGGCTACAAGCTGGTGCTCGATTCCCTGCGTGGTCTGGCGACCGGCGGCATCGATCTGATGGCATCGACGAGCTGTTTCCAAGCCGAGGAATTCACAGTGCGGGCGGACCGCGAGGTGCCGGTTCAGGTGGACGGCGAGTTGGTGGGGCGTTTTTCCGAGATTCATTTCGTGGAGTCCAGGAACCGGCTGCGGGTGATCGCACCGGAAGAACCGCTGGTCGGTGGCTTCGCTGATACGATGAAATCGCTGCTACATTGGCCTCGGGCGGCGGAAGTTCCAACAGCCAAGAGTTTATGAAATCCGGCGGGAAAGGACTGCTGCGGCGCTGGTCCAGGCGCATGGTCCGGGTTTTGTTAGTCGTGGGGCTGCTGGCCGCTGGTGTGGTGGCTTACGCGAATTTCACCGCGATCTGGGCTTCGCGAGGACGCTTGTTTGACGAGGCCGCCGATGTGCCGAAGACGAAGGTCGGCTTGGTCTTCGGAACGACCGACCGGGTGAGTGGCTTTGAGAATCCCTATTTCCGCTACCGGATCGACGCGGCGGTCAGGATTTGGAAAACCGGCAAGCTGGAGACGATCATCGTATCCGGGGACAATAGCACCCGCTACTACAACGAGCCGGGGAAAATGAAGCTGGCGCTGATCGCACGGGGAATTCCAGAAAAACGGATCGTATGCGACTACGCCGGGTTGCGGACCTTGGATTCGGTGGTGCGGGCGAAGGAAATTTTCGGGGTGGACTCGGTATTGTTCATCAGCCAGCGGTTTCAAAACCAGCGAGCGGTTTACATCGCCAGGGCGCATGGCATCCAGGCATACGGATTCAACGCGCAGGACGTGGAAACCCAGGCCGGCCTGAAAACGAAAATCCGCGAAGTGGGAGCACGCGTCCTGATGTGGCTGGATGTGAATTTCCTCGGCACCCGCCCGCTTCACCTCGGGGAAAAAATCGCGCTTCCTCGTTAGGCCGCCCGGCCGCGCAGGATTTCCCAGCCCTGGCGGATATAGGTGACGCTCGACCAGATCGTGAAGACCGCCGCGACGATGCAGGGATAGACAGGTGAAAGATCCACCACTTTGAGCATCACCCAGCCGAGCGCGAACATTTGCGTCACGGTGCAAGCTTTCCCGGTCCAGTGTGGCACGATTTTCACCTCGCGCCGGTGGTTCCATAAAATCCTGATCCCGCCCAGAATGATGCAATCGCGGAGCACCACGATCGCTGCGAACCACAGCGGAAGACTCCAGCCGTGTGTCCCCCAATTGACGAGACTGAGCGTGATGACCCCCGTCAGCAACAGCGCCTTGTCTGCGATGGGATCGATGAATGCGCCGAATTTCGACATCTGGTTGAACCGGCGGGCGACCCAGCCGTCGATGCCATCGCTGGCAGCCGCCGCGACGAAGACCCCGAGCGCCCACCAACGAAGCGATTCGTCCGGGTTTCCGCTTTTCACCGAATTCCCGTAACAGACCGCCAGGACGGCGAATACCGGAACCAGGCAGATCCGGGTGACTGTAATTTTACTGGCAAATGTCACGTCCGCAATCAAGCAGAGCCGAGCGCCTTGCGAAACCCGAATCTTTGTGAATCACTCAAAGGCAATTGGTAATCAATAGACCGGAGCGCCGGAGGAATCTGTTCTTTCCCTGCGGTTTTAGGCCACTTTCGCCTTTTTGCGGCTGGCAAAGTCCCTAACATCGCGACCGCTTCCTTCATAATATAGCCCGGAAGGTCAGCGCCCATCGGGCAATGTGAAGTAGAATGTTGCCCCGCGATTGACTTCAGATTCCGCCCGCACCTCGCCGCCGTGCCGGCGAATGGCCCGCTGGACCGTGGCGAGGCCGATCCCGGTTCCTGGAAACTCGGCTACGGTATGGAAGCGCTGAAACGCGCCAAAAAGTTTCTGAGCGTAAGTCATGTCAAACCCAACACCGTTGTCGCGCACGAAATAAGCGGGAGCTCCTTCGCCGGTCATCCTGCCAAACTCGATCCTGGCGGCACTTTGCGTGCCGGTAAACTTCCAGGCGTTGCCGAGCAGGTTCTCCAGAACGGACCGCATGAGCGTGGCGTCGGCTTGGGCGACCTGGCCCGGCGCGATGACAATCTCCACCCGCCGCCCAGGGTCTGTCTTTTGCAGTTCGCCAGTGATGGCGACGGCCAGCTCGCTCAAGTCCACTGGAGCGCGGCGGATTTCGGAACGCGTGACCTTGGCCAGCATTAACAGATCGTCAATCAACCGGCCCATCCGCTGGCTGGCGGCGCAGACGCGTTCCAGGGTATGCCGACCTTCGGCGTCGAGGGATTCGGCGTAATCTTCGAGCAAAATCCGGCTGAAGCCGTCAATGGCCCGCAAGGGGGTGCGAAGGTCATGCGAGACGGAGTAACTGAAGGTTTCCAATTCGTTGTTGACCGCCGCCAGTTCTTTGTTGGAGGCCTGCAATTCGGCGGTTCGCGCCTTCACCCGTTCTTCCAGTTCTTCGGTGAGTTTGTGCAACGCCTCCTCCGCCCGCTTGCGCTCGACGATTTCTTGCTGCAAGGCGGTATTGGCCAGGCTAAGCTCTTCAGTCCGGGCTGCCACTCTTTCTTCCAGGGATTGGTTGGCCGCCCGCAGTTCCCGCTGCAGGCGGCTGAGGGTGACATGCGTCCGGACCCGGGCTAGCAGCTCTTCGGGCGAAATCGGCTTGGTCAGGTAGTCCACGGCTCCCAGCTCGAAGCCTTTGACCTTGTTGGAGACGTCAGTCAGGGCCGACAGCAACAATACCGGAATCTCGCGCGTGGCCTCCTGAGCCTTGAGCCGGCGGCAAGTTTCGTAGCCGTCGATGCTCGGCATCATGATGTCCAATAGAATCAAGTCCGGCGTGACGGCCGCCGCCCGCTGCAGCGCTTTCTCGCCGTTGGTGGCCACCACCACGCGGTAGCCGATCTCCTCCAGCACCGATCGGGTGACATCGATGACCGACGGGGTGTCATCCACCACCAGGATGGTTCCTTGGTCAGTTGGTTGTGTCTTCATGGTGCGTCATTGTTTGTTGCTGCAAGCAAGGCCAGGATGCGTTCGTCGTCATACCGCGCTGCATGCCGCCGGATTTCCTGATAGAATGCGGCATGGGCCGGGTCTTGCGACATTTGTTCCTCCAGAATCCGATCCAACGCACGGTAATCCCCCTCCGTGACCGCCTCCCGCATCGCTTCCAGAATCGCCGCCAAAGGTGCTGTGACCGGTTGGGTCGCTGCGGACACGGACTCGGCCGACGGCGCAATTTCCCATGTAAGCTCCAATAGCGCTCCCATCTTCTCGAACAACACGTCCACTTGCATTGGCTTCCCGACAAACCCATCACAGACCGCATCAAAAGCCCGCTTCCGCTCGCTGTCGGTCACCGTCGCCGAGATCCCGATGATCCGCGTCCGCGCCAGTTCCGTGCGCTCGCGAATCGCCTTTGCTACCTCCAGGCCGCTTATCCCCGGCATCACCAGATCCAGCAGCACCAGGTCCGGGGGACTCTCCATTGCCAGGCGCAACGCGGCTTCTCCATTGTTTGCCGTCGCCACCGTGAAGCCCAGCGGCTCCAGCAGCGACGCCAGCACCGCCACGTTCGTCGCGTTATCGTCCACCACCAGCACCCGCTTCCGTTCCCCGTGGTATCCGATGACGGAGCGCTCGGCCATTGGTCCAACGGGTGCAGCGTTTCCCGCTGCCGGCATCGGCACCTCAAACCAAAACCTGCTTCCCTTTCCAGGCTCGCTCTCCAGACCCATTTGGCCGCCCATCAAGCCGACCAGCCGTTTGGTGATGCTCAAGCCAAGCCCGCTGCCCTCCACCACCTGTCCGTCCGCCTGAAGTTGCGTAAAAGGCTCGAAGATGACGGCCTGCTGGTCGGGGGGGATGCCCACGCCGGTGTCCACCACCTCGCAGCGCAGCCGCCCGCCATTGCGCGCGTCATATTCCGACCACAGCGTCGCACCGCCCTGCCGGGTGTATTTCACCGCGTTGGAAAGCAGATTCAGCAGGATTTGCTTCAGCATCCGCTCGTCGCTGATCACATACTCCGGCAGCGCTGTGCGGGCTTCGTAGGCAAGTGTCAGGGCTTTCTCCTCTGCCTTCACCTGGGTGAGGCGGACCGCCTGTTCCAGCGCCTTGGGCAGGTTGAACACTGCAGATTCCAGCCGGGTCTTTTGAGCCTCGATTCTGCCCAAGTCCAGGATGTCGCTGATGAGTCCGAGCAGGTGCTCGCCGCTGCTGTACATGATCCCCAGTTGCTGCTGTTGCTTTTCTGTCAGATTCTGCTGGCGCGCCAGGAGCTGGGTGTAGCCGAGGATTGCGTTGAGGGGAGTGCGCAGTTCGTGGCTCATGCTGGAGAGAAACTCGCTCTTGGCGCGGCTGGCCACTTCTGCTTTTTCCCTCGCGCCATCGGCCTCCGCCTTGGCACAGACCAATTCCTTAGTGCGTTCAGACAGCGAGCTCGTCCGTTGGGCCACTTCGAGTTTGAGTTCCGCCGCGCGGCGGGTGATGCTCTTGAGTCGCCAGCGGAAGCCTGCCGCCACCACGCCCACGAGGGTGATGGCCGCCATGCTCCTGAACCACCAGGTCTGCCACCACGGCGGAAGGATGGTGATTTTGATGGAGGTGCCTTGTTCATTCCAAAGGCCGTCGTTGTTGGAGGCCTTGACCCGGAACGTGTAATGGCCGGGTGCCAGTCGGGTGTAGGTGGCAAAGCGCCGCTTCGCGTCGGTGTAGCTCCAGTCGTCGTCAAAACCTTCCATCTTGTAAGCGTAGAGGTTCTCCTCCGGCGCGGTGAAATTCAGCGCGGCAAACTTGAAGCTGAACACGGATTGGTAGTGCGTCAGGGTGATTTCTTCGGCCACGTCGATCGCCTTGCGTAGCGGCGAGTTCTCCCCGCCGACGCTCACCGGCTTGTTGAACAGTTCGAAGTCCGTCAACACCACCGGTGGTGGATGCGGGTTTTCCGGCATCCGGGAGGGATCGAACGTCACCAGTCCTTTTGCGGTGCCGAAGAACAGGCGTCCGTCGGAGGTTCTGTCGGCGGCTCCATGGAAAAACTTTTTCCCGGGCAGGCCGTCGGCAATGTCATAATTGCGGAAGGTGCCGCGCTTTGGGTCGAAGCACGACAACCCGTTGAGCGTGCCCAGCCACAAGCGGCCCTGATAGTCGCGCTCAATCGCCTGCACGCCATCGGAGCAAAGTCCGTCCTGCTTCGTGTAGTGTCGCGTGAATCGGCCTGAAGTTTTGTCGAACTGGAACAATCCCGAGGACGTGCCGACCCAGACTTCCCCGGGGCTTTGACGATCGGCAAACACGCCTGCCATGGAGCGGTTGACTTGGTTTTCGGGATGCTCCGGATCAATTTGAAAGGTGGTGAACACGGCCGTGGACGGATCGAGCCGCGACAATCCTCCCGGTCCCGCCAGCCAGATCATGCCCTCGCCATCGGTGGCGCAACTGTAGAAAACGCCTTCAGGCAGTCTTTGTGGATTCGCGGCATCTGGCGGGTAGCGCACGAATGTCTGCCCGTCAAAGTAATCGACACCCTTCGTCCAATAGACGACCCACAGACCTTTCCGCGGGTCGGGCACAAAGGCCCATATTTCATCCCACACCGGACGCGTCGGGTCCTCCGGTTTGGCCGGCAGCCGGGTGATCTCGTTGCCGTGAAGGTGGAACATGCCTTGCGGAAACGCTCCAACCCAGTATCCGCCCTCGCCATCCTCAGCCACCGCGTGAACCGACAGGCTGGGGATTTCCGGGAAATGGATCTGCTGCAGGGGCGGATGTCCCCCCTCAAGGAAGTCCAGCCCTCCTATTGTGCCAATCCAGACACGGTCATTCCGGTCCACATAGACGACGTTGACGCCTTCGTTCTCCGTGCGATACGCCGTAAACCGCGGCGGTTCGCTGTGGAGCCGGCTGACGCCCAGTTCGACGTGCCCGAACCAGATCGCTCCCGTGTTGTCTTCGCAGATGCTAACAATTGGCTGGCCGAGCAGGTGCTGGGAGGCGTCTGATCCGTAATAAGGGAGGTGGCCGAACGTTCCGCGGTCACGGTCCATCAGATTCACTCCCCCCGGAGTGCAGATCCAGAAGCGCCCGCGGCTGTCCTCGTAAATCGCCCAGATCCAATCGCTGCTGATGGAGTTTGTGTCCTTCGGATCATTCCGGTAATGAACGAAGGTTCCGCTCTCGGGCACGAACCGGTTCAATCCCCCATCGGTGCCGATCCATAATGTGCCCGACCGGTCTTTGCAGAATGAAAGCCCCCTGGTTCCACTGATACTTCCCGGCGCGTTGGCATCTGACCGATATTGGATGAAATTCGTGGCCCCTTTGGCGAGCATGCAAACCCCGGACTTTCTCGTGCCCACCCAGAGCTGGCCCGTGTCAGGATCGCAGAAAAGGCTGTCAACCGTCTCCTCACTTAGGCTGCCCGGATTGTTGGGATCATGGCGGTAGGTGCGGAATTTTCCCGTCGCGCGATCCAGCCGAGACAAGCCTCCCTTTTCCGTCCCCACCCACAAGACGCCCGAGGCGTCCTCGCTGATGGCTCGCACCAGGCCGGAAGGCAGGCTCGTTTCATCGTCCGGGTTGGGAAGGAACCGGGTGAAATCGTCAGTGTCCCTGTCGTAACGGTTCAATCCGCCCGATTCCGTGCCGATCCACAAGATCCCCAAGTGATCCAGAAAGAGCGCCGTCACAATATTCTGGCTCAGACTGCGCGGAACATTCGGGTCGTGCTGGTAAAACTTGAACTCATAGCCGTCGTAGCGGTTCAGCCCGGCCAACCCCGTGGCAAACCACATAAATCCCAGTCGGTCCTGCACCATGTCGTTGATCTTCGAATCCGAAAGGCCATCGGTGGTCGTCAGGTGGGTGAAATAAAATTCCTCGGGCTTCACCGGCGGGGGATTGGTTGCTGCCGGAGGACCTGCAGGTGGAGCGGAAGGTTCACTTGCCTGAAGAACTGGCCCGTTAGGTCTGGCTGTTTTTGGGGAAAGCTCGGAAGCGTGACCGGGAACCGGCGATAAGCCCAACAATACGAGACCGACGGCGACAATTCCGCCCAACCATGAAATCGGGACCGCCGCGCCGCGCCGCATTCTCATTGCGCAGTTCGCCCCGCCAAGCGTGACGGACCGATTTTCAACTGGCACAAAGATGTCCGAAGAAACAACTTTCTTAAGGGGGAAGGTCATGGGTTTGACAACATGGAATTTGTCTTGGCATGAATTGAGTCACATTCATATGACGGAGCGGCTGGCTTTGGGAGATGTTTTTTGAGTGCGATCCTGAATGTGTTGGATGTTGTCAGGTTATTTCCGGCAGCGCGAAATAAAACGTGATGGTTTTACCGGCTTCGCTCTCGGCCAGACGCGTCCGCCATGCCAGTGAATGACCCGCTGAACGGTTGCCAGGCCGATGCCCGGTGCCGGGAGAAATTCGGTGGCGCGCGTGCAGTCGCTGGAACGCGACGAAAAGCTTCTACCGCAAACGGAGCTCCATTTCGAGCCGTGAATGCGCCAAACTCGAATTTTACAAATTCAAGACGGAACCGGCGGGCGACCCGGCTGAGCGGAGTGGTGCGAAACCCGAATCTTCGCGAATCACTCAAAGGCAATGGGTAATCAATAAACCGGCGCCCCATTGGAATCCTGCGAGCCACCGCCGCCGGTCCCTTGGATTTTGGCCTTGGTCCACTCGTATCCCTGCTTCGTATCACGGCCGATTCCGATGCAGGTGTTGCAGGAGTTCAACGCCACCGCCGTCACGAGGATGATGAGAATTTTCATGGCTTTAAAATAACGCTCCGGCCGGGGTTGGGAAAGTAGAAATTACGGGGTTCTTAATGAATTCCGGGCCGCTTTCTGCCGATAAAGAACCCCGGACGCGAATGGCGTCCGGGGTTTGGGGGAATTCCAGAAGGTGGAGAAATGCGATTAGTGGATCGCGACCAAGTGCTTTTCCATCTCTGCGGAACGGCGGCACGGTCCACAACATTCAGGCTGTGGCCGTTTCCGATTTTAAGGGTGGCGACGGACGTTAGATTCGCGTTCACGTTGCCGTCGAGTTTCCACATCGCCCCAGTCACCGGATCAACCACCAGCATCCCGATGGGACCGCCGATGAGAAGATTGCCGAAAAACCAACCATCGACTGCGGCGTTGATCTGAATCGTCTGTGGTGTGGAGCCTTTTTTGGTGAATTCAAGGGTGTAGCTCGCAGGTTTGAAAT
>JBDSZP010000028.1:0-14578 GCA_039925065.1 Luteolibacter sp.
TTATTATGGCCCGTATTTGCAGCATCCGAGGAACCCGCGTCCGCTCTGGCGGAAAAATTCACCGTTCTGGTTTGGCCAAGAAAAAAGGTGGTATCGGTCGTCACGTCACGAAAGTGGTGAAGCGCACGATCTCTCCTAATCTTCAAACCAAACGCATCTGGGTTCCCGAACTCAGCAAGTTCGTTAAGCTCAAGTTGAGCTGCCGTGCACTCAAGACCATCAACAAGAATGGTGCTTTCGTGACGCTGAAGAAAGCCGGAATCGTCTGATTCCCTTTTGCGGATTGTCTTTCTAAACAGCCCTGTGGAAACGCAGGGCTGTTTTTTGCGTTTTCAAATCCAAGCGCGATGTCATGGGAAAAGCCGGAATGAAGAGGTTTTTCACCGCCAAGACTCCAAGGGCACCAAGTTATACAGGCACGCATGATGATTGGTGGATTTGCCAACGCTGGCGATGACGTTGGTTCGCGGTTTGACTTGGACTGCGTGCAGCCTGCTGCCGCTTTCGGTCACGCAGCCCGCTGCGAGCCGTCGTGGCCAGCAGGCTGGCTCACGCAAAGCGGCAGCAGGCTGCACGCAGTCCAAAGCTTCGCGTCACCTGAATTCACAAATCCTGATGCGTTCCAGTATAAGAGATGGCAATCATGATGGTGGGAATGCAAACGCTCCTTTTAGCCCTCCCTCCGCGAACCCCTCCGCGAACCCCTCCGCGAACCCCTCTGCGACCTCCCCGCCTCCGCGTTTCGCTTCACCGCCCAAAAAACTTTGCGCTCCTTCGCGACCTTTGCGGCGGTTCCAATTCTACCCACCGCCGTCTCCCCGTTTCGCTTCACCCGATCACACAGGGCACCAGAATCCCGTCGCTCATGCCGTGGATCTTCTTCTTATCCGCAGGTACGATTGTCGCCAGGCAGCCGCCAAAGTTCGTTTCTCCGGCCTCATTCGTGAAAAAGTAAGGGCAAAGCCGCACCCGGCCCTGCATCATCTCCACCGATCCATCCTCGCGGAAAACCGGATGCTCCACCCGCCGACCCTCGCGGAACTCCTGTAGAATCCACGGTTGCTCGGAAGATTGGTCCAGCGCGGCATTCAATTTCGCCGACCACTCGGCAGCCGGCATGTCGTGGCCGATGTAAACACCGCGCGAACCCCAAGCGGTTTCATGGAAACCACTCACCTTCAGCACCAGCTTGCGCTCCTTCTGACTGAAATGGGCGACTTCGTCCCACGAATGCGCGTTCATCCGAGGCAAGGCGGCATGCGGGGGCAGCGGCTCGGGATCGAGCACCCAGCCAAACGGAACCAGCTCGCGAAGCCGCTTCAAATGGCTTCCACGCAGCGTTTTTTCCCAAACTTTCTTCAGAGCCGGCGACCAAAGCAGCGCCAACCAAAGCTTATCCTCGAGGTGCGGCTTGAAAGGTGGTGTAATCTTGATTTTCCCCGCCGCCGCGCCATCCGCGAGCTTCCGGGACGACGGGATCGATTCCCAGTCAAACAGCTCGAAGAAACGATAGAGCGACTTTCCATTCGGCTCGTATTCCTCGGCGGACGCAACGTTCCACGCCTCGCCCAACTCCCTCGTCAGCCAATCCATTTCCGGGCGGTAGTCGGCGGATTCCTCGGAAACCAGCACCGTTCCGCCCTCCGGCATCAATGAACGAAAACCATCGATCATTCCGTCGGGTCCACCCAGCACGTCAAATCCGGCCTTGGAATAAACTTTCGCCAGCCACGCCGCAACGCCGATCCCTCCCGGCACGCTGTCCAGCTCTGTCATCGAAAAGCCCGTTTCCGTCAGAATGAGGTCCGGCCGGATCACGCGGGGAAATTGCTCCGCAGTTGAAACCTCGCGCTGCAGGTTCGCCAGCCATTCCGGTTTTCCTTCGTCCAGCAACTCGGCCAGCCAATCGGGCAATTTCCCGGACGCACTTCGTCGATAGAGGCCGTCGCAAGCCTGTTGGAATCTGGCCAGCGGATGCCCCAGCGACATCATCTGCCGAGCTTCCGCCTGAGTGAGTTTCAGTGGTTCCGGCGACCAGCGCCACGCGCCGCCACCAAACAAACCACCTTCGGGCAACCCATCGCGTAATTCAGAAAGACTCAGTCCCATTTCGCGCCCAACTTCCACGCCATTCGCCCGAATGCCAAGGCGGATTCTTCAGGCTTGTGCGGAAAGCCGACTTCGCGCTCATTTCATCCAATCACCATGCCGAAAGCCCTCAACTACATCTGCCCGTTTTGCGGAACCGAAGTCGCGGTGGGGAAAAACTGTTCCGGCTGCGCCAAAAAAGCGAAGAAGCCGCGGCCGAAGAAAAAATCATGGGAACGGGATTCGTCCGCTGATGGCCTCAACCTCCCCACCGAGGATTTCGACTACGAAGACTTCATCGCCCGCGAATTCGGCAAATCACCGCACCGGAAAACCGGCTTGAAATGGTATTGGTGGGCGCTCGGCGTGGCGCTGCTGATCGGAATGGTCTATGGGATCTTCAGACGTTAGGGGTGGGGACGAATGGCACGTAGTTAAGGCCTATATCGTTTCAGGTGACAGAATGTCACCCTGCTCAGTTGACAGGATGTCAACGCTCCCTGCGGCCATCATGGCCAAAGGAGCGCGTTCATTTTGAGCGCTACGTGCAGCGGACATTCTGTCCGCTGTTTCCCAAATCCTCCTTAACTACGTGCCATTCGGGTGAGAACGTCTCGTTCCCACGCATGGACGAGACGTCCATGCCCCTTATAAAAGAAGTGCGATCTGCTCGCCCGGGCCGTGGACGCCTTCGATGAGGATGCCTTCGACATCGGCGGTCTTGGAGGGGCCGGTGGCCCAGATGATATTCGGGCTTTCCCCGAAGGCGGCGATGGCATCCGGGATGGTCCGGTGGATTTCCGAACGCTCCACCACGGCCACATGAACCCATGGTGAAAGCGCCGCGAGACGATGGGACGTGCGCTCGTCATCGAGAATCACAGAGCCGGATTCCGCGATGGCCCCGGTGGCGCGGGTGACGCCAAACTGATAGTCCTCGTAACGGCTGCGGTCGTATTCGGTTTCCACAGTCAGGCCAGCGGCGGCAAGCTTGCTGCCGATGGCGTCGTAAAGTGCGGGGTCGCAGTAACCATGGCGTTGGTTGTTGGCAGCGAGGAACTCGAGGAGCTTCTCCACCGAGTCCATCGGGCGGCCGTTCACGTATTTGAAATTGCGGGAGAAGATTTCCCAAAGATCCGTGCCTTCCAGCTTCGGCGCGGAATGGACGATTTTCAGGTCATAATCCGGATAGGCGGCTTTCGTCTTGAGAGCAGCGGTGGCGGATTCGATTTTAGCAAAGATGGCGTCGCGGGACATGGTCGTTTTAGATTGCTGATTTTTCACCACGGAGACACGGAGTGAAGAGGGAGGGAAGAGAGTTAGAGTCGAACTTGTTGGAACCCGGGGCGGATGAAACGGCGTTTACCCAAGGGCCAGGATTTAAAATTAAGAAGGAGGCCGACATCGAGGCCGGTGATACTGAGGTAGCCGAGCATTTGGGCCTCATGGGCCGACACGAAACTACTCACGCATTTGGCATCCACGATAAGAGTGTTTTCAACGACGAGGTCCGGAATCAATTCCCCAATCTGATAGCCCTTGTATTCCGCTGGGTAAATGGGTTGTTGCTTGAAATGGATTCCCCGCTCGGTGAATTCGATGCAGAGGGCACGTTCATAGAGCTTTTCATTGAGTCCAGGCCTGAGTATTTGATGCACTGCGATCGCTGCCGCGATGACTTTGCCGGCTAATTCCTGATGGGGCATTTCCATGACGGAGTAATGAGATAGGATTCCTTTACCACTGAGGCACGGAGTGAAGAGGGAGGGAAGAGAGGGTTGGAGGAATTGATTTGAAAGTCTCCGTGACCTCCTTCTTCCTCCTTCCCTCCGTGGTCAACTTTTACGGGATGAGCGGTTTTTGAACCATTTCCTGAAATCCCCACCGTGACTTTCCGGCAGAGTTCTCTGACCGAGCCAGTCTTGCAGGGGTTTGATCGGTGCGACTTGGATGGGCAGGTGGTTCATGGCCTTGCTCATGGTCATCGCGGTGCGCCAGAAGGAGGGCGAGGTGGCGAGGTGAGCGAAGGGCGACATCGGAATCGCTCCGGCCGATGGGATTTCCTCGCGTTTGGCCTTGTCCCGCAGGCGCAATAAGAGATCTGGGATCGGAATGTCGACCGGGCAGACTTCGTTGCAGGCGCCGCAAAGGGACGAGGCTTTGGGCAGATCGGCGAGTTCCGGAAAACGGCTGCCGAAAAGGATGGGCGATAGAACCGCTCCGATAGGTCCGCCGTAGGTGGAGCGGTAGGCATGGCCGGAGGCTTGTCGATAGACCGGGCAAACGTTCTGGCAGGCACCGCAGCGGATGCAGCGGAGGATTTCCTTGCAGTTCGAAGCGAGCACGTCGGTGCGGCCGTTGTCCATGAAGACGACGTGCATGTGCTCGGGGCCGTCCGGTTGGTTTGCGGAACGCGGACCGTTGATGAATTCGGTGTAAACGGTGAGTTGCTGGCCGGTGGCGGAGCGACCCAACAAGTTCAGGAAAACCGCGAGATCCTTTTCCTGCGGGATAATTTTCTCGATCCCCACGAGCGCGATGTGCACCGGCACCGGAGCCATGCCGAAGCGGGAGTTTCCCTCGTTAGTTGCAAGGATGAGGCGGCCGGTATCGGAGCAAACGAAATTCGCGCCGGTAATGACGGCCTGCGCTTCCATGTATTTCCTGCGAAAATGGACGCGGGCGCGGCGGGTGATGGTTTCAGGATCGTCGTTGTAATCGCTGGCGACTCCCTCACGGAGAAATGTGTTCGCAATTTCCCGGCGGTTCTTGTGGATGATCGGCTTGACGATGTGCGAGGGCTCGTCGCCATCGAGTTGGATGATGAATTCGCCAAGATCGGACTCCAGGCATTCGACGCCGTTTTCGATGAGAAACGGGTTGAGGTGGATTTCCTCGGCCGCCATCGATTTGGATTTCGTCAGCTGCGTGACATTGTGCTGGCGGAGGATCGATAAAATGGTCTGGCGGGCGTCCTCATCGGTGGAGGCGTAGTGGACGTTGACGCCGCGTTTTGTCAGGGAGTTTTCGGCTTTCTCCAAATACTCGCCGAGGTGATGGAGGGTGTGATCCTTGATACTCGCTGCGAGTTTGCGCAGCGCGTCGGGATCCGGATAGTCCTCGTGAAGAACATGATAGCGCTTGTCGGTACCTTTCGATGAGCCGTCGAGGACCGATGCCTGTTTCTCGTCCGAAATGTCGCGGGCGTATTGATCGATGGGTTGGATGCCGATCATAGAAGTGATTTTCTCAAAAGTTGGATGGCGTGGCAGTGCTCGACCGGGCGGCCCTGAGTGATCGCGAGGCCGGTAAGGTGCATGAGGCAGGACATGTCTCCGCTGACAAGAACGTCGGGTTCGGTATCGAGGATGTTGTCGAGTTTCAGCGTTCCCATGCGGCCGGAAATGTGGGGAAACGTGACCGAAAACGTGCCTCCGAATCCGCAGCATTGCTCGGCTTGGCCGAAAGGAGTGACGACGGCGTTTTCGATAGATTCCAGCAGGGCGAGGGTTGCGGCACCGCTGCCCGTGCCGCGGCTGTGGCAGGAACGGTGGAAGGCGATGCGCGTGGATTTCTCAAATTTTCCCGGCCACGTTTTGATGCCGAGGCCATTGAAAATGAAGTCCATCACTTCCCACGTGCGACCTGCCAGTGAATCGATGGCTGGGTCCGGCTTCTCCTCGAATTGCAGGAGATTCCCATGAAAATTCATCGCCGCGCATGAGCCGGAGGGGACGATCACCGGAAGATCTCCGGCGAAAACTTTCGCACAATGGCGGGCCACCTTGCGAGACGCCGTCCAATCGCCGGAATTGAACGCCGGTTGGCCACAGCAGGTCTGATCCTCGGGGAACTCGACCGTCACGCCGAGGTATTCGAGCACCTCCACGGTCGCTTTGGCGACGTCGTCATAAAAAGCATCACAAAGACAAGTGCCCATCAGGAGCACCCGTTTATCGGTGGGACGTTGGAGTTGGCTGGCCATGAAAATGTCGGTTTTGAATGCCCTTGGGGCACTTTCTGCGGAGGCTAGGGACTGGGGTGAAAAGGACAATCGGGAATGTGGGCAGCGTTGAAAATTGAAAGAATGTCCATGCATTGTGCCCTTTCGACATGCAGATTGAGCCGACCCGTGCGCTTTGGGTCAAACGTGGGGCACTCGTTTTCATTTATAAAAATCTGAAAATCAGGCACTTGCTGAGCACACCTGAGTTTGGCCAAGTTTCTGCAAACAAGAAGACGTAATCAACCCCACGACGTCATGCTTCACTGGACACTTACTTTTCTCATTCTCGCTCTGATAGCAGGTCTTCTCGGCTTCAGCAGCCTCGCCGGTGCCGCCGCAAGTATCGCCCAGACCTTGTTCTTCATCTTTCTGGTACTGTTGGTCATCTCGACATGCAGCCACTCGATGCGCGGAAACAACCCGCGATGAGTGGCTGAACTCGCTAGATGCTTGAGCCATTGAAAGCCAGGATCGGCAAGTTTGTCCTGATGCGATCCTCAAGCTGGGCGGTGTCCCCATCGCTAGCACCATCCCGGAGAGACCGGAGGATATCCAGCCAACAGGATGCCAGCCTGCCAGACGTCGGCGCACTTTCCAAAAGTCTGATCGCCTCCTCATTGCGGCCGCTCCGCATCGCTCTCATCGCCAAGGACAACGGCTGATTTTCAGGCCGAATGACAAACTCCAGAACCTGGCGCAGGTCCGCCGGACGCACGGGTTTCAGGAGAAAATCCACGACTCCTTGTCGGATCGCACGTAAGGCGGAGCTGGGGTTCAACATCGCGGTGCACAGCACGACAGGAATCCTATTGCCCTGGCTTCGCAACGTTTCGATCACACCGATGCCGTCCATTTCGGGCATCCTCAAATCGAGAATCATGAGGTCGAAATTCAATGTCGAAATTCGCTCCAAGGCATGCCGGCCATTGGCGGCGGTTTCCACTGTGGTCGTCCGATTCGATAGAGCGTACGAAAAACCGAGCCTCAGGGTGGGCTCGTCATCGACGACGAGCACCCTGAGCTTTTCGCTCGAATTTCCGCTATCAGGCGATGGGGACATCGATATAGAATTCGGTTGAATTTCCGGTGCGCTCCCGCAAACCGATGCGGCCTTCGTGCGCTCTCATGATTTCCCGGCAGATGAAGAGACCCAGGCCAACGCCATCCGTTTGTTGCCCCGGAGCACGATAGAACCGCTCGAAAATCCGGCTTTGGCTGTCTTCAGGAACACCCGGACCTTGGTCAATCACCGACATGCGAACGTGTTCGGCATCCCGTTTCGCGAGCCGGAGAATGACCTGTCCATCCTTCGGGCTATGTTTGATCGCGTTGGAAACAAGATTGCTCAGCACCTCATCCAGACGAATTGGGTCGGCAGAAATCTCGGGGAAATCTCCGTCACCTTCGTCGATGCGGATTTCCACCCCGCTGCCCGCCGCCGAACTTTGATAGAGCTTTGCCGTGCGCTTGATGCTGTCCAACGGCTTCAACGGAATGCGCGTTAGTTGCGTGGCACCGCTTTCCGCACGGGAAAGGTCCAGCAAGCTGTTGAGCGTGACCAGCAGCCGCTCGCAGTCCTCGTTTGCGGAGGCAACCATGACCCTCTGCATTTCATCGAGATTGTTAGACCGTTCCTCCAGCAGCAGATGCAATACCATCCGGATACCGGTCAGCGGGGTTTTGATCTCATGGCTGACAGTGGAAAGAAGGTTGGTCTTCATGTCGTCCAGCCAGCGGATGCGGCTCACGTTGTGAAGCAGGATCGCCCAGCCGGATTGGGTAGCATCATCCGAATCGAAACGGAAAATACGAGGAAGGTAGTAGAACTCCTCCTCGTTGATGCGAAACAGCAGGGCCTCCCGCGGATCCTCGGGTAAGAAGTGGGTGCATGTCGCACGGCACTCGTCGAAGATATGCTGGATCTTCTGGGGCAAGCGACCGCTGACGCCGAGTTTTTGAGATAGATGTTCCGCTGCCGGATTGATCTGGAGGATGCCGGTATCGTCGCCGAGGACGAAAACCGGTGACGGAATCGCCGCAAGGATCGCCCGGTTGACCATATTCGCACGCATCAGGAATTCGTCGCTTTCGCCGCGACGGACTTTCAATTCGGCCGCCATGTCGTTGAAGGCCGAGACGACTTTTGAAAACTCACTCCCCTGCCCTGGTTCCGGCAGCGCCAGCTCGAAGTTCCCTTTGCGGATTTCCTCAATGGATTTGTGCAAGGATGCGACAGGATCCACAAGGTGCCGGACCAGTTGGAAATAGATCAGCGCCGCAATCGAGGTTCCCAACAAAACCAGCGTGACCACAAACAATGTATTCTTGCCCGAGTCTTCACCCAGCCGGCTGGCCCCGGAAAACAGCTTTTCCTCGGCAAGCGTCATCACATTTTCGGTCAGGTCCGTAAGCCGTTGCGTCTGCGTGCTCATGAATTGCAGCAGTTTTTCCCGGTCACTGCGGTTCACGGCAGTGCCTTTGAAAAAGGTTTCATAACCTTCAAAGTAAGTATCGAAAACCTGATCCAACCTGGACACGACGCTTTGCCAACCTTCGTCTTGAATACTGTCCGTATCGACGATCTCGAGCTTCTCTTTGAGTTCTTTTTTCAGTTGCTCATACTGCGCCCGATCCGGGGCATGGTCCGGCGGTGGTCCGGCCAGACTCGGGAGATACCGGGTGTTCAACGTTGCCGTCAGAGTCCGCATCGATTGGGCAGCATCGATGACTTTATAGTCCGTTTTCAACCGGCTATCAAAACGGGTCACTGAATCACGCATCAGCAACAGGGCGGCAGCACCCACGCTCCATAACAAAAGTATGATGGTAAGAAGGCCGTAGAATAATCGGAGGCGGAGCATGAGGGTGGTTGGGAATTCAATCCATTCCGAAGCGTTTCCGCTTGCGGTAAAGTGTGGCTTTGTCGATGCCCAGTACGGCCGCCGCGTCATGAAGTGATGGAGCCCACTCCAGCACTTTACTCATGTGTGCCTGCTCGATTTGGTCGATACTATGTTCGCCACCGATTCCAATGCCTCCCGGCTCGGCAATCGACCCGGAAGGCGTGAGCGGACTGGGCCGGGGAAGGTCCTCGGCTTCCACCTTCGTTCCCCGGGCGAGGATGGTGGCGCGCTCGATCGCATTGCGCAGTTCGCGTAAATTGCCAGGCCACGGGTGGCGGATCAGGGCGCTGCGCCCGCTCTCGCTGAAGCCTTCGATCTTGCGGCCGAGTTGCCCGGCGAAGAAATCGAGATAGTCTTTTGCGAACTTGAGCAGATCGGCAGACCGGGTGCGAAGGGGCGGGACTGTCACGCTGATCACATTCAGGCGGTAGTAAAGATCCTCGCGGAAATCTCCCGCGCTGATGCTGGCCTTGAGGTCACGGTTGCTGGCGGCGATCACTCGGACGTTGGCTTCGCGGACTTTGTTTTCTCCGAGGCGTTCGTATTCGCGTTCCTGCAGAAGACGCAGGAGCTTGGGCTGGATTTCCATCGGCAATTCACCGATTTCGTCGAGAAACAGGGTGCCTCCATCCGCCACGTGGACTTTTCCCCAGGTGTCCTTGATCGCGCCGGTGAAGGAACCTTTCATATGGCCGAAAAGCACGCTTTCCAGCAGCTCTTTGGATAGACTCGGGCAACTGACGGTCACGAACGGCTTGTCCCGCAGGTGGCTGCGGTCGTGAATTTCCCGGGCGATCACGCTTTTGCCGGTGCCACTTTCTCCGAGGATCAGGATCGATGCGGACGTCGCGGCAGCCCGGAATAGCACGTCGAATTCCTCACGCGTTTTTTCATCATCGGAGGAAAAACGCAGCGGTGGCGATGCGTGGCGAACCTCGCTTTTCAACTCCTGCACCGTCTCCTTCAGACGGACGACCTCAACTTGGGTCTGCAATGCTTTCTGGGCCTTGATCAGAATTGCCCGCAGTTGGTCCGGCGTGAATGGCTTTTCGAGATAATCGAACGCTCCCAGTTGGGTGGCTTTCACGGCCGTGGAAATAGAAGCATGGGCGGTGAAAATCGTCACAAGCTGCTGTGGCTTCATGGCCACGATCTTCTGCAGGATTTCAAGCCCGTCCTGATCGCCCAACCGGAGATCCAGAAACACGAGACCGAAGTTCTCCTCCTTGATCCGGCGGAGGGCAACATCCCCGTCTTCAGCAGTTTCCACATAATGCCCCTCAGCCTCCAAGGCGAGCGAGGTGGTCAGGCGGATCGACTTTTCGTCGTCAACAATGAGAATATCCATGGGAGTTTGAGTAAAATGAGTCTGCCACTACTTAACATTCTTTATGCCGCATGATATCGAATCGCTAAGTGTTTCAATATCAGAACTTTAGGGCGCATTCCATAGGCTGAATTTGCTGCCTTTTCGTGCAAAATGCCATCAGCCTCGACAGATTCATGCAAGATGCAATCCCCAAGGCACCGCCCATCATCCCATATTTCCGACGAAATGCATTCAAAATGAAAGGCTTGCGGATTTTTTGAAGGAATGGCGCGGCACTTGCAAATCGGATTCTACCATGAATCCAATACTCATCGCAAAGACGAACTGTCAGAGTTCCAGACAATCGCCCATCCGCCTTTTCGCAATTGCAGCCGGAGCGGCCCTGCTTCTGATGGCAGGAGCGACCTCTGCGTGCAGTACCGCCAAGGGCTTCGGCCGGGATGTCGAAAAAACGGGTGATAAAATTCAAGACGCCGCCTCCCATTGAGGAAGGCGCCCTATCAAGCCACTGGGAAATGTTTCAGCACTTTCCCGGTGGCAGCTTCCGCCGTCAATCCGTGGAGTTCGCGGAGGGTTTCCGGTTTTCCATGTTCGATAAATTGATCGGGCCAGCCAATACGTTCGATGGGCGTATGAATGTCGGCAGTGTGCAAATGCTCGATCACGGAAGCTCCGAATCCGTTGAAAAGCACATGGTCCTCGAACGTGCAGAGGACCTTGCATTTTTTCCCATACTCCTCGAGCACGCTTGTATCGAGCGGCTTGATGAAACGTGGATTGATCAGCGCAACCGACAGGCCCTTCGCTTCGAGCTGAGCCTTCGTGCGCTCCGCCATTTCAAACATCGTGCCGAGGCCGATCAACGCGACGTCAGTCCCATCAGCGACGACTTCTGCTTTGCCGATTTCCAACAAAGCAGGAACCGGCTTGATCGGCGTCCCCTTGATCACGCCGCGCGGATAGCGGATGGCGGACGGACCGGCATCGTATTCCGCCATCGTGTGCAGCATGTCTACGAACTCGTCCTCGTCCTTCGGCTGCATGTGAATGATGCCGGGAATGTGGCGAAGGTAACCAATATCGAAAAGGCCATGATGCGTCGGCCCGTCATCGCCTGATAAACCACCGCGATCCATACAGAGGCGGACGGGAAGCCCTTGCAACGCCATGTCGTGAATGATCATGTCATAGGCACGCTGCATGAACGTCGAGTAAATGGCCAGGAACGGACGGAAGCCTTCCGTTGCCAAACCGCAGGCAAAAAGGGCCGCATGCTCCTCCGCAATGCCGACATCGAAATACCGATCCGGAAGTTCCTTTTTGAAAATCTCCAACTTCGTGCCTCCCGGCATGGCGGCGGTGATGGCGACGATTTTTGGATCCTTTTTCGCAAAATCCGTGACCGCACGCCCGAAGATATCCGAGCAGGTCGGAGTGGCGGTGGCGTCGGTCGAGCCGTCCTCGATCTTGTAAGTGCCCAGTCCGTGGAATTTCCCGGGATTGTCCAAGGCGGGCTGATAGCCGCGGCCTTTTTCCGTGATGATGTGGAGGACAACCGGTTCGTGGAGCGTCTTCAAATGCTCGAAAGTCCGCACCAGTAGGGGCAGGTCATGGCCATCGATCGGGCCATAATAACGAAGGCCGAATTTCTCGAACAGGACGTTGGGGAAAAGCAGGTTTTTTGCGCCTTCCTCGACTTTGTGCGCGAGCGTGCGGGCAGCCTTGCCCGCGACTTTTTCGACAAATTCCGCCGCCTTCGCACGGACGGAAGCAAAGGTGTGGTGAGTCTGGAGCGCGTTGAAATAACGCGCGATCGCTCCGACATTCTTATCGATCGACCATTCGTTGTCGTTCAGGACGACGATGAACTTCTTGGTCGTTTCCGCGATGTTGTTGAGTGCTTCCAGCGTTGGACCGCACGTGAATGCCGCGTCACCGGCTATGGCGACGACGTGATTGTCACCACCGGCGAGGTCCCGCGCGGCGGCCATGCCGAGAGCGGATGACAGGGCGGTGCCCGCGTGGCCGGCCCCGTAGGAATCATGCTCGGACTCGCTACGCAGAAGGAAGCCGTTCAGCCCTTTGTAAGTGCGGATCGTGTGGATTTGATCGGCTCGCCCGGACAGCATCTTGTGGACGTATCCTTGGTGAGAGACGTCGAAAACGAACTTGTCCTCAGGCGTGGAAAACACGCGGTGCAGCGCGACGGTCAACTCCACGACACCCAGATTTGGACCGAGGTGGCCGCCGGTTTTCGATAGCGAAGTGATCAGCGATTCCCTGATTTCCTCGGCAAGTTTCGGGAGATCCTCATCGGCGAGTTTTTTGACATCGCTGGGGGAATGAATCGTGGAAAGCAGCGGGCCGAGTGCGGGGGGCTTAGAAGAGGCGGATGTCATTATCGTCGTCGTCAGAATCGTCTGGAGAAACAGTCGGTGTGGGAATTTGCGCGGCACTTGGCGGTCTGGCGGAGACCTCCTGCGCGATTTCGTTTTGGTTTCGCAGGGTGATCAGCTCAATGCGCCCTCTTGCGGATTGCAGAATGGATTCGCAGCAATTCAGTAAAACCGAACCTTTTTCGTAATGTGCGACGAGATCCTCCAGCGGGAGTTGCTCATGCTCCATCGCCTCGACGATGGCCTCAAGGCCAGCAAGCGCCTCTTCAAAGGTAGGGGCTGCGTCTTCTTCATCGTCACTTTTGCGGCGGGCCATCGGTTGGATCAGTTTTTCTTTTGGGCGCTGGTGATGGCGCGGTCGCTGTAATAAATCATATCACCCATCCCAACGAGAGGTTTCGGATAAGGGTAATGTTTGAAGATACTCTGGATTTTTGGATCTGTCTCGTAAGGTTTCGCCATGCCCGCCGTCGCGTAGATCACCCGGCCATTGAGGACAAGAGAGGCAAAATCCTTATAATCCGCAACGACTTCCGAAATCGGTCCCGAACCATGGGAGGACGGCGAAACGAAGATCCCGACAACCGGCGTCTGCAAGTCTGCGGCGATGGTTTCGATCTTTTCAAACCCCTGACGGGTCGGTGGAAGCCAGACGCTCACCCGATCCGCATACCACGCAACGGCCCACGGCTGATCCGAGAAAACGACCTGCTTGTTGCTCACCCAAGCCTTGAGCCCGGCGGTTTTGCTGTTGAGGGCCGGCGCATAATAAGGTGGCCACTGCGGTTGGCCTCCGTGGTCGCGGACCATCATGCCGACTTTGATTTTCAACGGCAGGGAAAGGATCAGAGGAAGGGCACAAATCCCGATGATCACCATGTGGTGGACGTTCCGAAGGATTGGCGTGCTGGTGACAAATTCCAAACGGCTCCAGAGAATCGAGACGAATGCGAGCCCGTAGGCCATCATGATCGGGGCAAACAACAAATGGAGCTGATTGGGGTCCAGCTTGTCTTTGGAAATTCCGAAAATCGCCAGACCGAAGGCCGTCGTCACCCACATCAGCAGAATGGCCCAGCGGAAATTCGCGATCGACGCGCGTTTGAACGGATGCAGCAGCGAGATGAAAAACAGCGGTGCCACGACGATTCCTCCGAGGAAAGGAATGATATCCGAGGCTTGGAGCAACGTGGTCCGCAGGATTTTGGCGATCAAGCCGTCCAGCACCAGAGGCTCGGCAGACAGATCAGAAGTCCGCATCACCGCAGCTTCGGAACCATTGCCCAAACCATTATAAAGCGTGAGAAACGCCGTGCCGAATGGCGAACCCGTGATTCCTTGATTTCGTAATACCGGCCCGATCCCGGCAATGAGTAGGAGCCCGAGAACCGAAATCCCAACGATCCCCCGGGGACGGAAACTGACTGCGGCGAAAATGATATATCCCAGAGCGATCCACACCGTCATCCAGTGCGTCAGGGCGAGCAGCGTGAAGAAAACCCCTGCGATGATCGCCGGCATCATCGCGACCCGTCCTTCCGTGGCGGCTTCCACCGCGCGATAGACGAAATAAATCGCGCAGGAAAACAGCAGCAACATCAGCATCTGGGGCAGCCCGCTGAGCGAATAGTCCCAGAAAGTCTCACAAAACAGCATCAGGATCGCGCAAACACCTGCAATCTTGGCGTCGAAAATCCGCGAAATCAGCAGATAGTTCACCCCGATCGCCATCAGGAAAAACAAGGTGCACACCGTCGCGATCACCCGGTCCAACGGATACACCACTTCATTTTCGTTCATCTGCCAGGCATCGGAGTCGTCCGCACCGATGAGCTTCAGCACCGCCGCGCTCAGC
>JBDSZP010000029.1:0-8755 GCA_039925065.1 Luteolibacter sp.
GTCAAACACTCCGGTGCCACGGAAGCCACTGTTGTGATTAAAATTACCCCGGAAGTCCTCTGTATCTCGATCCGTGACAACGGCCGCGGATTTTCCGCGGGCGGTGCCACGTCCGATGTGGGATTCGGAATCAGTGGTATCCGGGAACGCGCCGAAATCATGGGAGGAGCTGCTAGAATTGACTCGGTGCCTGGCCAAGGGGTTAATCTGCAGATTCAAATACCGCTCCCACCGCCGCAACCATGAAAACCCGAATGAAACTGCTGATTGTGGACGATCATCCCGTGTATCGTCGCGGACTCCACGAAATCATTGGCGAAAGCACGAGGTTTGATATTGTTGGCGAGGCCGCCGACGGTGCGATTGGCCTGCGGATGGCCGCGGAGTTGCAACCCGACATCATCGTTCTGGATGTGGACATGCCGCATCTCAACGGGCTGCAGATGGCCCGCGAACTCAGGAAACTGCAGAGTTCCGCGCAGATTGTGTTTCTAACAATGTATGACGACGAGGACCTGTTCAACGCCGCTCTCGACATCGGTGTGAAGGGCTACG
This sequence comes from Luteolibacter sp., assembly GCA_039925065.1. Lineage (GTDB taxonomy): Bacteria > Verrucomicrobiota > Verrucomicrobiia > Verrucomicrobiales > Akkermansiaceae > Luteolibacter. The sequence continues at coordinate 556 of JBDSZP010000029.1, forward strand.
TGCTCAAGGAGAACGCCGGCGAAGAAGTCGTCGCCGCGCTGTTGAAAGTGGCCGATGGAAAAACATTCTTCAGCCCGGCTCTCGCCACCATCGGCACCCGCCGCGAGGATCGCGTGAAATCCCTACTGCTCAGCAAACCCAGCCTCGACTCCCTCACCGCCGCCGAGACGCGTGTCCTGAAACTCATCGCCGAAGACCGCACCAGCAAGGAGATTGCCGATCTGCTGAAAATCAGCACGAAAACCGTCGAAAATCACCGGCACAACATCTGCAGGAAGCTCAACATTTACGGCTCGCACAGCCTGCTGAAGTTCGCCTTCGACCACAAATCGTATTTGTAGGCGTGGCCGCGATTCGGAGGGGCACTGATGCCACGGAGTGGCATGGATGTTTCCGCCCATTGCTTGCCCCGTCGTGGTCATGAATGCCGGCACAGAGAGCCCGGCTTCACCACGCCTGCCCCTGGCTCCAAGCACCCACACCCAGTGACACATGAAACCCAATCGAATGAACCACCTAATTTGGTCCCGCAACGCCTTCGTCCACGCCATGGAGAACGTCGGGCTCAAGGATTCCAAGGTCACCGACTATCGCTCCCATGCCGGCGCGGAGGATCGGACGCCAGCGCCGCCGCTTGCGTCCAGCTCCAGCACGACGATGGCCGCTTATTGAGGGGTGCCGGAGTCGATCTCCATCGAAGTGGCCGGCCTCAAGGCGCTGGTGACCGCGTGGAACTTGCTGAGGTGAGAGGACTTTTATATAGGTGAAGACACCCATTAACGGGGGCTTGACCTTACTCTGAGGGCAGAAAAGGTTCTATCAAATGGGAAACCCTCGATCCTTTGTGAGTCCGCTCGCCTTCGTGTGTTATTGCGTCCTCGTCTCGGGTGTCGCGCAGCTGCCTGCCAACGCCTCGCTGACCAACCGCTGGTCGTTCAACAACGCCGCAGGAATCGCCGCCGCGGGAACGACGATGGCAGATAGCTTCAATTCCGCAATCGCTGTCGTGGTGGGAGGGGGCGCGACGTTCACTGGAACAGCGCTGCAATTGCCCGGGACCACCACCGGCAATCAAGCTCCGGCGAACATTTCCGCCTACATCGATCTGCCGAATGGGTTGATCTCCACCAAGCCTAATCTGAGCGTGGAAATCTGGGCCACGCCAATCTCCATCAGGGGCTGGCAACGGCTTTTTGATTTCGGCAGCATGGTTGATGGACCTCTCAGCGGATTGAGCAGTGATGATCGGGGGACTGGCGCGTCCTCAGGTGAGATCCGACCGAATGCGACCGGGGCACCCGAAAATACCGTTTCCCGCGATGATTTCGCGCTGGCCATCCATCGCGGCGTCGACGCCAATACACAGCGACTGATGGCGAAATCCGATGCAGGTGCTGAATTTGGGAGCAACTCGGGGGCCACTCTGGCGGTCGGGACCCAATACCATTTCGTCTGCACGTTCACGGACGGAGCGGGAACCTACGGCTCCGCGGGCGGCCAGATGGCGTGGTATCAAAATGGAGCGAAGATCGCCACACGGGACGTCAATTTTCACCTGGCTTCGCTCGAGGATTATAACAACTGGCTGGGCCGCTCGATGTACAGCGCGGACAGCAACGCCAACATCGCCTACAACGAGGTGCGGTTTTACGACCACGTCCTGACCCAGGCGGAAATCACCGACAACCTCGCGGCCGGGCCCGATGCGTTCGATCATCCTCCGGTTGCGGATCACTTGTGGACTTTCACCACGCAGGCGAATTCCGAAGCGTCGTCCGGCACGACCTTCACCGACAGCCTCGGCAGCGCGGTCGCGACGCTGCGCGGCAACGGCGGCTCGCTCACCGGCGGGGCCGTCGTGCTACCCGGAAGCACCAACGGCAACCAGACGGCGGCCGGCATTTCCGCATACCTCGACCTGCCCAACGGCATCGTCACGCAGACTCCCAGCGTCAGCTTCGAGGCTTGGGCCACGCCGGTTTCCTCGAAGAACTGGCAGCGCTTGTTTGACTTCGGCCGCTGCGTCTCCGCCCACGGCAGCGGCGCGGCCAACGGCGAAATCCTCGACACGACCGTGGAGCCCGGTGCCACGGCCGCCTACGACAACCTGTCCCTCACCTTCAACAACGGCGGCAACCTCAATTCCCAACAGCTCGAAGGCCAGTCCGACGGCAACCCCGCGGTTTTCACCTTCTCCACCGCCGCCACGACCGCCGGCACGAAGTACCACTACGTCCTCGTCGTCGAGGACATCCCCACAGGCTGCCAGGCCCGCTGGTACCGCAACGGGGCGCTCCAGAATACCAACAACTTCGCCTTCCACCTCGCCGACATGGAGGACGTCAACAACTGGATCGGCCGCTCGATGTACTCCGGTGACTCGAACTCCAACCTGTCCCTCGACGAGCTGCGCATCTACCACCGCGCCATCACGCCGGGGGAAATCCTCGCCAGCTACATCGCCGGACCGGACCCCACCGTCGGCCCGCCCGAGCCATTGGGTCCCGCGCCCGTGCCAGAAAACCGCTGGAGCTTCAACGCCGCGGCAGGTTCCGTGGCCAGCGGCACGGCGTTCACAGACGTGGGAGCCGGCGAGATTGCCACGGTCCGCGGCAACGGCGCGACCACCACCGGGACGACCGTGGTGCTCCCCGGTTCCACCACGGGAGATTCCACCGCGGCCGCGATCTCCGCCTATCTGGATTTGCCGAATGGCTTCGTTTCTTCACGGCCCAGCACCACCTACGAAATCTGGCTCACCCCGGTCAGCAGCAAGAACTGGCAGCGCATCTTCGACTTCGGACGCGGCGACGTCACCCTGAACAGTGCCATCCCGGGCGAAATCATCGACGGTGCCACCGCGCCCGGCACCACTTCGAGCTACGACAATATCATGCTTTCGCTCAACATCGGCGGCGACCTCGGCAACCAACGGATGGAGGCCATTCTAGGCGACACCGCCGTCACCTCGATAGACACCGACCTCAGCGGAACCACCGCCGCCGGCACCGAGTATCACTATGCTCTAGTCATCCAGGACGGTGCGGGTTCCGCAGGTTCCTCGGGTTGCCAATGCCGTTGGTACCGGAACGGCACCCTCCAAGGCAGCATGGATCTCGCCTACCGCATGCCGAGCATTTCGGACGTGAACAACTGGATCGGCCGCAGCGCCTGGTCCGGCGACACCGGTGCCAACATGGCCATCAACGAACTGCGCGTTTACCCCCGGGCCATCACCACAAAGGAGTTGTTGGCCTCCGTGGCCGCCGGACCGAACGCCACCTTCGCGCCTCCCGTGGCCGTGGCGGACAGTGCCACCATTCATCCGAGTCAGAAAGTGCTCGTGGACGTGCTCGCCAACGACACCGGCTCGCCGATTCCCTCCACCTTGCAAATTCTCAGCGCCCCGGCCACCGGCACCGCCACCGTCAGCGGCGGGAAAATCCTCTACGCCCACAGCGGCAGCAGCGCCAGTCCAGTCACCTTCACCTACCGCGTCGGCAACGTCAGCGGCATCACCGCAAACGCCACCGTCACCATCAATTTCGCCACTTCGCTGCGGCTCACCAATCCCGGCCTCGCGATGCCGGCCGCTCCACCCGAAAACAGTTGGCAGCTTGTCGAAGCGCTTCCCGGCCTAAGCTTCGCCGAGCCTCTCTGCATGGCCTCGATCCCGGGCAACACCAGCCGCCTCTTCGTTTGCGAACGTATGGCCAAGATCAAGCACGTCCCGGACGTCACCGCCATCACGCCGATCCAGAACGTTTTCCTCGATTTGCAGACCACCGTCGCCGGCCGCACGCCCGCCGAGACGATCGAAGGCGGGGGAAACAACGAGCACGGCCTGCTCGGCCTCGCCTTCCACCCGAACTACGCGACCAACGGTTATTTCTACGTCGCTTACACCGTGCGCATCAGCGCCGGCTCTTACTACCAACGGATCTCGCGGTTCAAAGTCAGCGCCGCGGACCCGGCCGTCGCCGACCCCAGCTCCGAGCTGGTCCTGCTCCAGCAGCTCGACGAGGGGCCCAACCACGACGGCGGCGATCTCCACTTCGGCCCCGACGGTTACCTCTACTACACCGCCGGCGACGAGGAAAACCCCAACGATTTCCGCCTCAACAGCCAGAAGATCAACAAGGATTTCTTCGGCGGCATCTTCCGTTTCGACGTGGACAAGAAGCCCGGCAATCTTGAACCCAACCCGCACGCCGCCGTTCCCACCGACAGCGGCGTCGCGCGCTTCTCGGTGCCGGTCGACAATCCTTTCGTCCACACCACCCTCGGCGGCACCTGGACGGGCAGCTACAACGGGGTGGCGGTCACCCCGCTCAGCGGCGTGCGCTCCGAGTTCTGGGCCACCGGCCTGCGCCACGTCTGGCGCTTTTCCTTCGACAGCGCCAACGGCGACCTCTGGGCCGGCGACGTCGGCCAGGACATCTATGAGGAAGTGAACAAAGTCGTCAAAGGCGGCAACTACGGCTGGGTCTATCGCGAGGGCAAGCACGACACCGCCTTCACCAATCCGGTGCCGCCCGCAAAACCCGCGGGATTCACCAGCATCGATCCCTTCTATGAATACGTCCACACCGCCATCGCCGGCGACGCGACCTTCAAGGGCAACTCGGTGGTCGGCGGCTACGTCTACCGCGGCACGCGCTACCCGTCGCTGGTCGGCTCCTACGTTTTCAGCGATTCGGTCTCCGGCCACGTCTGGCAAATGGACACCTCCACCGGAGCCACCGTGCGCCTGACCGGCCTGCCCGGCGCGTACGGGGTTTTCTCCGCGCAGGGGGTTGATCCGTTCAACAAGGACCTGCTCTTCGCCGCTTACTTCGCAGGGAAAATCATGCGTCTTTCCACCGGCAGCAGCGTCGTCGGCAGCTTCCCCACCACCCTCGGTGCCACCGGCCTGTTCGCCGACCTCAGCGACCTGTCCCCGGCACCCGGCCTGCTGCCCTATCAGCCTAACCTCACGTTCTGGAGCGACCACGCGGTCAAGCGCCGCTGGTTCACCATCCCGGACTCGACCGGCAAGATGACCTGGAGCAAGGACGGCAACTGGACCTATCCGACCGGAACGGTCTGGGTGAAACACTTCGATCTCGAACTGAGCCGCGACAATCCGGCGACCAAGAAGCGCATCGAGACCCGCGTGCTGGTGAAGACTGACACGGGCAGCTACGGTGTCAGCTACCGATGGAACGAAGCCCAGACCGAGGCCAGCCTCGTCGAAGACGCCGGTGCCGAGTTCGATATCGCCATCGACGACCACGGCACCCCGCACACCCAGCACTGGCAGATACCGGGACGCTCCAGTTGCCTCACCTGCCACACCCCGCAGGCCGGGCACGCCCTCTCGTTCAACACCCGCCAGCTCAACCGGGACTTCACCATCAACAGCTTTGCAGGCAACCAGCTCAACCTGCTTTCAGAAAACGGATTTCTAACCAACACTCCCGGTCCCGTCGCCACCCTTGAGCGCCATGTCCGCCCGGATGAAACCCAGTTCCCGCTGGAACAACGCGCCCGCTCTTATTTCGCCGTGAACTGCTCCTACTGCCACCAGGCCGGCGGCACTGCGGGCGGATCTTGGGACGGCAGGGCACACCTGACGCTCGAACAAACCGGCCTCATCAACGGAACCGCCGTCAACAACGGCGGCAGCTCATTGAACAAATACGTCGTCCCCGGTCAGCCGGACCAAAGCATCGTCCTCAGCCGCGTGTCCGCGACCAACGGCTTCACTCGGATGCCGCCACTGGCCACCAGCGAGCTCGACCAAGCTGGCATTGATCTGCTCACCGCATGGATCAGCGGCGGGCGGAAGCTCTACGACGGTTGGCGCGAAGACTTCTTCGCCACGAACAACCCCAATGGCAACAAGACCGCGGACCCCGATGGCGACGGCATCAGCAACTACGAGGAATACCTCCGCGGCAGTTCGCCGGTCAGTGCCGGCGGCGCGTGGCAAGCGGCCATTGCGAATGGCTCGCTGGCGTTCCTGAGAAAATCGAACCGCTACTATTCCATCCAGACGAGCGACGATCTCGGTCAATGGCAGCCGTGGTCCGTCCCCGAACTTGAAAGTAACTACAAGGCTTCGGACGAGACGATCCAAATCCCTCTCCCGGTTGATCCCGACGGCAAGCAGTTCTTCCGCTTCCACGTCAGCGAGCCGTAAGGAGGGTGGACACTCCTGTCCGCCTGGCCAATGGGATGCGAAAGAACGGAGCCTCCGGCGCTTTCACTTTCTCCTCTCATTGGCTCCACGACATGAGTGTCGTGGCTCCTCACTTCCCCGGCGCCGCCGCTTCCCCCCCACTCTCTCAATCCCCGCCCAGCAAATGGAGCTGATTCAAACGGCGGTCGCTCGGGGGCTTATGTCCAATCCCTAACAGTTTCACCTTCAAATCAGGAAAGTGTTACCGTGCGAGGCCGGATCATTGTCCTCGATGCGGCCTCTCCAGGCCGTGTTGCCGTCGCGGTTGAGCCGAAGTCGACGCCATTCAAATGGATATGCCACTGATCGACGTTGGGATCGAACGGATCGCCATATTGAAATGGAGTGATATGAAAAGCATCCATAGCGACCGTGACAGTCTGGGCAACGCCAGTAGTGAATCCGGCAAGTGAGATGGGATACAGATTGGCCCCGTCATCCATCCGGAATCGCTTCACTAGAGGCTGATGGAGCTGTTAAGCTGATGCGAATGGACAGATACCTAGTCACGTGTAACCGATATTTCCGATCAGTTGGAACCCATGCCCTCGGTCCAATCCATGATGAGGCCGAATTCATGAAAAAGGCAGCCCCGCCTTTTGAAAGACCGGGCTGCCATGCGGGATCGGAATTAGAAACGGAAAGATATCCGACGGATCAACGGCGGCGGCGCAGTCCAAGCAGACCGAGTCCACTCAACAAAGCAAGAGAAGTCGAAGGCTCCGGCACGGCAGTGAGAAATTCACTTGGCACCAGCGCGGTGTCACTGAACCGGACTTCGTCCACCGAACCATTCAACTGGTCGACAATCTGGTTATTGTTGATGCCGGCAGCTCCAACAAGCCATTTTGAACCGGCCGCTGCATCGGCTACGAAAAGGCCGTCAAACCCTGTCGCGGAACCTACGAGGTTGTAGTTGACGTAAAGAGATAATGTCCCGGCGACAGAATCGCCAACCGCGGCAACATGATACCAGGTATTTGTTGCTGCCAGTGTGGCGCCCGATTCAACCGTGATATAGTTTCCACCCACCGTTGCGGCCTCCAACCGAAATTGGTTGCCAAAAAACTTGTTGAGATAAAAACCATCTCGGAATGCCTCGGCTCCCGTCGCCGTCTCCGTTTTCCCCACGATGGATTCGACACCTTCGAGTGTAGCTCCGAAATTCACCATGCCTTCAATCGTGAAGTTAAGAAAACTGGTTGTTCCGAGAACGCTGGTCGTAGGATTTGCATCCTGCAGATAGGCTCCCCCACTGAGCGATGCCGATCCTGCGTTCGCCAGTCCACCGGGATTGACTACCGGGCCTGCAACAGCTGTCCCATAATTGGGAGCTCCGCTATTGCTCAAAGTATTGCCGTTACCGGATGAATCCGTGGCGCTCGTAATTGGACCGACCCCTTCTTCAAATCGGTAATGGGCAACCGTCGCGGCGCTGACCATTGGGGAGGCGGCGGTAAACAGGGCGGCAAAGGACGTCGTTCTGAGGAGTTTTTTCATATGATGATACTGGGTGGTTTTGGTGGGGTGTGCCATGCCCGGGCATTCGTTTGCCCAAGCGAGCCTCACCCTATCGGAGATCGCCATTCTTGGAAATAGGTGGGAACACCCAGTCGACTTTGTTGTGATGCAGGGGCAAATTCCGATGGGTGTTTCCACCTATTGTCGGGCGCCACGCGGGGTGGTAGGTCTACTGTCACGTCCACCGGCTGTCCCGGTGGATTTCCCCCAATCGCAGAACGTTAGCGGAAGTATCCAGGATGTCAGTCGTTGGATTTATCGCAATCCAAAAACAAAGCCCAATTTCTGCTATTCAATCTCCCAGAGCCCAATTGCACCCAGTGCTGAATATCGGTCCGCCAACCCCTTGGCCACACCCGGATTTTGTTAGAGCCCATAAAAAACCATGAAACCCATCGATAAAATACAGCACCTCAGAGCTCATCTGAGAACCCTCGCGCTTGCCTCGGCAATCGG
>JBDSZP010000030.1:0-8778 GCA_039925065.1 Luteolibacter sp.
GGTGGCGGGCAGGATCAGCTCACCGATCCCACAGCGCGGCCCCGATGACAACAAACGGATGTCGCTCGCCATCTTGTGGAGTGAAACCGCGATCGTCGCGAGCTGCCCATGCGCTTCCACGCAAGCATCCTTCGCCGCCTGCGCTTCGAAATGATTCTCCGCCTCGCGAAATGGCAATCCTGTTTCCTGCGCAATCCTTCGGATCACTTTTCCCGCAAAATCCGGATGCGCATTCAGCCCCGTGCCCACTGCGGTTCCGCCGAGCGGCAATTCCATCAGCGCCTCGATTGCACTTCCCGCCCGCCGGGATGCGAGCCGCGCCTGACGCGCCCATCCACCGAATTCCTGTCCCAATCTGACAGGAGTCGCGTCCATCAGATGGGTCCGCCCGATTTTCAGAACCTCACGAAATTTTCCAGCCTTCGCTTCCAAAGCATCCGCAAGTCCATCCAGTGCGGGAATCAGCGATCTGCCGATGGCTACTGCCGCCGAGATATGAATCGCGGCGGGAAATGTATCGTTCGAGGATTGGCCGAGATTGACGTGATCATTCGGATGGATTTTCACGCCCGAATCAAGTTGGTGGCAACGGTTGGCGATCACCTCATTGACATTCATGTTAGCCGAAGTACCCGATCCAGTTTGATAGACATCAATCGGGAAATGCGCGTCATGCAAGCCATCGCAGATTTCCTGTGACACACCGACGATCAATCGCGCCACTGTGGAATCCAGCAAGCCCAGCTCCGCATTCGCTATTGCCGCCGTCTTTTTGATCAAGCCGTAGGCATGAATGAATCCCGGCGGCAACCCCGCTCCAGAGATCGGAAAATTGAGCACCGCCCGTTGGGTCGATGCGCCATAGAGCGCCTCCGCAGGAACTTCCATTTCTCCCATGGAATCCTTTTCGATCCTAGTTGGTCTCATGGCCCATTTTCGACCCGAAAGAGCGCGTATGCAAGTTCACCGTTTCACAAGCCAAAGCGGAATATGGGCCGCAAAATGATGCAAAATCTAAAAACTCTCTTCCCTCCATCTTCCCCTCCATCTTCCCCCCGTGGCTCCGTGGCAAAAACTCCTCGTGATTCCTGACGCCAAGTGCGGATTGCAATCATTCACGAAAACAGTCAACTTCCCCACCCCTCCCCTACCCCCAACATGCAATCTGAAATCTTCACTCTCTGCGATGCCGCCACTGTCACCGGTGGAAAAATGAATCTGCTGGGCTCCTTCGATTCCCTCGGAGCAACCAGTTTTCCCGCGAGGCACCATCAATGCGCTGTCGCCTGCAAGCTCCGGCTCGACGAATCGGACTCCGGTGAACACGAGCTAGTTATCAAGATCATCGATCCTGATGGAAACGACGTGCTCGAGCCATCGAGAACCCAATTCCACAAGACCATTGGAGAAGACCGGACCAGCGTGCATCTTCACATCTGGCATATCAATGGCTTCCACCTGCCCAAGCCCGGCGAGTTCTTCATCGATCTCATCTTGGATGGAACGGTCCTGTGTCGGCAGCCCCTGCACGTCCGGGTGGTCGGGTGATATCAGATTTTCACTAACGACGTCTCCCGAGAGAACTGAAGAGGAGGTTTTTCCTCCCAAAAACTCAGGATCTGACTTCCCATTCCTTGGCGACCTTTGCGTCTTGGAGGTTCAAACTCTTCCCACTCGTGTGGGATTTCTCATAAAAGCAGAATTGGAAAACTTGACCACAAACCGCATAATTCCTATTCATCGTCCGAGTCGATAGAAAATCACAACAGCCGCTAACATGCCATTGAACCCGCCGCCACTTTTGAAAACCCTAATTTTCATTTCCGCAGCCTTGCTTCCCACCTGCGCATGGGGTGACTTCTCGGGCAGCGATTCCCTCGAAAGCGCAACCGACCAATGGAGTTACCTGCATTCCGGTGGCGGCTCGTTCGTCCCGCAGAATTCAAGGCTGGAATTCATTGTCACATCTCCGGCCTCCATGAATGAGGCAACCCTCTTCTGGGAGGCAAATCAAGGAGCATATGACCGGAGCTGGTATCTACAGGTTGACACGAATCTTGCATTACCTCCCTTGGCTGAAGGTGATTCCCTCAGCCTAAGCTTGTTCGCGGGCAATCTCAGCGATCACTCCGGCAAGCAGAGTGCAGGCATTTATTCCGGACGCGCCAAAGCCGATGGTTTGTACTACCCAAATATTGCGGGATATACCGACCTGGGATTTTTCGGCCAAACCAAATGCACCACCCGTGCCGTGAGGTTGCGGCTGCATTTTGACAGCAAGGAAAAGACCATCACCGGCAGTTGGAATGCGGGCAAAGGATGGAAATATCTCGTTCCGCAATCCATCAAGCGCTGGGGCATGGGCAACTCCGACAAGTTCTACGCGCTTCTCAATGCCTCGAATACTGGACCCACCATCGACAATCTCCTCGTGGCATCCGGCAACGCCTGTTTCACCAATTTTGAAGCCGGTGCCGCCAAGCCCGAAATCGCGATTGAACAACCTTTCAAGACCAACCTGGTGAGCGGAAAACGCAAACTGGATTTCGGCTCCGTCAGCGTTGGCATTGGCAGGGTGAAAAAGACCTTCACCATCCGCAACAACGGCACCGCCGATTTGAAGGGTTTCAAAATCACGAACAACGGCGCCAATCCAGCGGATTTCATCGTTATCGCCCCAACGGCAAGCATTGTCCGGCCAGGCGCTACAACCACGTTCACGGTGGTCTTCAAGCCAAGGGCCATCGGGGTAAGAAACACGAGCGTTCACATTTCCAGCAATGATGCGGGCGCCCCATCGTTCGGCATCAAATTGTCCGGGCTCGGCGGGAAATGAGCCCACCGAGGTCGTCCAATCTCCTCAAGCCGGGAATCGCCATCGAGCCATGGCAACCAGTCTCCGGCCCAACGGGACTACATCCCTCAGCCCAGGGCAGCGCCCTGGTTAGACCGCACAAATCATGGGCGGCCTGAAAGGTCGCGATTCGGGGCGGGCGGACGCGCCCCGGTATCGCACCCCGTTGGGGCGCATGATCTTTTTGGTCCGGTTACCCAGCCCGGTGGGCTGGGCTGAGGAATATTGACCCTTTGGGCCAGAATCTGGACACCACCGAAATCATATCAGATTTAGCAACCCATGCGACCTGCGACCTGCGACCTGCGACCTGCGACCTGCGACCTGCGACCCGCGACCCGCGACCCGCGACCCGCGACCCGCGACCCGCGACCCGCGACCTCCCAGATATTTCCCGGAGGCGGATTCCTACGGCACCACTCTTACTCGATAGAAACGCTTCGGATCGCCTGCTCCGGCGGTGTGAGTAAAGACGGTGGATGGGCCGGTGGCGATGACTGGGCTGCCAATGCCCGTCCAAGACAGCGAGGTGAGCGTGGTGCTGGTTTCGAGTTGATAGGATTTTCCTGAAACGGTGGCGACCGTGACATTCACATCGCTTCCCGAAACTCCGGTGGCCGTGGCTTTCAGGACGGAGGCGTTGGAAAGCGGATTGGTGCCTGCGGTGGTTTCCGCGCCGTTGGACTGTCCGTCGCCATCTGCGTCGGCAACGGCATCGAGGGCTTGGACCGAGGCGGAGGCGCTGCTATAAGGGCCGTAGATTCCGGCGTTGTTGATCTGCTGGACACGGGCGTAAAGCGTGGTGCCGTAGGGCACGGTAACAGATTGACCGGCACCGGCAGTGGGTGCGTCGAACAAATCCGCGCCGCCAGGTGTCGTGCCGATTTGCAGATAGAAGCCGGAAACCCCGCCGTCCGGATCACTGGCTGCGGACCAGGTGAAGGTAACCTCATTTCCAATGACAGTGCCGAAAAGGGCGAGGTCCGGTGCAGGCGGATTCGGCGCGGGTGGCGGAGTGACGTCGTAGAGTTTCAGATACTGCGCCTCGAAAGGAGCTGCGGACCAATCGCCGTTAGTGAGAGGCACGCGGCTCATGGAAACATAAACGCCGTTGGCCAGGATGTCGGAACCCAGACGCGGCTGGGGTGCGTCCGCCTCATCGTAGGGAGCCACCCGCCATTGCCAGATGTCCCGGCGGTTCGAGCGGATGGCGGTGTAAGCGGCGATATTTTTCACGTTGTAGTAACGGCCTGCCTTGATGCCGTAGTCGTTCACGCCGTTGTTGTCCGTGTCCTGACTGACATTGAAAGTTCCGACGCCGGTATAGTCCCGATCCGTATCGGCAAAGGCGAAGACCACATCGCCGACAGCCGGAGACGCGTTCTTTGTTTCAAATTTGGCGACCGAGAAAATCTTGCCGTGGGTTCCCGCTCCTCCGGTCTGGTCGAGGTAATAGCGGTTCAAACTGCGCAACGCCTTGCTGAACAAGCGCGCCTGACCGATGCCGGAATAAACCGGATAGAGTTGGTCGTTGCCGTAGTTCGTATCGTTCCAGATGGGCATCATGGAGTTGAACTTTTTGAAATGAGCGATCTGTTTTCCGAAGTTCGTCTCATAACTCTGATAGCCGAACGTGCGGGAAATTCCGAGTTCCTGCCCGGGAAACACCAGCGGTGCGCCATCCACCGTGTTCACCACGGAATAGCGGACAAGCGCCTGAAAAGGATCAGTATAACTTTCCTCGTCGTGCGAGGTGTTGTTCAGCAGCACCAAACCCTGACCATAGGCATTCCGCCGTGAATCGAAAATATTCCTATAGTCTCCGGGATTGCTGGCGCTAGCTAACGGGAATACGATGTTTTCATTCAGGATGTCAAAGTGCCTGTTGGAACGGTAGGTCACCGCGCCGCCATCGAGCGACTCGGACATGAAGACAAAATTCCATTTCCGGGTGCGGGTCTTGTTGATGATGTATTCCCACAACTGCGGCGGCAGGCCCTGGCCGAAGTCGGCGCGCAGGCCGTCGATGCCCTTGGCGGTTTGCGTGGCCATGTCGGACCCGGCGGGAACTCCCGTTTTTTCCAACCAGAACAAAGGATACTCAGCGAAGTATTTCCAAACGTTGCGGGTGACGCTGTCGAAGTTCGTGCCGCCGAAATCAAAGAAGTCATTTTCATTGGTATAGTTTCCGTTGTCCTGCGGGTTCAGACTGACGAGCGCCGAATAGTTCCCGAAAAAGACATCGCGCACGTCGTCCCATTTTCCGAAGTCTCCACGATCCGGGGCGATCGCGATGTTGGCAGCTCTGGACGCGCGGGCTCCGTAATTGCCGGACTGTGAGAAGAAGCGCGCTTCGGTGTTGCGGATTTCACCCGTCGCCGTTCCTCCAAAAAGCGGGACGCCTGCGGTGGAAATCTCCGCATCGGGAGAGGTGTGATTGAAAGGCGCATCGAGCATCACCCCCACGCCCTTGTTGTCCGCAGCGCTGACAAATCCCTGAAATGCCAGCATCGCGGATTCACGGGTATTTCCAACAGACATCAGCGGATTGACCTCGAAGAAATTCTTCACCGCATACGGGCTACCCGGATAGAAGCTCTGCCCTTCCGTGCCGATCGGGTGGATCGGCTGGAACCACAGCCAATTGCAACCGAGGTTTTTCAGGTAGTCCAGATCCCAGCGGTTGCTCCCATTGTGCGGGGCATTCGGGGCATTGTAGAGATCCTCGAAAGTGCTGCGGTTCGCGAAATCGTCGCTTGAATCGTTAGGTGTGTTGTCGCTCGACTCGACGTTGAGCACGTTCATTTCGTAGAGGCTGAGGTTTTTGGAATCCACTGGAGAAACGACAAGCGCGTGATCCCGGCGACCGGCATTGGTGAACCAGCGCCATGCGGGATCGCCCTGGACTTTCCACCGCGCCGTGAGCCGGTAAGCGCCGGTTTTCCGGGCATCGAGGGTGAGTGTGTAGTTGCCGCCACCCGCGTTGGCCATGGTGTAGGCGGTGAAATAGTTGTTATCGCCCACGGTGACATTGTTCCCGTCGGGCGGTTTGATGCCGTCTTCGATGCCATCGCCGTTCGCATCCAACTGGGCGAAATCGCGGCGGTTGAGATTGGTGAAAACCTCGACGTTGGTGATGTCGGGTTGGCCGGGAGCGAAGGTGATGGCGAGCGGGCGGGAGTCGTTGGCGTTTTCATCCACGAAGACATGGGTGGTCGTGTAGTTGCCATCGACGTCATTCACGGTGAGCACCGGATCGCCAAGCGTGCCATAGTTGAAGGTATAGATCTGGTTCGGCGTACCGGCCTGATAGTCGGCGAATTTCTCCTCGTTGTTGTCCGTGTGCCAGAAGCCGATCTTGTATTTGATGATACTGCCGATCGGGAGGGAATCCAGCAGAGTCGGGGCCGTGGCCACCCACCACATCGGAGTTCCGGCGGCACTTTGTCCGCCCTGATTGTTGCTTTCCGGGTGGTCGTAGGAGCACAACGCGACCTGGGTAGTGCCGGTGCCGATACCCAACGCGCCGCCCGGAATCGAGCCGTCCGTGGTATAATAGACCGCGCCGCTGTCGGCCCATTTCGTAGTGGCATCATTCGGATCGCTGATATAACCGAGCTTGGACCAAAACTGCACGCTGGTGCCGTTGATCACCCGGTTGTTTGAATGAAACACCCACGCAGGACGATTGCGGACGGTGTAGGGAGTGGCGGCGGCAGTACCATTGTTAGCGGTGACCTGGGAACCGCCGAGATCACCCCCACCGCAAACGAAGGCGTTGTCAGCAGGGCCCGGGTTGAACGTGAGACCGATGTAATACTGGAGCACCTTGTTTGGTGTGACGTTCGCGAGATTGAGATCAGCATACCAATACTGGTCGTTTCCGGTATTCTGATGGAACGAAAGGCTCACCGTGTTCCATGCGACCTGGTCCTTCGATTTATAGAAGACGGTGCCGCCGTTTTGATCCGCTGTGCCGAAACCGTTGCCGAGTTTCTGCAATCCAGAAAACACGCGGACGTTGCCTGTGTTCCCGAATTCAACCCGTGGATTCCGCATGGTGGGCGTGGAGCCGCCGTTGCCACTGACGATGGAGTTATCAGGAATATGCCAGGCATTCGGCAGCGCAGCCAATCCAATGCCTGTCATCAGGAGTAGCAGAAACCCGGTCATGGGCACCGCGAACAAACATCGAAGGATTTTCATGGGTTTCATCAATGAGTGGAAAAATCAGGGATCCTGGGTGATAATCATTCGATAGAACCGCTTGGGCAGACCGGAGGTATCATCGGTTTCAAACACACCGGGCAGAGCATCGGCAGCAGTGACAAGCGGCGCTCCGAAAGCACTCCAATCTCCCAAGGTGGTTGATTCCTGGATTTGATACTGCCGCCCCGCCAACGTTGGGAACGAGAGGTGGACGCCACCTGCGATCTTCGAGACGGCCAATTTTGGATAGGATGAATTGTCGACCACTTGCGGATTCAGCCCGACGAGCCATTCAATGATGTTGGAAATCCCGTCATGATCGGGATCGCCGTTAGCACCGTTGTTTCCGGTGGGATCGCTATCACTGAGTCCGTGCGAGCCCTCCCAATCGGCAGGTAATCCGTCGCCATCGCCATCCGTGACCACCGTGGAAAGTGAAAGAGAAACCGTGAACCCTGTGCTCTGGCTTTCCACTTCCACTTGATCGACCTGAGCCTGATTCCGCATGGCGAGGGTGTCGTAGGCGCTGAGGTCGTCGTCGGTGGCGGTGGATTGCCATGTCACCGCCGAGTCCAGTCCGACTTTCGCGAACACGGTGCCATAGCTAGTCGTGTTGGAAACCGCCACGGCCGTGGACGTCGCGAGTGTGCTGAGACCTTGTTGGCCACGAACGAGCAGGTCATCGAGATCCGGGCTAAGGCCGAAGCGGACGAAAAGTTTCGTATATCCAGCAGCTAGCGAGTAGGCTCCCACGAGCTTGTCCGCCGTGTTTCCGAGTGTGATCGTTTTCACAACGCCACCGCCCGGAGAGGTGAATGTCCAACCGGTACCTGAAGGTGCTGCGGCGACGGTGTAGAGCGAGTTCACAAATTGATTCGTGCCGCCGCTGCCACCGACCGCCCACCAATCCTTGAACGCCGAGGTGCGGCGAGCAAGAATCGTGCCGTCCGGATTGCGGTTGGATGAACCCTCCTGCTCGGTTTCCGTCCCTGATGCGGAGAGGTGGTTCCCGATTACTTGGGCGACGCGTCCTGTTACCGGATCACGCGACCACGCCGCCGTACAGCGACCGCCGATTGCTTCGAAGAGGGCGAACACCTTGGCATTTCGTAAGATATATTCGTTTTCGCCATCGAGATCCACGTCGACGCTCAGCGCTTCCGCAGTAGCCGGAGGAGCCGACGCCCATGCTGCCACTGATTGGTAGATCGCAGAAAACCGGGCTTGCGACTGCGCCTGCTTCGAGAAACCTGCCAGAAGATCCATACTCGTATCCGGATAGATAAACGCTCCGGTGGAATAAGTTCTGAGATCCGAATTATCCTCCGCATGCCAACCAGCGAGGAACGTGGCGGCATGATAAGTGCCACGGCCGAGCCGTCCCAGCGGGGTGTCAGGCAGCGAGGAAATCTGACTCCACGCATCCGCCGCGATGCCGGAACTGCCGCTGTTAAATGACTGCACTCCGAAGAAATCATCGCCTATACGGTTGATCGGCACGCCCGGCCGGATTTCAAAAACCTTGTCCCGCAGGCTTTCCTCGGCGCTCGTTCCGAACCACCAGGAATCGTAATTTCCTTCCGCCGCATGATCCACCCACAGCGGTCCGACTTTCCGACCGAAGCTGACATTCCCCCGCTCCACCGAAGCGAACTGATCGCCGGTGCCGTCCGGCGGTATTGATAGATCCACCGCACCGCGGGCCACCTCATCGG
>JBDSZP010000031.1:0-8334 GCA_039925065.1 Luteolibacter sp.
AATTGTTTCATGGGGCTTCCGCTAGCAGTAAAACCTGGCAGCGGGAAAACCTGGAGTAGTTGTGTTCGTTCCAATTCAAAACCAAAGCCCAATTGAACCCAATACTGAATATCGGTCCGCCAACCCCTTGGTCACACCCGTATTTTTGTTAACTTGAGACCCCTCGAAAGAACCATGAAACCCATCGATAAAATACAGCCCCTCAGAGCTCATCTGAGAACCCTCGCGCTTGCCTCGGCAATCGGAGCTGCGGCGCTTTTCACCACCGCGACACCGGCCCGGGCCGATCTCGTCGGACATTGGCTCTCGGGTGCCGAGAACCTGAGCGACACGTCCGGATTCACCGCCGCCGGCACGCATGATGGCGTGGCCGTGGGCAATGTCGAACAACCCACGCAAATTAAGGAAAAATAATATGAACAAGATATATCTATTGGCCGCGACGATATTGGCGGCATTTAATGTGCAGGCGGGAAGTATTCCGCTAACAAACGGTGACTTTGAGGCGACAACTGCGAATTATTTCGGAGGATTTGACCCGACTCCAGATACGACTCCCGGTTGGTCTGATTATGGCACAGTCGCTGACGGGGGCGTGGAAAACAACGGTTGGTGGGGCACGTATAAAAGCGGACGTTCCGCCTTTATAGCCAACGGAACCGGGGCTTATAATACAAGCGGACACACGATTCAGGACGGAGAAGTATTCACCGTTGGTTTCGTTGGTAAGCAGGGCTGGAGCGGCCCTACCCAGATCACAATTACCCTATTCTATAACACGCCTGGCACGCCAAGCACGCCACTTAACGTGATCGGCACCTTCACGCAGGATCTTACCGGCACTTGGACCCAGTATTACTCCGGCGAGATTGCGGCGACGGCCGAATCTGTCGGCGGGACACTTGGGGTAATCATTGAAAAGACTGGAGCGGGTGTTATGGCCTTTGATGAGGTTACGCTCTCGGGCATCGTCCCAACACCAACGGCAACCTTCACGCTTCAGCCACCGGCGAGCGTCTCCAAGTTTGTTGACGAGTCGTTGACTCTTTCCGCGGTCGCCATCTCCAACGATCCGATCACCTTTCAGTGGCAGAAGTCTACGGATGGCGGAACGACTTGGGCGGATGTCGAAGGTGAGACCGGCACAAGCTACACTCTCTTCCCGTCCTATGCCGAGAACGGTGCGAAGTTCCGCGTTAATGCGACGAACACCAGCGGCACGGTCGCCAGTACGGTCACCACCCTGACTGTAAGTTATCCTGCGCCCACGGTCACCAAGGGCCTCGTGAGCCACACCGTCGTCACCGGCACCGGCGATGTGACCTTCACCGCGGAGGCCACCGGACGCGGCGCGTTGACTTTCCAATGGTCGAAGAATGGCGTGCTCATCCCTGAAGCATCAGGGTCGCTGACGGTGAGCGCGCTCACCGTGGCCGACACGGCCACTTATACCCTGGTAATCGCAGACGATGCAGCCACCACCGAGTGGTCTCTGCCCGCCACGACGGTTACTCTCACCGCTCAACTCACCGTGGTCGATCCCGCGGCGACAACCGTGGCCTACTACCGATTTGAAGAGGGTGTAGATGCGGCCCCCCTTGCTTCGGCCGCCGACTCAGAGGGTACGAACACCATGACCGGCGTGGGTGCTCCAAACTTCACAACCTACAGCTCGATCGTGCCAGCCGCCACCGTGCCCAAGACCGGTGCGAGCAACACCTTGGCATCCAGTTTTCCGGCGGGCAGTTTCAACGCCCTCGTCGCCCCCATCAATGGCACGCTCGCCACGACGACTTTTACGGACTTCACCATCGAATGCTATGTGCAATTCAAAGACCTCGACGCATGGCAGACGATGGTGGGTCGTGACGATTCGGGTTCTCCCGGCCAAGGCACCAGCTCCTCCAACCTCTTCGACCTCCAAAAGCTGGGTAACAACATAGGTGACAACTCCAACCGCATCCGCGCCTCCTTCAACACCGCCACCGACACTATGTTGGAGGTCGTGGGCACCTTGGCTCCGGTGGTTGGACAGTGGTATCACGTCGCGGCGGTTGGCGACTCCGTTGCCGGCACTTGCACCCTTTACATTGACGGTATCTCGGTCGGGTCCGTAACCGGGTTTCCCGGCCTCCGCGTGCCCACCGCTGGCTCCACCACTCCCTGGACCATCGGTCGCGGCCAATATGGAGGCAATTCCACCGACTACGTTCACGGATCCATCGACGAAGTCCGTTTCAGTCGGGTGGCGCTCCCAGTCTCAAAGTTCCTCCTCTCCCCGGCCGACCCCAGCCCGTTCACGACGTGGATCAACGCCTACACGGCCTTGTCCGACAAGACTGCTGGCGGCGACCCGGACCATGATGGAATGACCAATGATCAGGAGTTCGCCTTCGGTCTCAACCCCAGCAGCGGCGCATCGGTCAATCCGATCATCGCGCTGCCTAACAAGGCTACCGGCGTCTTCCGCTACACCCGGCTGAACCCGGCGGTAAGCGGCCGCACCTACACGGTCAAAACCTCGACCACCATGACCGGCTGGACGACGGATGCGGGTGCCGGCCAAGTGGTCACCGCCACGAATGGCGATGTCCAGACCGTGACGGTCACGCTCAGCGGAGCCCTCCTGAGCCAGCCGAAGCTCTTCGTTCGGGTGAGCGCGGAGTGAGAATCGGGCACTCTCGGGGGGATTGAATAATCTCACCCTGAATCGAAAAACCAAAGGCAGGGAGATGGACTCTCCCTGCCTTTTTCGTCGTAAAACCAAGGAATCCTGACCGTCTAACGTCTAAGCCCACCTGGGCTCTCGCGAACGCCTCACTGATTCCGAACGTCAATGACGGCTCGAGTGATAGTCCGGAAAATGATTTGTTCGCCAACGTCCTGGAGTATCAGCTCGGTGGAAAACCGCTGGCCTTCGATGGTGACTTGGTGACGGTTGCCGAAAGTGGTGATGAAACGAGCCTTCTTTTCACCTTTGATCGACTCGTCGAATCACTGGCGGACACCACGCTGAATTTCGGTAGTGTTCCAATTTGAAACCGGCATCTAAGCTCTTGGAGCTGCGCCGATTTGCTGTAGCAACCCTAACAGATCTGGCTGGCCGCGTTCTCCGACGATTTGCCCGTCAGCGAGACGGTAGAAATTCATCGCCTGAACCGCGATTTTCTCCCCGGTTGGCGGAACCCCGAAAAAAGCGCCGTCGTGCGTGCCCCGCATAGTAAACCGGGCGGCCACCTTGTCCTCTTCGGCAATCATCTCCTCCAACGTCCACTGAATGTCCGGGAAGCCTCCCCGCATCGTTGCGATGATGGCTAGGTAGCCAGTCGGGCCGCGCATAGGCTCAGGGCGTCCCGGAACGTGGAAAATCGCCTCCGGATCATTGATCGGCGGCACTGTCAGGTTAACAACGTATCGCGGCTCATTCTCGCTCAAGAAAGCCGAGGATCCAAATTAGGACACTACCAGCTCTTCGGCCAGCTTGAAGGGAAATCCCAACCCTGATCGAGGGCGGGGAAATCACCGCCACAACATCAGCAGGAAGCTCAATATTTACGGCTCGCACAGCCTGCTGAAGTTCGCCTTCGACCACAAATCATATTTGTAGGCGCAGCCGCGATCCGGGGGGCACTGATAGCCCCGGAGCGGCATGGGTGTTTCCGCCCATTGCACGATGACGGCAAGATCGCCTAGCTTGCCCGGTCGTGAATCACGAATGCGGCACTCTCGGGCGAAACGGATAGAACAATCGATCCGCTTCGCAGAAATCCCGGCTTCATCACGCCCTCCCCTGGCTCCCAGCCCCCAAAATCCATGAAACCTAGTCGAATGAACCCACTGAATTGGTCCCGCAGCGCGGGAATCGCCCTCACCGCAGCTCTCGTCACCGTCTGCTGCTCCGCCGTGCATGCGGCAGACTGGAATGGCTCGACAAGCACCGATTGGAACATTGGATCTAACTGGAGCGGCGGCACGGTTCCGAACAATGAAGGAGTGGTCGTCAACACCACCACGGGCAACATCGCCACGCTTTCCTCCAATGCCCCCGACGTGGGCGAATTAGCCGTCGGCCTCTGGTTCGGAACCGGCCTTTTCAACCACGTGGGGGGCTCAATCAATGCCACGGTGCGGGTTCTCATCGGCGCAGGCCAGGACGCCATCGGCACCTACAATCTCGCCAATACCGCCACCACAGGCGGCTCGCTGACCGGCTTCGGCACCGGAACAGGCTCACTCACGACTCCCGAAATTTTCTTGGGCGATCCCTTTGGCGCTTCCGGCAGCCATGGAACCTTCAACATCAACACCTCCGGCACGGTTGCCACCACCAACAACTTTGGGGTCGGCTTCAACAGCAGCACGCCCAGCACCGTTAATCTGGACACCGGCACAATCACCGTTGGCCAAGAGTTGCAAGTCGGTGCCAACACAGGTGGTATCGGCGTTTTTAATCAATCCGGGGGCAGCGTCGCTACCACCGGCCTGGCGATCATCGGGAATGCCACCGGCTCCACTGGCACCTACAATCTCACCGCAGGTTCACTCAGCGCCGGCACCGAGCTTTGGGTCGGTCAGAGCGGCACCGGCACCTTTAATCAGTCCGCGGGCACCGTCTCGTCCAGCAATCTTCGGGTCGGTCAGAACGGCACCGGCACCTTCGCCCAGTCCGGGGGCACCGTCGCTATCACCGGCCTGTCGATCATCGGTAATGCCACCGGCTCCACTGGCACCTACAATCTAACCGGAGGTTCACTCAGCTCCGACGGCGAGCTTTGGGTCGGTCAGAACGGCACCGCCACCTTCAACCAGTCCGCGGGCACCGTCTCGTCCGCCAATTGGTTCGTGATTGGTCGCGATAACGGCGGCAACGGCACCTACAATCAGTCCGGCGGCACCGTGAACGCTGCCACGGGCGGTGGCCAAACTGTTCTCAGCTCCTTCACGGGAGGCACATCCACCTTGAACGTCAGTGGCGGCACGTTCAACGCCACCAATGATCTGTTTGTCGGCGAAGGCGGTAACGGGACCCTGAATGTCTCAGGCACCGGCACCGTCACGACGGGAGAATTCGCTTCCGTTCGCGTGGCTCAGGCAGGCGGCGCTGGCGTTGTGAATCTCAACGGTGGCACGCTGCAAACCAGCGGTGTCGCCAAGGGCGGCGGCTCTTCCGCCGTCGTCAACTTCAACGGCGGCACGTTGAAGGCCAGCGCCTATCAGTCCGTTAGCGGGCTTACCCACGCTTACGTGAAGGCAGGAGGAGCGGTCATCGACACCAACGGGTTTGACGGGTGGGTCGGGCAGGACCTTGAAGGGGACATCGTCTCCACGGGTGGCGGCCTGACCAAAAACGGCGCGGGCACGCTGACCCTCGCCGGCGCCAACACCTATACCGGCAACACCAAGGTCAACGCGGGAACGCTCTCCATCAACTCGGCTTGCCTCGCCGACAGCGCCGACGTCACCATCGCTGCCGGAGCGACGCTGAACCTGGACCATGGCGACACGGACACGATCGGAAGCCTGATTATTGCCGGCGCGCCGGTCGCCTTTCCCGCCCTCTACCGGGCTTCCGACGCCAACGGCGGAAGCGCACCGGGCACGCCGCTCGACTCGCTTACCGGCACGGGCAAGCTCCAGGTGACCGGCCCGGCCACGCCCGGATACGCCGGCTGGGCAGCAAGCCACGTCGGAGGCGCGGCTTCCAATCAGGACACCGATCAGGACGGCGTGGCCAACGGCGTGGAATACTTCATGAACGCTGCCACCGGATTCACGGCGAATCCCTCGGTGGTGGTCACCGGCGCCGTGCGAACCGTCACCTGGACCAACGGAGGCAACATTCCAGCTACGGATTACGCCGTCCAGTTTGTCGTGCAGACTTCCGCCGACCTCGTCAACTGGACCTCGGTCAACTCCGGCGATCCGAATCTCAGCAACACCAGCGGTTCGGTGACATACACGATCACCGGCAGCGGCAAGCAGTTCGTCCGCCTCAAGGTGACGCCAAACTGAGAGTGGCTTTCGGGCGCGATTCGCCGCGACCACGAGTATCTAACATTTAATCCATATATATGAAACAAGGACGTCTTCCTTCATCACTCAATGCCCTCCGGGGAACCGCCGCGTTGCTCGCGCTTTTTTCGATCCACAACGCGCAGGCCGCGTCGCCGAAATGGCTTACCGCCCACGATGCGGAAGCCCGGGCCCTTGTGGCGAAGATGACTCTCGCAGAAAAAGCCGGGCAGATGACGCAGCCGGATTGGAAAGCCTTGAAGGATCGCAAGGATGTCGGCGGCTTGTTTCTCGGTTCATTGCTCTGCGGCGGTGGTTCCGATCCGGACTCGGGCAACACGCTAAAGGACTGGACGGGTGTGTATGAGGATGCGCAGAAACAGGCTCTCGGCACCCGCCTCGCGATCCCGCTGGTGTTCGGAATCGACGCCGTCCATGGCAATAACAACGTGCTCGGCGCGGTGATATTTCCCCACAACGTTGGCCTCGGCTGCACGCGTGATCCCGAATTGCTCGAACGGGTCAGCAAGGTCGTTGCTGAGGAAACCCGGGCCACGGGAATCCAGTGGACCTTCGCGCCGTGTGTCACGGTGCCGCAGGACATCCGCTGGGGCCGGACTTACGAGGGCTTTTCAGAAGATCCCGCAGTTGCAGCCTTGCTCGGCCAGGCTGCTGTGCGGGGCTTGCAGGGGGATACACTTTCCGGACGCGAAAATGTCCTGGCTTGTTTGAAACATTTCGTCGGAGACGGGGGAACGGCCTATCAGTCGGCGGTTGGCAAGGGCTTGCTCGATCAAGGTGACACACGGGTGGACGAAGCCACACTGCGCACCATTCACATGGCCGGTTATCCGGCGGCGATCGACGCGGGAGCCGGCACGATCATGCCCTCCTACAGCAGTTGGAACGGTGTGAAATGCACGGGCAACAAGAAGCTTCTTACCGATATTTTGAAGAAAGAACTCGGCTTCGAAGGATTCGTGATTTCCGATTATAACGCCATCGATCAGATCGTTCCTCCCTCGGCGGAAGCTGCCCAGTTGGCCAGCAGCAACGCATCCGGGCAGGTCGCCACGTCGGATTACAAGAAATGCATCGAGATTTCTATCAACGCCGGCATCGACATGGTGATGGTGACCGACAAATACCGCGAATACATTAGTCTCCTTCAGGAGCTGGTGAATGAAGGTAAGATCCCGGTTTCGAGGATTGACGATGCAGTCACCCGCATCCTGCGCGTGAAACTCGCGATGGGCATGATGGATAAAAACGCCTCGAACATGGCGGACCCGGCACTTGCTGCAAAATTTGGCTCGGAAGAACACCGGCAGGTGGCGCGTGAAGCCGTGCGCCGCTCGCTCGTCCTGCTCAAAAATGAAGGCAACATCCTGCCACTCTCAGCCACTGCGAAACGGATCCACGTGACCGGCCGGGGCGCGGACGACCTCGGCATGCAATGCGGCGGCTGGACCGTCGATTGGCAGGGAAAACGCGGTGCGGTCACACCCGGCGGCACAACGATCCTCGAAGCGATCCGCTCGGCCGCAGGGAAGGATACGAAGATCACGCAAAGCACAGACGGCAGTGGGGCCGCAGGGGCGGATGTCGCCGTCCTCGTGGTGGGGGAAACGCCGTATGCTGAAATGGAGGGCGACCGCAAGGATCTCTCGCTGTCCAAAGAAGACGCTTCTGCCATTTCCGAAGCCAAAGCCGCAGGCGTTCCCGTCGTGGTGGTGGTTCTATCAGGGCGGCCGCTGGTGCTCGACGGAGCGGTCGGCCAGGCGGACGCGTTGGTCGCCGCATGGCTTCCTGGAACTGAGGGGGCAGGGGTCGCCGATGTGCTCTTCGGCGATTACAAACCCACCGGCAAGCTCTCCTTCACTTGGCCACAATCCATGGATCAGGTTCCCGTTAGTCACGGGAAGGCCCCGCAGGGGAGTCCGCTCTTCCCGCTCGGTTTCGGTCTCAGCTACTAACCTGAATATGAGAAGACAACCACAGATGGACGCAGTTGGACGCTGATTTCAAGAAGCTCAAGTAGCACTCAGGCTTTACCCTGCAAGGCGGGTCTCCGTTCGAAACAACTTCATGAATCCGCATTGATCCGCGACCATCTATGGTTCTTTTTTGCTCCTTGGACTAACAAACTCCTGCCACCGATCTTTCATCCGCATGTATCAATCCTCAGAGAAAATCCCATCACGGGGCGGTTTCGCATCCCGGGCCATCGGCCTTGGTGTGATGCTCGCCGCCTGCACGCCGCTTGGCGCGCAACCCGCCCGCCTGCTCAATGAACCGCTCGACATCAGCGGGGACTTCCAG